>NZ_JBEXYB010000009.1:75134-171115 GCF_040630715.1 Streptomyces sp. NPDC005752 | reverse complement strand
CGCGGAGAGGGCAGGATTCGAACCTGCGTGGGTTTTGAGGCCCGACCTCGAGATGTTCTCCTGGTCCCCGATAAGCCGCTCCGGGCACCTCTCCTGGTGGTGACGGTGGCCGGGGGTGCCGGCCGTGTCGCGGAGAGGGCAGGATTCGAACCTGCGTGGGTTTTGAGGCCCGACCTCGAGATGTTCTCCTGGTCCCCGATAAGCCGCTCCGGGCACCTCTCCTCGTTCCCGGCTTCCGGTTTCCCGTGCCGTTCACGAGAACAACATTGGCAGGGGGTTCTGATGAGACGCTGACATCCTCCTGACGTGGTCGTTGAATTCCTTTCCGGTCTTCCCCTCAGTGTGGCGTCGGTGCTCTACTCGCACCAAAAGGAACACCTTCCGAAAGGGGTACGGGCATGCCCGCGACCACTGCCGACACCTCGGTTTTCGAGGCGATCCGGACACACACCCAGAGCGAGAACGCCAGCGCCTTCCTGGCGCTCAACAGCGGCAACAGCACCTTCACCACCCCAGGTACCGACGGAGTGGTCGTCTACCGCCGCACCGGCGGTTACGCGGTCCAGTTCGGCGGCCCCTTCGCCGCCCCCGACGCATACGACACCCTCCTCGACGGCTTCCGTCAGTACGTGAAGGACGAGGGTCTGGAGCTCGTCGGCGTGCAACTCCAGCGTGCCGACGCCGAGCGCTACGCCCGGCACGGCTTCACCGTCAACCAGGTGGGCGCCTCCTGGGCCGTGCGGCTTCCGGAGTTCTCCCTGCGCGGCACCCGCTTCATGCAGTTGCGGAACAAGATCTCCCGCGCGCACCGCAACGGCCTCGTGATCCAGGAGGTCACCGCCGAGGACTGGCAGGGTGCGATAGCGACGATCGACGAGGCATGGCTCGGCTCCAAGGGCGGTGCACACCAACTCGAGTTCCTGGTGGGCCAGATCGGCGGCGAACCTCAGGCGCAGCGCCGGCTGTTCGCCGGCACCATCGAGGGCGCCCCGGTGGCGTACATCTCGTACTCGCCCGTCTACGGCGAGCGGGCCGGCTGGATGCACGACCTGAGCCGTCGTGTGCCGGAGGGCTCTCCGGGGCTGATGGAGGCCATCAACGCGCACGCCATCGAGGTGTTCCGCTCCGAGGGCGTGGAGTGGCTGCACTTCGGGTTCACGCCCTTCACCGGACTCGACGCGAGCCATGAACTCGATGGCCACAGCCCGGCGTTCCAGTGGCTGATGCACGCCCTCTGGGCCGAGGGAGCCGCTCTCTACCCGGCGCAGACCCAGCTTTCGTACAAGCAGAAGTGGGCCCCTGACGAGCTCATCCCGGAGTACGTCGCCTTCGACCGGCCGAACGCCTCGCTCGCCGGCTTCGCGCACGTCTTCCGTGCCTGCAAAGCCTTCTGACGCACCACCAGCACACCGCCGCCATCACACGACGAGGAGCCGGAACAGTGAGTGACAGCAACGAGGCCACGACCACCGACAGCACCGGGGCCACGGCCACCGAAGCCCTCCAGCAGGCCATGGTCGGACAGCTCATGGCCATCATCGGAGCCCCCGACGACCAGGACGTGGCCCGCGCCGCGGACGACATCGTCCAGGAGCTCGACGTCCGGCTTCGCGAGGCCCGGACCGTCGCGGCCTGAGTGGAGGAAGGGGCCCGGGTCCCCAGGAGATCACCTCTTCTGCGGCCGGGTCCGATCAGCCCAGTATCAGTGTCACATCAGCGGAGCACGGAACGCTGGACACACGTTCGCCCGGCGGCCCGGTCCGGAGTACCGCACTGTGCTCCAGCGGTCCGGGCCGACGGGCGGTCGGCGCCCGCCTTCCGTCACGCCCACGGAAGCACTGTCGACCCCCGGCGCAGCCACGTCCCGCAGGGCAGCGGCGCCGCTGCCCGCTTCGGGCACTTCTCCCAAGGAGAGCAACGCATGCAGCGTCCGCACGTCCAAGAAGCCCAGGTCATCGCCGCTCCCAAACAGCGCGGCGGCGCTTCGGCCACGTTCGCCGAACTCCTCAAGCGTGTGAAGGCGGAGGGTCTCCTCGACCTCGATCCGCGCTACTACATAGGCCGCCTGGCACTGAACACCACGCTCATGCTGCTCGGGTTCGCCGCGTTCTTCGCACTCGGCGACTCGTGGTGGCAGCTTGCGGTGGCGCTGTGGATGGGCCTGTGCGGCGGCCAGTCCGCCTTCATGTGGCACGACGCGGGCCACAAGGCCATGTTCCGCAGCAAGAAGGCCGCCTCCGCCATCGGGTACTTCCACGCCAACCTGGTCAACGGTGTCAGCTTCGGCTGGTGGGTCAACCACCACAACCGGCACCACAGCAACCCCAACCACCTGGACATGGACCCGGACATCGGCCGGCGCACCGCCATCTTCGACATCAAGCAGTACCCCACCCGGCGCGGCACGCAGAAGTTCGTGGTTCGCTACCAGAGCGTACTGTTCTTCGCGCTGCTGGTCCTGGAGTCCTTCAAGATGCTGAAGACGGCCATCCTGTCCATCGCCCAGGGCAAGACCAAGCGCCCCGTGCTGGAGACGTTCCTGCTCGTCGCGCGGGCGGCCATCTATCTGACGCTGGTGTTCACCGTCCTGTCGCCCGTCCTCGCGATCGCCTTCGTCCTGGTCCAGCAGGCGGTCCTGGGCGTCTACTTCGGGATGATCTTCGCTCCCAACCACAAGGGAATGGCGATCCGCGACGGTGACGCGGAGACCCTGGACTGGCTGGAGCGCCAGGTCCTCACGTCCCGGAACATCCGCCCGTCCCTGCTGATCGACTTCCTCTACGGCGGACTCAACTACCAGGTCGAGCACCACCTGTTCCCCGCCATGCCGCAGAAGAACCTGGCACGCGCACGCGAGCTCACCCGGGAGTACTGCGCCGAGCGCGGCGTGCCCTACCACGAGGTGGGGTTCTGGGCCTCCTACCGCGAGGTCGCCTCGTTCCTGCACGAGGTCAGTGCACCGGTGCGACGCGGCGACGTCGAGGAGCAGATCAGGCGGAACGCGGAGCGTGCCGCCTGACCGGCGGGCGCTTCCTCTTCACCGCCTCCCTGACTCCACCGCCTTTGTGACTCCACCGGTTCTGCGCCGTCCCGGCCGGCTCCGGTGTTCCCGTAACCGCACCACCTCATCCGGCTCCGGCCCCCGCCCCGGACATGTGCGGGCCCCGGGGGCCGTCCGGATGGTGCCGGGCCGTGCGGCGGGGGCCACGACCTCGCCGGGGCGTGTCACCCGCCACGACCCGTCCCCTCCGCCCCGCGTCCCGGGCCACCGGGTCCCGCCGCCCGGCCTGATCCTTTCGATGCCCCTAGGAGCCACGCGCATGTCCCAGACCACCACGGCGGTGAGCAGAGCCGTCTCTCCCGCCACGATCGGGGTCCGCCTGGACCGTATGCCGATCACCCCGATGCACCGCAGCCTGACCGCGGTCGTCGGGATAGGCCTGCTCTTCGACACCTTCGAGAACAGTCTGTCGGGCACCATCGCCAAGGTGCTCCAGGAGGACTTCACCTTCGGAGCGACCTCGCTCAAACTGGTCCTGGCCTCCGTGTTCATCGGCCAGTTCATCGGCTCGCTGGTGCTCGGCCGGGTCGCCGACCGGCTCGGCCGGCGGCGGGCCTTCCTGATCAACCTCGCGATCTACTCCGGCTTCTCCCTGCTCGGCGCCTTCTCGCCCAACGCGGAGTGGCTGATCGTGACCCGCTTCCTGGCCGGCATCGGCATCGGTGCCGAACAGGCCCTGTCCGACTGCTACCTGGCTGATGTCCTGCCCGCCGCCAAGCGCGGTCGGTTCATCGCCTGGGCCTACACGATCGCCTTCTGCGGGGTGCCCGCGGTCGGCTTCGCCGCCCTGTGGCTGGTGCCTCTGAGCCCGCTGGGGATCGACGGCTGGCGCTGGCTGTTCGTGATCGGCGCACTCGGCTCGGCCGTGGTGTGGGTGCTGCGCCGGCGGCTGATCGAATCCCCGCGCTGGCTGGCGGCGAACGGCCGTACCGAGGAGGCCGACCTGCTGGTGTCCCGGATGGAGGCCCAGATCCCTGGCGGCCGGCCGGCCGGGGCGCTGCCGGTGGAGCACGAGGCGCCCGTCGCCGGGCGGACCAGGCTGAGGGACATCTTCGCCCGCGGGCTGAGGCGCCGCACCGTGATGCTGTGGATCTTCTGCTCGCTCTCCGTGGTCGGTTACTACGGCTTCGGTACCCTGGCCCCGCAGATCCTCGCGGCGAAGGGCTACGACATCGTGGCGGGTCTGGGCTTCACCGCCCTGTCCTTCCTCGGCTACCCCGTCGGTTCGGCGCTGTCGCTGCCGATCATCGACCGCATCGAACGCAAGACTCTCGTCGCGCTGTCCGGAGCCGCGATGGTCGCCGCCGGAATGGGCTTCGCCTTCACCGACTCGACCGTCCTCATCGTCGCGTTCGGCTTCGGGTACACGTTGTGCAGCAACGTCTTCTCCAGCGTGTCGCACGTGTATCTCTCCGAGCAGTACCCGACGGCGATCCGGGCCACCGCGTCCGGGATGGCGTACTCGCTGTCCAAACTCAGCGCCGCCGCGCTGCCGTTCGTCCTGCTGCCCGTTCTCGACTCCTACGGACCCGTCGCGCTGTTCGGGGTCATCGCCGCCTCGATGACCGCACTGGCCGTCACCGTGCTCACGCTGGGCGAGCGCACCACCGGAGTCTCCGTGGACCAGGTCCTGGACTCGATGAACAAACCTACTGTGAAGAGGAGTTGACGATGACCTATGTCATCGCCCTGCCCTGTGTCGATGTGAAGGACCGTTCCTGCATCGATGAATGCCCCGTGGACTGCATCTACGAGGGCCGGCGTGCCCTCTACATCCAGCCCGACGAATGCGTCGACTGCGGGGCCTGCGAACCGGTGTGCCCCGTGGAGGCCATCTTCTTCGAGGACGACGTCCCGGCCGAGCTGGGCGATCACCGCGGGTCCAACGCCGACTTCTTCGACACCCTCGGCTCGCCCGGAGGCGCGGGCGGTCTCGGTGTCCTCGACCACGACTCCCCGCTGGTCGGGTCCCTGGCACGGAAGGCGGTGCGGTCATGAGCGGACTCCTCGCAGGCAAGCGCATCCTGGTGACGGGCGTCGTCACGGAGGCGTCCATCGCCTTCCACGTCGCCCGGCTCGCTCAGGAGGAGGGTGCCGAGGTGGTGCTGACCGGCTTCGGCCGGCTTTCCCTCATCGAGCGGATCGCAGCCCGGCTGCCCAAGCCGGTTCCGGTGGTCGAACTGGACGTCACCGACCAGACGCAGCTGGACACGCTCGCGGAACGCATCAGCGCGTCCGCCGACGGGTTCGACCGCCTCGACGGCGTCGTGCACTCCATCGCGTACGGGCCCCAGGGCGCCTTCTCCTTCCTCGACGGCGACTGGGCGGACGTCTCGACGGCCGTGCACGTGTCGGCGTACTCGCTGAAGTCCCTGACCACAGCGTGCCTGCCCCTGCTGGAAGGAGGCGGCGGTTCGGTGGTCGGGCTCACCTTCGACGCGACGGTCGCCTGGCCGCGCTACGACTGGATGGGTGTGGCCAAGGCCGCCCTCGAGTCGACCAGCCGCTACCTCGCCCGGGACCTGGGTGGCAGGGGCGTCCGCTGCAACCTGATCGCGGCCGGTCCGCTGCGCTCCATGGCCGCCAAGTCGATACCCGGCTTCGGAGAGCTCGCCGAGGTCTGGCAGCACCGGGCCCCGATCGGCTGGGACCTCGTCGACCCGGACCCCGCGGCGCGCGGTGTGGTCGCCCTGCTGTCGGACTTCTTCCCGCGCACGACCGGCGAGATCGTCCACGTCGACGGCGGGGTGCACATGATGGGCGCGTGATGAACGCACGCCGAGAGGGCGGGTGATCCGGGCTGGTCCCGGATCACCCGCCCTCTCGGCGTGCGTGGGCTACGCGGTCGTTCCGCCCGGCAGGATCCGGCGGAATCCGGTATACGGGGCGAGGGCCTCGGGCAGCAGGACGGATCCGTCCTCCTGCACGCCCTGTTCCAGCAGGGCGGCGACGGTGCGGCCGACGGGCAGCGCCGAACCGTTGAGGGTGGCGGCCGGGCCCTTTCGGCCGTCGGCCCGCCTGTGACGGATGTTCGCGCGGCGGCCCTGGAAGGTGCCGCAGTCGGAGACCGAGGAGATCTCGCGGTAGGCGCCGCTGCCCGGCAGCCACACCTCGATGTCGTACGTCATCCGGGCGGAGAAGCCGAGGTCGCCGGCGGGCAGCAGGACCACGCGGTGGGAGAGCCCGAGGCGGCGCAGGCATTCCTCGGCGTGCCCCACCATGAGCTCCAGTTGCTCCGGCGCGTCCTCAGGTGCGCAGACCCGGACCAGCTCCACCTTCTCGAACTGGTGCAGGCGCAGGATTCCCCGGGTGTCACGCCCGTACGCCCCCGCTTCGGCGCGGAAACAGGGGGTGCGCGCGGTGAAGGCGCAGGGCAGGTCACGGGCCTCCAGGAGCTGCTGGGCCACCAGGTTGGTGAGCGGCACCTCGGCGGTGGGGATCAGGAACAGCTCCCGATCACCCACCTGGGTACGGAACAGGTCGTCCTCGAACTTGGGGAGCTGACCGGTGCCGGTCATGGTGTCCCGGTTCACGAGGAACGGCACGGAGTGCTCCGTGTAACCGTGTTCACGGGTGTGGAGGTCGAGGAAGAAGTCGGTCAGCGCCCGCTCCAGACGGGCCCCGGCACCGCGGCTGAGGCTGAAGCGGGCTCCCGAGAGCCGGGCGGCACCCGGGCCGTCCAGGATGCCGAGCGACTCGCCGATGTCGGCGTGGTGCGGGGCGTCGGCGTCGTGCCGCACCGTGCCCCAGCGGCGGACCTCCACCGCCTCCTTGTCGGTGTCACCGTCCGGCACCCGGTCGAGGGGGACGTTGGGGATGCCGAGCAGCAGCTCGGAGAGGTCCTGCCCCGCGGACCGGGCCGCGCCCTCCGCCTGCTGTACGTCCGCGCGCAGGGCACGGGCGGCCTCCTTCTCCTTCTCGGAGGGCGGTCCCGAGCGCCCGCGCGTGCGCGAGACGCGGTTCAGCTCCGTACGCGACCGGGTCACCTCGGCCTGGGCCTCGGACCGTCGGCGCATCGCCTTCTCCAGGGCGGCCAGGTCGAGGTCGTAGCGGCGCCGGGCCAGTCGCCTCACGGCGGCCGGCCCGTCTTCGAGCAGTTCACTGGGATCGTGCATGACGGACTCCTCGGGTAGGGAGAGCGGTGGCGGTACGGGTGCCCCGGAAGGCCTGTGGGGGCGGACGGCTCCGAGCCGTCCGCCCCCACACGTGCTGCCGGTGCCGGCCTCAGGGCCTCAGGCCGGAGCGATCGCCAGCGCCGTGTTCTGACCGCCGAACCCGCACGAGTTGCTGAGTGCGAGGTCGATCGGCATCGACGTGGCGGACTGGGCGAGCTTGATGTCGATCCGTCCGTCGGGCATGCACAGGCCCGCGGTGGGCGGAATGATCTCGTGTTCGACGCTCAGCAGGGTGAACGCGGCCTCGACCGCGCCGGCCGCGCCGAGCAGGTGTCCGGTGACTCCCTTCGTGGAGGTGACCAGCGGGTCGCCCTGCAGCGTCCGCTGGATCATGCGTGCCTCGGCCAAGTCGTTGAGCGGTGTCGACGTGCCGTGGGCGTTCACGTGCTGCACGTCGTCCGGGTCCGCGCCGGCGTCGGCGAGAGCGGCGCGGACCGCCGCCTCGATGCCGGCGCCGTCGGGGTGCGGCGACGTCATGTGATGGGCGTCCGCGGTGGCCCCGAAGCCGATGATCCGCCCGTGGACGTGCGCACCGCGGGCCCGTGCGTCCACGACGCGTTCCATGACGAGGATCCCGGCCCCCTCTCCGGCGACGAAACCGTCCCGGTCGGCGTCGAAGGGACGTGAGGCCGACGCGGGATCGTCCTCACGCCGCGACAGCGCGCCCATCTGCGCGAAGCCGGCCATGACCAGGGGAGTGATCATCGCCTCGCTGCCGCCCGCGAGCACCACGTCGCAGCGGCCGAGGATGAGCAGGTCCCGGGCCGTGCCGATGGCGGTCGCGCCCGAGGCACAGGCCGTGGCCACCACCAGGTTGGGCCCGGTGGCACCGAACTCGATGGCCGTCTGACCGGCCAGCATGTTCGGCAACTGCATGGGCAGCAGCAGCGGGGACACCCGGCCGGCGCCCTGCTCCCGCAGCACATCGTGCTGCTCCTCGACCGTGCCGGGACCACCGTCCGCGCAGCCCAGCACCACACCGACCCGCGCCCCGTCCCAGGTGGTCGGGTCGAGACGGGCGTCGGCCACAGCCTCATGGGCTGCGACGAGTGCGAACTGCACGAACCTGTCCAGGCGGTGAGCCCGCCGCGCGCTGAGCAGAGAATCCGGATCGAAGCCGGGGACCCGGCAGGAAAGACGTACGGGGTTGTTCGCCAGTACCGGGTCGAGGGCGGCGGCCGGCCTGCCGTCGCAGACCGCCGCCCAGCTGGGCCCGACCCCGATACCACCCGGGGTGACCAGGCCGAGCCCGGTGACGGCGATGTCCATGCCGGCCATCAGACCTTCGCGCTCCGGTCCTCCATGAGCCGGACCATGTCAGCCACGGTCTCGGCCTCCAGGAGATCGTCGTCGCTGACGTCCAGGTCCAGTTCGGACTTGAGCAGCAGCGACAGCTCCACGACGGCCAGCGAGTCCAGCTCGATGTCTTCCCTGGTGGCGTCCGGGGTGATGGCCTCGGGCGACACCTTGAGCTTGTTGGACAGGATTTCCTTGAGCTGCTCCAGCATGACGGATCCTTTCGAAGGCGTACGCGAAACCGGCGTACGTGAGGGGTGTACGCATACGCGTACGGAATGGCGTGCTGGACAGGGAGTCCGGTCGGCCGGGGGGCCGTCAGACCGGTTGGACCTCGGGCCATACGAGGGTCGTCGCACCCCAGGAGAGGCCTCCGCCGAACGCGGTCAGCAGGACCCGGTGCCCGGCGGTGAGCCGGCCGTCCGCGGCGGCCTGCGACAGCAGCAGCGGGATCGAGGCGGCACCCGTGTTGCCGACCTGGGCGATGTTGGTCAACTGCCTCTCGGCCGGCACCCCGAGGCGTTCCGAGACCGAATCGAGGATCCGGGCGTTGGCCTGATGGGCCGCGAACCGGTCGACGTCCCCGATGCTCCAGCCGGCCAGCTGCGTGGCCTGCTGGGAAGCTCCGGTCATCCGCTCCACCGCGTGCCGGTAGGTGTCCCGGCCGAGCATCCGGAAGTACTGGTCCTCCGGGTCGGTCACCGGACCGGTCGAACGCTGGCGTGAGCCGCCGGCCGGCACCTCGATGAGATGGCTGAGCTCGCCGTCGCTGCCGAGGACCAGCGGGCCCACGGCCCCCGGTTCGCCGACGGAGCCCGCGCGCAGCACCACCGCGCCCGCACCGTCCGCGAAGATGACGGCCGTGGTGCGGTCCTCCGGGTTGACGATCGTGGTGAACGCGTCGGCGGCGATCAGCAGCACGCTGTCGGCGATGCCCGCCGCGAGGAGCCCGGACGCGGTGGCGAGACCGTACAGGAAGCCCGAGCAGACGGCGGCCACGTCGAACGCCGGCACCTGCCCGAGCCCCAGCCTGGCGGCCACCTGGGGGGCGGTCGCCGGGCACGGCTGGTCGGGTGTGGTGGTGGCCAGGACGACCGCTCCCACGTGCTCGTCGCCCGCGGACTTGAGGGCTCGCAGTCCGGCCTCGACAGCCAGGTCGGAGGTCGCGGTGCCGGGCGCGACCACATACCGCTCGGCGATCCCGGTGCGTGAGCGGATCCACGCGTCGGAGGTGTCGAGCCGCTGTGCCAGGTCGTCGTTGGTGACCAGACCGGGAGGCGTGTACGCCCCGATCCCGGCCACCACCGCCGCGGGCCCCCCGCTCATGCGCCGGCCTGCGGACTGCTGAGGGCCTCCAGCGGCAGCCCCATGTACGCCATCCGCGACTCGGCCATCTCGTCGGTCCAGCGCTCGGCCATGTCGTAGCGCTGCTCCGGCGTGGTGTCGAGCATCCGGACGCCCGGCCAGATCTCGTAGTCGCCGATCCTGTCCGCGTGCTGGGCCATGCCCTCCTGGAAGAGCTCCTCGCGGTGGATGACGAACTCACGGTCGGGGATCTCGTCCCAGAGCCGCACACCGGCCCGCAGGATCTCCAGCAGGCGCGGCCGGTACTCGGGGTGCGCGGCCACGTGGTCACGCAGAATCGTGCTGGCCACCGTCAGATGCCTGATCTCGTCGATGGCGGTGCCGCGTGAGATCTCGCCGGTGGCCGGTGACAGCGGGGTCCACTTGCGCTCGCTCAGCTCCGCCGCCGGGGCGAGTACCCCCTCGATGACGATGGCGAACACGGCGACGCCGCCGGCGAAGTCCGCCTGGTCGCGGACGATGTCGAGGGTGAAGTCCACGACCGGGTCCAGGACCCGCTTGCGGTAGTCCGCGGCCATCTCGTCGATGTCCTTCAGGAGCGTCTTCTGCGGGACCCCCAGCTCCACCAGGTGGTTGCGGAAAACACGGGCGTGCCGTGCCTCGTCGATCAACTGGGTCGCGTAGAACTCCATTTCGGGGACGCCGGGGGCGATGGCGACGTAGTGGCCGAGCAGCCGCGTCGCGATCTCCTCCGAAAGCCCGCGGAACCCGAACTCCAGCACCAGGGCGTCGCGCAGGGGACCCGGCTCCTTCAGGAAGCCGGGCACTACGGCGTCCACGTGGTGCCCGGTCTCACCGCGGTCGCGCAGCGTTCCCTGCGCCACCGAGGTGAACCAGTAGGCGAGGTCGCAGTCCTCGGGGCCGAGGGTGAGCTCCTTCGCTCCGTCGAGCAGACCGGGAGCCTTGTCCCAGTCGGCCTCGGGTGCCACAGAACCGGTCATGATGCGGCCGCCTCCTTCGCGGGGTGCAGGGAGCCGGCGAACAGCTCTCCGGCGTAGCTGAACAGGGGATGGGCGTCACCGGCGTTGGCCCGGACGACGTGGCCGAGCAGCAACTCGCTGTCGCCCGCCACGTGTGCGGAGTGGAACCGGCAGGTGTAGTGGGCGAGCGCCCCGGCCAGGAGCGGTGCCTTCGCGTAGGAGTCCGCCGTCCAGGCGAGTCCCGCGAACTGCGCGCTGCCGTCGGGGCGGTCGCTGTTCGCGAAATGGCTCGCCACATCGGCCTGACCGCTGCTGAGCACGTTGACCGCGAACCTGCCCTCGGCGGCCGCGAGCCGTGCGAAGGACGAACCCGCCCGCAGCACGACCCCCACCAGCAGGGGTTCCCGTGACACCAGCGTCACGGTGCTCGCCGTGGTGCCGTGCGGCCGCTCCTGGGGGCCGACCGTGAGCACCGACACGGGGGAGGCCAGGTGGTACAGCGCCCGCCGTCGCTCGGCCGGGTCCTGGCGTACGGGACGCCGAAGGGTACGCACCTCGGTGGCAGCGGTCATCGCACGGCCTCCGGCCGGCGGACCGGCTGCGCCGGGACGTGGCCGACCGGGGTGGGCTCCGTGGCGTGGCCGGCCGGCTTGGGGTGGGCCACCCCCAGGTCGTCCAGGAGCCGCAGGTATCCGGGCTGGCGTACCGGCTCGAAGGGCAGCGCGAACGACTTCATGAAGTTGCCGAACAGGCCGCGGTCCCCGAAGAGGTGGAACGGCAGCACCAGCAGCGCCCACTCCGGCCCCACGAGCCAGCACCACAGCGCCGCGACCGCGGCCTGGGTGATCAGGCTGTGCATGATGTTGTAGAGCACGTAGTAGGCCTTGGGGATCGGCCGCCCGCCGCTGCGTTTGAAGGCGATGGCACCCGGGATGTAGCCGATCAGGTCGATGTACAGGAACAGGGCGATCGCGACCCACCAGCGGATCTCGCCGAAGTGGGCGATGATCAGACCGGTGGTGACGGCGAGGCCCACCAAGTACTCGGCGCGGTGCAGCGAGTACGTTCTCGGTGTCTCGAAAGGATTTGCCTGGTCCATGGTCAGCTCCTGCTGGCAGTGCTAGGCGCCGATGGCGGCGGGCTCGGTGAGGTCGACGCCGGCCGAGAGCCGGACGGCGGGGAACAGGCCGGTCAGGGCCCAGGCGACGGTCTCCTTGATGACCCGTTCGGCGATCGGGTCGAGGATCCCCTCCAGGCTGGGAATGCCGAAGTCGAATTCGGCGTCGAAACGGACGGCCACGTCGTCACCCAGCTGCGTCATGGCCCACGTGCCGGTGAAGGAGTCGAAGTCGCCGTCGGACTGCTCGAAGCGGATCTCACCCAGCTCCGGCAGGAAGGTGTCGTCCTCGGTCCAGCGCAGCAGACCGCTGCGGAAGTGCAGCTCCCAGCTCGAACTGGCGTCCTCGGCCGGGTAGGTGGCGTGCACGGTGGTCGCCTTCACGTGGGGCGCCAGGTCGGGGTACCGCTCCCAGCGCCGTACGGAGTCGAAGACCGTCGTGGCCTGCTCCGCGGGAATCAGTGCTTCGAGCTCTACATGACGCATCGTCAGTTGCCGCCTTCCGGCATCTTGGCCGCGCCCCGGACGAGGTCGCGTGTGGCCAGGTCGAAGGAGTTCAGGAGGAACTCCACATCGGTGTCACTCATCACGGCGGGCGGGGTGAACCGCACCACCGAACTGCCGTTCATCGAGTGGTTGGCGACGACGCCGTGGTTGAACAGCTCGATCAGCAGCTCGCCGGCCAGTCCGGCCTCGACGAGCTCCACGCCGATGAGCAGCCCACGGCCGCGTACGTCCACGACGAGTTCGGGGATGTTGCGGTAGGCGATCTCCGAGATCCTCGGCAGCAGCCGCGCACCGAGGTCCATGGCGCGGGTGACCAGGCGCTCCTCCTTCATGGCCCGGATCGCACCCTGCACCGCGGCCATCAGGACCGGCTGGCCGGAGAAGGTGGCGGTGTGGACGTAGGGGTCCTTGTCGAAGGGGCGGAACGCCTTGCGTGTCGCCACGGCCGCGGAGACCGGCATCACGCCGCCGCCGAGCGCCTTGCCGGTGAGGAGCACGTCGGGCACCACGCCCTCGGTGTCGACGCCCCACCACTCGCCGAGCCGGCCGAAGCCTGACTGCACCTCGTCGAGGATCAGGAAGCCGTCGTGGGCGCGGACCAGCTCCTCGACCTGCTTGAGGTAGCCCGCGGGCGGAATGATCACACCGCCCTCGCCCTGCACGGGCTCGAGGATGACGCAGACCTCACCCGGATGGGCCGCGAGTTCCGCCTCCAGCGCGTCGGTCTCACCGAAGGGGAGGTGCAGGAAGTCCGGGATCAGCGGCCGGAAGGGCGCCTGGTAGACGTCCTTCGCGGTCGCGGACAGCGCGCCAAGCGTCTTGCCGTGGTAGCCGCCGCGCATCGAGACGGTCCGCCTGCGGCCGCCGGCCCGTGCGAGCTTGAGGCCGGTCTCCACCGCCTCGGCGCCCGACAGGGCGAAGTGCACGCGGTCCAGCCCTTCCGGCATCACCGAGACGAGCGCCTCGGCGGCGCGGGCCACGGTGGGCTCCAGCAGGATGCGCGTCGCGGTCGGATGGGTCCGCAGCTGGCGCTCCACCTCCTCCATCACGATCGGGTGGCGTGCGCCCATGATGAAGACGCCGTAGCCGCCCGCGTTGAGGAAGCGCTCACCGTCGCTGGTGGTGAGCCAGGCGCCCTCGGACGCCGTTTCCATGTGGCTGCCGAACAGCTCGGCGAGAGTGGCCCGGCCCTTGCTGAGATGGGCCCGGTACAGGCCGAGGATCTCCGCCTCGGTCTCGGCGGGTGCTTCCTGGATGACGGTCACGGATCTCTCACTCCAAGTGTGGTGGGGGCCGCTGCTCGCTGCCCGCGGGCGCGGTGACTCAGCTCAGGACCAGCGGGCCGCCGTCGAAGTAGCGGAGCAGGGGCTCGGCGGCGGCACCGCGGCCCGGAGGGTGGAAGGCGAGGGCGTGCACGGCTGCGGCAGCCTGGCCGTGGGCGGAACCGACGATGAAGTCCAGCCCGCCGAGCAGCTCCAGCGCCTGCCCGGCAATCCTCGGCAGCGCCTTCTGGACGGTGTAGCGGGCGACGAGGACCTGGGCGACCGACTCCTCGTCCGTCTCCGGGCCGATCGCCCGGGCGACACCTTCCAGGAGCGCCAGGGCGGCGTCCATCTCGATCGCGAGGGCGGCCCGTTCCTGCACGCTGCCGCGCTCGCGCTCCAGCACCTGCTCGACGAGCGCGGCGGCCCCGCCCGCGTACCCGGCGGAGATCAGCATCTCGAACCAGACGAAGCCGGCCGTCTGCAGGTCGTCGAGCCGGTGCGGATCGTCGGCCCCGGCACGTACGACCATGTCCGCCGGCACGAACACGTCCGCCAGCCGCACCTCGTCGCTCTCCGCGGCGGCGAGCAGGTCGTTGCCCCAGAACGGGTGGACGGACAGCCCGGGAGCGTCGGCCGGCACCAGGGCGAGCGCCAGCTCGGCGGTGTCGTCCTCGTGGTGGATGGCGATGCTCGCGGTGAGCAGGCTCATCGAACGGGACAGGCTGCACGGCTTCTTCGCGCCGGAGAGCAGGTATCCGCCCTCGACGGGCCGGGCCGTGACGGCGGGAGTGAGGATGTTCTGCTCGGTGCGGCCCTCGGCCCAGCCGGAGGCCATCACCTGCTGATCGGGCACGATCCGCCGCAGCAGTTCGGTCTGCGCGTCGGTGAGCCGGCCCGCCTTGCCGGCGAGCGAGTAGAGCATCGCCGCGGTGAAGTGGTGCATGGAGACGGCCGCGACGAGCGAGGGGGACAGGGCGCCCAGCGCCAGCTGGACGCGCAGCGCGTCCAGCGGGGCCGCTCCGTGACCGCCGTACTCCTCGGGTATCAGCAGGCCGACCCCGCCGTGGATGCGGAACAGGTCGATGACGGGGCCGCCGGGCTGTTCCCGGTCGGCGTAGGGGAACTGCTCGATTTCCTTGAGCAGACCTGGGTGGAATTGCTCGCAGACGGCCCGAGCAGCATCGAGGGAACGCACGGGGATACCTCCGGAAGGCCGACGGGTGGGGCGCTCAGGCGCCGAAGACCGCGTCGTAGGGGCTGATGTCGCGGGCGATGCTGACCCCTTGGACGTGCGAGGTCTTGAGCATCGGGTAGTTGGCCTCGCCGAAGGCGCCACCGGTGCGGCCGGTGCCGCCGTGGCTGGGCAGGTAGGGCAGGAAGCCGATGTGGGAGTCGTTGACCTTCAGCAGCCCGCCGTTGACGACGCGCCGGACGAAGGTCTCGATGACGTGGTCGGAGCGCGACCACAGGGAGTTGCGCAGCCCGTAGGAGTTGGAGTTGACGAAGCGCAGGAAGGACTCCAGCAGGGCGTCGTCGTTGTCGCGTTCGGCCACCACGATCGGGATGAGGGGGAAGAACGTCTCCTCGCGTACCACGTCGAAGGTGCGGGCCCGGTCCAGGCCGTCGACCCGGAGCACGGTGGGCTGCAGGAAGACGCCCGTCTCCGACGGTGTGCCGTCGAGCTCGGTGCGATGGCCGCCGGTGACCAGGGAGGCGCCGTTGTCCAGGGCCTGCCGAAGCAGCCGGAAGAACCGCTCGCTGCGCCGCACCGGTGACAGGAGGACGTCCTCCTCCTCCGGGAAGCCCGGCCGGATGCCCTTGACCTGCTCGCGCACCTCGGCGATCAGTGCCTCGGCGATGTCGGGGTGGGCCAGCACGTAGTTGGGCACCATGCAGATCTGTCCGGAGCCGTAGAAGGACTCGGTGATGGCCTCGGCGGCCCACTTGATGTCGGCGTCCTTCCACACCACGATGCCGTCGTTGCCGGCCAGCTCGAGGATCGGCTTCTTCCCGTGGGCCACGCACCGCTGCTCGAAGCGCAGGCCCTCCTGGCTGCCGCCGATGTAGAAGATGTCGTTGATCAGAGGGTCGGCGATCCAGCGGTCCATCGTCTGCTTGGGGTTGCTGCACACCGCGTTGAGCACGCCGGGGGGTGCGTCGAGCTCCTCGAGCAGTGGGGCCACGATGTCGCGCAGCAGCCACATGGTGCTCAGCGCGATGCTGCGCGGCGCCCTGACCACCACGCTGTTGCCGGCCATCAGGGCCAGCACGCTCAGCGCGGCGCTGGGCAGCGGGGCGTTCTGCGGGGGGTTGAAGGCGACGACGCCGTCCGGCTGGCGCTGCAGGATCAGCTTGCGGCCCGAGTACTCCTTCTCGACCCGCATCTGCTTCAGATACCAGCGCAGGCTGCCGGGGGAGTAGATCTGCAGGAGGCAGCTCAGCTCCCACCGGGCCAGCTTCACCGGGTGCGACTCGGCGACGAGCATCTCGAGGAACTCGTCCTGGTGCTTGATCAGTTCCTCGCGGAAACGGGTGCCGAGCCGCATCCTCCGCTCCAGCGGGACGGCCGCCCAGTCCGGGGCGGCGGCCGCGGCGGCCTGCGTGGCGAGGTCGATGGCGTCGTCGTCGGCGATGGCGCAGCGGCCCACGACGTAGGGATGCTGGGACGCCTCCGACTCCGGGTCCTGCTCCAGGGAGCGCTTGAGGCTCACACTGGTGAACACGTCTTCCAGCAGAGACCGCCCGCTGACGGTGTAGACCCATCCGTCCCCGGCGACGTCCTTGCCGGCGATGTAGAGGTCGTAGCTCTTCAATCCGGACGGTGCCGGAGCACTCTCCTCCTGCAATCCGGATGGTGCCGGAGCACTCTCCTCCTGCGCAGCTTCGCGAAGCATCATCAGCCTTTCCGAATATCGGAATGTGTCTTGTTACCGGTCTTCCGGTGGGGGTCGTTCCGTGAGTGTGCGGACGATTCGGGGAATTGATGTTCGAAGCAAATCGATCGTGGCAGCCGAATCTGACTCGGCGCTGACATCGGACTGATCCAGCCACCTGGCCCACGCGCCGTCAGTGGGGTGTCAGCCTCCGCTGCTTGCATGACCGCCATGCCACCTGCCGAGATCACCGTGCCCCAGCGGCTGCGCGAACTGCCCCGGACCGAACTCGCCGACGAGATAGAGACACTCGTCGTACAGAGGTTCAAGGCCGTTCTCCTCATGACCGAGTCGGAGGACCTCCCCGTCGACATCAGCTACTTCGACCTGGGTCTCACCTCGCTGCGGCTGACCGAGATACGACAGAGCCTGGAGCAGCTCCTGGATCTGTCCATCAACGTGAACGTGCTGTTCAACGAGCCGACGGTCAACCACCTCGTGGACCACCTGGCCGACGCGCTGTCCGCCCCGTCCATCCGCTGACCGATCAGGCCCAGGACCCAAGGAGTCGTTCCATGCCGCGTACGGAATCCGACACGGAAAAGACGAGCCGGGCGCCGGCGCAGGCGCCGGAGCCGATCGCGATCGTCGGGATCGGTCTGCGATTCCCCGGCGGCAGCAACTCGCCCGACGAGTTCGACGCCTTCCTGCGTGAAGGGCGCAGCGGAATAGGCCCCATACCGGGTGACCGGTGGGACGTGGCCGCGTTCACGCCCGATTCGCCGGAGGACAAGGGGAAGATCCACACCTCGGCGGGCGGCTTCCTCGACCGCATCGACCAGTTCGACGCCTCCTTCTTCAACATCTCGCCCAAGGAGGCCCAGTACATGGACCCCCAGCAGCGGATGTTGCTGGAGACGACCTGGCAGGCCCTGGAGCACGCCAACATCGATCCGACACCGCTGCGTCGCGGCAACGGCGGCGTCTACATAGGCGCCAGCTCCATCGACTACTCGATGGAGCTGGACTCACTGCCGTACGAGGAGCTGGAAGGCAACCTCGCATCCGGCATCACCATGTTCCCGCTGTCGGGCCGGCTGTCGTACTTCCTGGGCTGGCGCGGACCGAGCATGAGCATCGACACCGCGTGCTCCTCCTCGCTGGTCGCCCTCCACCTCGCCGTGCAGGGCCTGCGCGCGGGGGAGTCCGACATCGCTCTGTGCGGCGGTGTCAACGCCCTGCACCACCCGCGCACCTCGGTGATGTTCTCCAACGCGCAGATGCTGTCCCCCGACGGGCAGTGCAAGACCTTCGACGAGGCCGCCGACGGGTACGCCCGCGCCGAGGGCTGCGGCGTCGTCGTACTCAAGCGCCTCAGTGACGCCACCCGGGACGGCGACACCGTTCTCGCGCTGGTGCGCGGTACGGCCGTCGGCCAGGACGGCGACAGCGCCGGCCTGACCGTGCCCAACGGCCCCGCCCAGGAGAAGGTCATCCGCGCCGCCCTCGCCGCCGGCCGTCTCGCCCCCGAGGACATCCAGTACGTCGAGGCGCACGGCACCGGCACCCCGCTCGGCGACCCCATCGAGTTCGGCGCCATCGGCGACGCCTTCGCCGACTCGCACACGAGCGACGACCCGCTGCTCGTCGGCTCGGTGAAGACCAACCTGGGCCACATGGAGCCGGCGGCCGGCATCGTCGGCGTCATCAAGACCGTGCTCCAGATGCGGTCCGGGACCATCTACCCGCACCTCAACTTCGACACACCGTCCGGACGCATCCCGTGGGACCTCTACCCGGTGCGCGTGCCCACCGCGTGCGAACCCTGGAAGGCCGAGGTCCGGCGCGCGGTCGTCAACAGCTTCGGCTTCGCGGGCACGATCGGCGCGGTGGTCCTGGAGCAGGCGCCGGCCCCGGCCGGGCCGGCGCCCGCGGACCCGCCCCCGCACGGGGTGCCGATGTTCACCCTCTCCGCCAAGAGCGCCGCCGCCCTGAGTGCCCAGGCCCAGAACTACCGGCAGCTGCTGGACGAGCGTCCCGACGTGGGGCTGGACGAGCTCTGCTACACCGCCAACGTCTCCCGGACCCACCACCCCTACCGCGTCGCGGGCCCGGTCACCGACCGCACGGCGCTCACGAGCCTGCTGGACAAGGCCGCCGGGGAGAAGCACGAGGGGCCCACCGGCATCCGCCGGACGGCGTTCATGTTCAGCGGCCAGGGCTCGCAGTACGCGGGCATGGGAGCCGCGCTCTACGAGCGTTTCCCGGTCTTCCGCGAGCACGTCGACCGGTGCGACGAGCTGTTCGCCCCCCATCTGGGCCGCTCCGTGGCAGAACTGGTGCTCGGCACCGCCGCCGACCCGGAGGCGATCGACCGCACCGAGTACACCCAGCCCGCCCTGTTCACCCTGGAGTACGCGCTCGCCAAGCTGTGGATGTCCTGGGGCGTGCGCCCCAACGTCCTCATCGGGCACAGCATCGGGGAGGTCGTGGCCGCCGCCGTGGCCGGCCTGTTCGACCTGCCGGACGCCGTGACCCTGGTCGCCGCCCGCGCGCGGCTGATGCAGGCGGTGAGCACACCGGGCGGCATGGCCGCCGTGTCCGCGCCCGCCGAGGACGTCGAGCCCCTCCTCGCCGGCCACCCGGACCTGGCCCTCGCGGCGGTGAACGCCCCGGACCAGTGCGTGGTCTCCGGCGGCACCGCGGCCCTCGACGAGATCATCGCCGTCCTCAAGGAGCGGGGCACCCGCGTCGACCGGCTGGCCGTCTCGCACGCCTTCCACTCACCCCTGATGGCCGAGGTCTACGACGACTTCCGGGCCGCCATCGACGGCATCACGTTCCACGAGCCCGCGATCAGCCTGATCTCCAACGCCACCGGCCGGCCGGCCCGCCTCCGCGAGATCGGCACCGTCGACTACTGGGTGCGGCACATCGGTGAACCCGTACGCTTCATGGCCGGCATCCGGGCGGTGGCCCAGCGCGGCCGCCACGCCCTGATCGAGATCGGACCGCAGGCCGCCCTGACCGCTCTCGCCCGGCGCTGCCTCACCGTCGAGGACCACGTGTGGCTTGCCAGCCTCCGCCGCCGCGACAGCTCCGACGGCACCACCCTGGCCGCACTCGCCGGATACTACGCAGCGGGCCTGACGGTCTCGTGGGCCGACTACCACGCGGACCGTCCGGCCGCCGCGAAGACCTCCCTGCCCACCTACGCCTTCCAGCGCAAGCGGTACTGGCTGCCCTCCGTCAGAGCCAGGCGCACGGGCGCGGCCGGCGGCACGGCCCGCCACCTGCTGCTCGGCACGGAGGAGCGGTTCGCCTGCGGGGTAAGGGAGTTCACGGCCGAGTTCACGCCCGAGGACCTCGGCGCACTGACCGACCTCGGTGACGGGGAGCGCACGACACTCCCGACCGGCGCGTACATCGACCTGTTCCTCGCGCTCCAGGACGCGGTCATGGGGCACACCCGTGCCGCCGTCCGGGAGCTGAAGCTGCTCGCACCCCTGCACGCCACCGCCGAGACCGTGACGGTCCTGACGTCCCGGTGGCGTCCGCACGCCGACGGCGGCGCCGACGTACAGGTCTTCACCCTCGTCGGAGGCGAGGAGCACATCCACGCCACCGCCACGATCGCCGCCGAACGCGAACCGGTCGTGCCGGTCTCCGAGCTGGCCGAGCTGGACGCCGGACTGACGCCCGCAGGACAGCACATCGACGACGAGGACATCTACACCGACCTCGCATCGGTCGGCCGCCCGCACGGCCCGCGCATGCGCCTGCTGCTGCGCGCCTCCCGGCACCGGGACGGGCTGGTCACCGGCGAGCTCACCGGCCGCGACGCCACCGCGGTCGAGCACGCGCCCGCCGAACTCCTGGAGGCGGCGGTGCAGGCAGCCGTCGTCCTGGACCCCGAGGGCCCGGTGTTCGAGCCGCGCGAGATCGCCTCCGTACGGCACTTCAGGAAGCCCCGCGGGGAGCAGCTCCGCGTCCTCGCCCGCGTCCACGGCGACCACGACCGCCGAGTCGCCGACATCCTCCTCCTGGAGAACGGCGACCCGGTCACCGAACTCCTCGGCGTCCGCCTGGCCCGCCCGGGGGGCCGCCAGGGCCGCCGCCAGTTCCTGCACCGGCCCGAGTGGGTGCGCAGGGCCCTCCCGGCGCAGACCGCCCCCGCCGGCGGCCGCCACCTGCTGCTGCTCGACCAGGCCGCCGGCCGGGCCGCCGCACCGGCCGGACAGTCCGGCCTCCAGGTGACGTCGCTGCCCGACACCACCGACCTCAAGGCGGCCCTCGACGACCCCACGGTCACCGACGTCTGCCGGGTCTGGCGGCAGCGGCCGGGAGCCATGTCCGCCGAGCGGATGCGGGCCGAGTGCGAGGACAACTACCGCGAACTGCTGGCCCTGGTCACCGCGATGGACGCCGCCGGACAGCCCCGGCCGCCCCGGCTGTGGCTGGTGACCGAGGGTGCCCAGGCACTCCCCGGCGACCCGGCCGGCGACGGCGGGCACCTCGCCGCCGCGACCCTGTGGGGCTTCGGACGGGTGCTGCTCACCGAGTACCCGCAGTACCGCGCCACCCTCGTCGACCTCGCACCGGGCAGCGACCTCGAACCGCTGCTCTCGGAGTGGACGGCCGAGACGCCGGGCGAGTACCAGGTCGCCCACCGGCCCGGCAGGCGCTACGTCCGACGACTGCTCGCCGGTGACGCGACGCTCACCTGGAGCGGCGGCTACGAGCTGCGCGCCCCCGACTCCGGCGACCTCTCCGACCTGGCGCTCGTGCCCGCCGCCGACCGCGCGCCGGACGCCGACGAGGTCCAGATCGAGGTCCGTGCCGTCGCCCTCACCGATCAGGACGCCCGGACCGCGCTGGACACCGGGCGCGCCGAACGGGAGGACGAGGAAACCCCGCCCGTGCTGGGCACCCAGGCCACCGGCACCGTGCGCGCGGTGGGAGAGGGGGCCGGGTTCACCGAGGGGGACGAGGTCCTCGTACGCCACGACGGGACCCTGCGCTCCACGCTCACCGTCCCGTCCGCGTCGGTCGTGCTCGCGCCGCACCACGGCCCGCACGACGGGAGCCGGCACTTCCGCCTGGACGAGACGGGCGAGGCCCTGCGCACCGCCCTCACCGACCCTGCCGCCGAGGTGTGGCTGTCCCTGCCGGGCGCGCGCGCCGACGCGCCGGCCGCACCCCCGGCGGACGCCGAACCCGTCACCGACGCCGCCGTCCGCCCCGACCGCACCTACATCGTCACAGGCGGACTCGGCGGTCTCGGTCTCGTGACCGCCCGCAAGCTCGTGGCCCTGGGGGCCCGGCACCTGACCTTGGTCAGCCGCAGCGGAAAGCCCACCGAGGAGGCAGGACCGGTCCTGGCGGAGCTCGCCGAGAGCGCCGAACTCGCCCTCGTACGGGCCGACGTGAGCCTGCCCGAGGACGTGCGCACCCTGGTGGACGAGGTGGAGGCCGGATCGTACCCGGTCGGCGGCGTGGTCCACGCGGCCGGTTCCTACGACAAGAAGCTGATCGCCGAACTGACCTGGGAGTCCATCGACGCCCAGCTCGCCGCGAAGGCGTACGGCGGCTGGCTGCTGCACGAGGCCGCGCAGAGCTCCTTCCCGGAGCTGGAGTTCTTCGTGACGTACTCGTCCATCGCCTCCGTCCTCGGCGGCGCCACCCAGGGGCACTACGCGGCGGCCAGCGCCGGGCTCGACAGCCTCGCCGAGTGGCGCACCCGCCAGGGACTGCCCGGCCTGTCCGTCAACTGGGGCGCCTGGGCCAGGGTCGGCATGTCCGCCCGCCTGGAGGAGCACCTCAGCCGCGAGATCGAACGCAGCGGCGTCCGCTTCTTCTCGCCGACCAGGGCCCTGGACACCCTGGCCAGGCTCTGGGGCGGCCGCCCGCGCACCCAGCGGGTGGTGGGCGAGTTCGACTGGGACCGCTACGTGGCCGGCAGTGCCACCGGCGACCAGTTCTACGACCGCCTCGCCCGGCAGGACGGCGCAGCCGACGACGGCTTCGACGCCGCCTCGCTCGGTGCCATGCCCACACCGGATCGCAGGGCCCTGATCACCCAGGTGGTCCGGGACAAGGTCGTCGCCGTCCTGCAGATGGAGGCCGACGACGAACTGGACGAGTCGACCGAGTTCGTCTCGCTCGGCCTGGACTCACTGATGGCCCAGAACGTCAAGTCCGGTCTCGAGCAGGTGTTCCGGCTGCCGCTGGCCGCCTCGATCACCTTCGACCACCCGACGGTACGCCAGCTCGCCGACTTCCTCGACGGGCAACTGTGCCCGGTCCCCACGGCATGACCCCGCACGACTCGTCCCGGACGAACGGGGAGGACCCCATGACAACCATGACCATCGCGGACAACGTCAGTTGGACGCTCAACCACGCCTCCCGCGCCCACGCCGGCAGCCGCCCGCACCATGCGGCGATCGTCTGCGAGGGCCGGATCACCACCTACGCCAAGCTGCACCGTGAGAGCAACCGCGCCGCCCACGCCCTGCGCACCAGCGGCGTACGGCGCGGCGACCGGGTCGCCTATCTGGGGCGCGAGTCGGAGAACTACTACCTGGTGATCCTCGCCTGCGCCAAGATCGGCGCGGTCCTGGTCCCGGTCAACTGGCGGCTCACCCCCGACGAGGTCGACCACATCCTGCGCGACTCGGGTGCCGTCCTGGTCTTCGTCGACGACGAGTTCTGGGACACCGCCGCCAAGGTCCGCCCCCACCTGCCCGAGTTCCACACGATGATCCGTATCGACGGGACCGACACCGACGGGGAACCGGCCCGTGGTGCCGGACTGCCGGCCTGGTACGCGAGCCGGCCGGACACCGAGCTGGAGGTCGGCACCGGGCCCGACGACCCGGTCGTGCAGATCTACACCAGCGGTACCACCGGGCTGCCCAAGGGAGCCGTGCTCGCCCACCGCAGCTTCTTCACCCTGCCGCGGGCGATGCGCGACCACGGTGCCGCCTGGATCGACTGGCTGCCCGAGGACGTCGCCCTGATCTCCCTGCCGGGCTTCGGCATCGCGGGTATCGGGTGGTTCATGCACACGTTCAACGCCGGTGGCACCAGCGTGGTCATGCCTCAGTTCGACCCGCAGGAGGCGGTGCGGCTGATCCGTACCCACCGGGTCACCACCACCTTCGCCGCGCCGGCCATGCTCCAGATGATGGCGGGCGAACGGACCGCGGGGCCGGACGCGTTCGTCTCCCTGCGCAAGGTCTGCTACGGGGCCGCCCCGATGTCCGAGACGCTGCTGAAGCAGTGCCTGGAGACGTTCGACTGCGAGTTCGCACAGATCTACGCCAGCACCGAGACCGGCAGCGTCGCGGTGTGCCTGCCTCCCGAGGACCACTACCCGGGCAGCGCGGTCCTGGAGTCCGTCGGCAGGCCCTGCCCCGGCAACGAGGTGAAGGTGGTCGGCCCTGACGGCGCCGGACTGCCGCCGGGCGCCATCGGCCAGATCTGCGTCCGGGCGCCCTCCCGGATGCTCGGCTACTGGAACCTCCCGGAAGCCACCGGCCGCACCCTGGTGGGGGAGTGGCTGCACATGGGTGACGCCGGCTACCTCGACGAGGACGGCTATCTCTACCTCTGCGACCGCATGAACGACACCATCATCGTCGCCGGGCAGAACATCTACCCGGCCGAGGTCGAGAAGGCGCTCGCGGCACACCCCGCAGTGGCGGACTCCGCGGTCGTCGGGCTGCCCGACGAACGCTGGGGCGAGGCGGTGCACGCCGCCGTGGTCCTGCGCCCCGGCACCACCGCGACGCCACGTGAACTCCTGCTGTCCCTGCGGGGCCACCTCGCCGACTACAAGATCCCCGGCGCCTACCACATCGTCGACAGCCTGCCCCGCAACCCGTCGGGCAAGATCCTGCGCCGCGCCGTGCGGCAGCAGCTCTCCGCCCCGGCACGCGACCCGCTGACCTGAACCAGAAGTGACGGCAGAACGAAGAGAGGAAGCGGCACCCATGGACGCCGAACGGCCCGGCCCCGCCTCGGAGCAAGCCCGGGCACCCGCCCGACAAGCATCCGACGACGCACGTTCCCACCCCCGCCCGCAGGTCCCCGGCGGATCCCTGCGCATCGGTATTCTGCTCCCGACCAGGGAGCAGGCCATCAACGGCACCTACGCGGCGGCCCCCCTCCTGGACTTCGCCCGCCAGGCGGAGAGCCTCGGCTTCGACTCCCTGTGGGCCGGCGACTCCCTGACGGCCCGCCCCCGCCTCGACCCCCTCGTGGTGCTCTCCGCCGCCGCGGCCGCCACCGAGCGGATCACCGTCGGCACCGCCGCCCTCACCCCCGCCCTGCGTCACCCGCTGATCGGCGCCAACATGGTCGCGAGTCTCGGCCACGTCGCGCGGGACCGCCTGGTCCTCGGCCTCGGCTCCGGGTTCCCGATGCCCGAGACGGAGGAGGAGTTCGCCTCGGTCGGAGCCTCCTTCACGGGGCGGGTCGGCCGCCTCGACGAGATCGCCGACCTCTGGCGCACCGCCTGGTCGGCGGGCGAGCCGGGCCGGCCCACCGGCTTCCAGGGCAAGTACTGGCAGGCCGACCGGCTGGACCGGCTGCCCGGCCCCGCCACCCCCGGCGGCCCGCCGCTCTGGCTGGCGGGCAGCGACACCCCGAAGGTGCTCGCCCGTGCGGCCACCCGCTACGACGGCTGGCTGCCCTTCCTGCCGGACGTCGACGCGTACGGCAGGGCCTGCAGGCGGATCGCCGAACTCGCCGGCGAAGCGGGCCGCGGCCCCGGCGCCGTGACCCCCGCGCTGTACGCGACGGTCACCGTCAACAGCGACGCCACCGCCGCCAGGACCGAGCTGGAGCACTACATCAGCCACTACTACGGGCGCTCCCTCGAACAGATGTCGGCCATCCAGGCCTACGGCTGGGGCAGTGCCGAGGAGTGTGCCGAATGGCTCGGCGGCTACGTCCGCGCCGGCGCCCGGCACCTCGTACTGCGGATCGGATCGCTCGACCCACAGACGCAGCTGAAGGAAGTCGCCGAGGTGCTGCTCCCCGCAGTACGCGAGATCGGCCGGACCCTCACCGATGGAGGAACGAAATCGTGACCAGTGCCATAGGCGCGGAGATGTCCCGTACAGGTCAGTGGTTCCATCCCGTGGAGCCGTCCCCGGACGCGTCGTTACGGCTCTTCATGCTGCCGCACGCGGGCAGTGGCGCCATCATCTACCGCGACTGGGAGAAGCTGCTCCCGGCCGACATCGCACCCCAGGCGGTGACCCTGCCCGGCCGTCACAACCGGCGCGAGGAGGGCACGTTCGAGGACTGGGACCTGCTGCTCGACGCGCTCCACGAAGCGGTGCTCGACGACCTCGACGACCGGCCCTTCGCCTTCTTCGGACACTGCCTCGGCGCCCAGCTCGCCTTCCGGCTGACGATCCGGATGGAGGAGGAGGGGGGCCCTTCCCCCGTCATGATCGGCATGTCCGGCTGGTCGCCGGTGGGCTGGAACGCGCCCACCGTGGAGCAGAGCCGGATGCCGGATCCCGAACTGGTCGAGTGGATCAAGCACCTGGGGTCCTTCCCTGCCGAGATCTACGACAACCCGGCGATGCTCGCCCTGGTCGTCCCGGCCCTGCGCGCCGACCTCAGGGTCGCCGCGCAGTACGTGGACGACAACGCGGGGGTCAGCTGCGCGCTGGCCTCCTACGGGGGCCGTTCGGACCCCCTCCAGGAGGACCCGGACGCCATGAAGCACTGGGCGGAGCGCAGCAAGGGCTACCTCGGCCACAGCGAGTACCCGGGCGGCCACTTCTACATCGACGCCCACGCACAGGCCGTCACGATGCACTTCGCCCAGCGGTTGCAGCGGGTCGTCGCCGCGGCCGCGCGCTGAGCGACTCCCCTGCCCGCCGGCGGCCGCTTCCCGGGCGTCAGCAGCACGTCAGAGCGGTGTCAGCACCTCTTGGCACAGTGGTGGAGGCCGCGCCCGACAGCCGTCCGGGCCCGGCCCCGCCACCGTCGTAGCCACCACGATCCCGAGGAGTACGCCCGATGGCAGACAACGCCGCAGCTCCGGGCCCGACCCGGGCCCTGGTCCTGGCCAACCCCGCCTCCGGCAGTCACAGCCCCCAACTGGTCGGTGAGGTAGCCGAGTTGTGTGGCAGTGGCCTGGAGCACGTCGAGATCCACCACACCACGGCACCGGGGGACGCCACGGTCACCGTGCGCCGCGCCCTCGAAGGGCCCGGCCGGGCTCCCGATTTGGTGGTCGTCATCGGAGGGGACGGCACCGTCCGCGAGGTGGTGCAGGGCCTGGCCTTCGCACCCGGCCGCGCCGCGCTCACCGTGGTGCCCGGCGGCACCGGGAACTCCGGCTACAAGATGCTGTGGGGCGAGCGCCCCTGGACCGAGTCCCTCAAGGCGGTGCTCACCGACTCGGGCGCCGGCGGCAGCGCCCGGCTGCGGCGTCTCGACCTGGCCCGCCTGGCCGAGACACGGCAGTGCGTCTACCTGGGCGCCTGTTCCGGTGTGATAGCCGACGCGCTCATCATGGCGCGGGACATCCCCTTGACGGGCAGGGACCTGTACACCAAGGCGTTCGCCGACACCGCCGCCGCGTACGTTCCGTACCCGGGCCGTGTCACCGTCGACGGCCGCGTGGTGCACGAGGGCCCGACCGTCCTCGCCAACGTCGGCGGCGGCCGCTACCGGGGCGGGCGCTACCTCGTCCTGCCCGACTCGCTCCTCGACGACGGACTGCTCGACGTCTGCGTCATCGGCGACGGCGTCCCGGCCGCCGACGTACCCGAACTCACCCGGACCGCAGCCCACATGGGGCTCCCGGACACCGTCTACGCCCGCGGCCGCACCATCACCGTGGAACGCACCGACGGCAGACGGCTGCCGCTGGAGCACGACGGTGAGTACCAGCACGGCATCGGCCCGTCGGCGACCTTCGAGGTCATGCCCGGTGCTCTGTCCGTCTGGGCTCCCGCCACCGGACCCTGACCTCCCCCGGGCTTCCCCGGGACCTCGAGACCCCCAGCCGGGCCGGCACACCTGACGGCCCGGCAGCCACCGCAATCGCGACACAAGGAGAAGGAGACCGCCATGAGCGACCTCACCAACACCGTCACCCAGTACCTCGCCCTGTGGAACGAGACGGACGCCGACAAGCGTGCGGCGGGCATCGCCGAGCTCTTCACGCCGGGCGCCCCGTACATCGACCCGCTCGCCGCCGTCGAGGGACACGACGGTTTCGGGGCCGTGATCGCCGGTGCCCAGGACCAGTTCAAGGGACTCTCCTTCGAGCTGCACGGAGCGGTGGACACCCACCACAACATCGCCCGCTTCCAGTGGGGCCTGGTGGCCGAGGCGGGCGCCGAGCCCGTCGCGATCGGCTTCGACGTCCTCGTCACCGGTGACGACGGCCGCATCAACGGCGTCTACGGGTTCCTGGACAAGGTCCCCGGCGCCTGATCCCGCACGCGTGGCGGGCGGGGGCACCGGGAGTACCGGTGCCCCCGCCCCCGTGTCCCATCCGCGTCCTCCCGTAGAGAAGGTATGTCGCGCCATGACGGCTGCTGTACTCAGCGAAAGCGTGGCCAGAGCCCTGTGCGAGCAGTGGGAGAGCCAGGCGCGGTCCACCCGTACCCGCCCGCCCACGGACACACCGCTGCGCGAGCTGTCCCACTGGGCCGCGAATCTGCGTCCCGAGCACATCCCCTGCCGTGTCCTCAAGCTAGCGGCCAGCCAGGTGCTGTCCCAGATCGCCTCGATCCGGGCCGGCCTCGAACACCCCCTGGGACGCCGCCTGGTGGCGGCCTTCGGCCACCCCATGCAGCGCGACCCGCGCACCGCGGCGAGTGTCTTCGCCGCCCTCGGCTCCTGGCTCAACCTCGACGACACCGCCTACGCCGGCCACCTGTCCAACTCCACCGTCGCCGTGCCCCTGGCCTTCGCGTACGCCCGCCAGCTCGACGGGCTCTCGCTGCTGACCGCGGTCGTCGCGGCCAACGAGTGCGCGGCCCGCATCACCGCCTCGGCCACCCTCGGCCCGCTACGCGGACAGAGCGCCGTGCACACACACCTGGCCGGTGCGGTGGCCGGCCGGCTGCACTGCGACCGGGCCACGGCGGACCAGTGGGAGAACGCCTTCGGGCTCGCGTTCGCCATGCCCAACTGGCCGCTGATGCGCGCCTTCCTGGCCAGCGACGCACGCCTGTTCAACACCTTCACGCCGGTACGCACCGCGATGGACGCGTGCGACGCGGCCGCCGCCGGACTGCGCGGAGCACCTGACATCATCGAGCACCAGGACGGCTTCCTCGCCCGGTTCGCGACGGTTCCGCTGCCCCAGGCGGTGGCGAAGGGGCTCGGCAGCCGCTGGCACACCGAGACCCTCTCCTTCAAGATGCACCCCGGCGGCCCCGGCATCGACGCGGCCGTGGACTGCGCCGCCGAGATCCACCGCGAACTCGGCCCTCTGCGCCCGGAGGACGTGCGGGAGATCGTCGTGGAGGCGTCCCTGTACACGCTGTTCGCGGGGGAGCGCGCGGCCCAGTACGTGGACGGCCCCCGCTCTCCGCTGGGCGCCCTCGTCCTCGACGTTCCCTACCCTGTCGCCACCACCCTGCTGACCGGTGAGTTCTCCGTGGAGGACTTCTCCGCACCGCAGCTGGACGACCCCGTGCGCTGGGCGCTGGCCCGCCGGGTCCGGCTGGAGCACGACACGGCGATGACCCGTGAACTCTTCCTGTCCGACGCGCCGTTCGGCGAGGCGGTGCGCGAGGCGGGGCCGCTGGCCACCCCGTGGCTGCGCGGCTTCGGCGGTGACGAGCTCGTCGACCTCGTGGGCAGCCTGGAGGCCGGAGGCCGGGACTTCTCCCGCTCCACCAAGGCCACCGGAGCCCGGGTCGTCGTACGGCTGGCGGACGGGCGGACCATCTCCCGCACCCGTCTGATCCCGCTCGGTGCCGCGGGCCCGGACACCCGCTCCCGGCACTCCCAGATGGTCCAGGAGAAGTTCCTCGCCGTGGGCGGCCCGCGCCGGGTCGCCGACACGGTGGAGCGGTTGCACCGCATGCGCAAGGGGGGCGTGCGCCGCTGGATAGAGGCCGCCTTCCTCGACTGAACGGGAGGGCGGGCAGAACGGAGGCGGTCATTCCCGCGTCAGGTACACGTCAGGACGTCAAGGAAGAGTAGGTGAGGAAGTGCATCCGACTCGCAGAGGGGCCCCTCCCATGTCGCTCGACGCTCAGACCCATGTGCTGGACTGGCCGTTCGCCCGGACCGAGAACGGCGAGCCCCCGCTGATACTGGACGAGCTGCGTAAGGCGCCGCCCTGCGCCGTACGCATTCCGGCGGGCGCGGCCGAGTCGCGGCTGGCCTGGCTGGTGACCCGGTACGCCGACGTGCGCCAGGCCCTGTCCGACCCCCGGCTCAGCGCCGACGAGCGGCTGCCCGGAGCGCCGGTGCGCATCCAGCTGCCGCCGGGGAGCAACCCGAGCTCGTTCCTGCGCCTGGACGACCCCGAACACGCACGGCTGCGCGGGCTGATCCAGACCGAGTTCACCATGCGCAGGGTGCGCGGTCTCAAGGAGCCGGTGCAGGCGCTCATCGACGACCTCCTCGACCGGTTCGAGGATCTCGAGAAGCCGGCGGACCTGCACGCGGCGTTCTCGCAGACCCTGCCGACGCTGGTCATCGCCCGGCTGCTGGGCGTCCCGGACCAGGACTCCCCCTTCTTCGTCGAGAAGACCCGCGTGGTCATCTCCCAGGAGGACCCGGCGGCGGCGTACGTTGCGTTCGTGGAAATGTCCGACTACCTCGCCGGGCTGGCCCGCGACAAGACGGAGCGGCCCGAGGACGATCTGATCAGCAGGCTGGCGGCGCACCACGCGAGCGGCGAGATCACGATGGACGAACTCGTCGGCATCGCCCGCCTCGTGCTGGTGGCAGGCCACGAGACGACCACCAACCAGATAGCCCTCAACGTGCTGGGGCTGCTGCGGGACGACAGCCTGTTCGCCAAGGTGGCCGCCGACGACGGTGCCCTCGTCCCGAGTTACGTCGAGGAGTCGATGCGCTACTGGTCGATCTCGCAGGACGCGATGCTCCGCCAGGCCCTCGAGGATTTCGACCTGGGCGGGGTGCCGGTCGCGAAGGGGGACGCGGTGGTCATCTCCGTTCCTGCGGGCAACCACGACGAGTCGGTGTTCGCGTGCCCCCGAACCATCGACGTCGACCGTGACACCGGCGGCCACCTCCAGTGGGGTTACGGCCCGCACTACTGCCAGGGCGCCCCGCTCGCGCGGATGGAGATGGAACTCTCCCTGCGCACCCTGCTGCGGCGCTTCCCCACCCTGCGGCTGGCGGCCGAGCCGAGCTCGGTCTTCCGCCGCGGCACCGTCTTCCACGGGGTGACCGGTCTCCCCGTGACCTGGTGACCGAGAAATACGAAACACAACACAGGAGAGCAGTCGGAATGACTTCTGAAGAGAGCCCGAACCTCATCGTCGAGGAGCGTGGACGAGCCACTCCGGCACCGGCCGCCGCCCCCTCGGCCGGTGCCCTCGTGGTGGTGCTGGTGGGCACCTTCATCACCGTTCTCGACTTCTTCATCGCGAACGTGGCGGTCCCGGCCATCCGGACGGACCTGCAGGCCAGCGCCGCCCAGGCACAGCTGATCGTCGTCGGCTACGGCGTGGCCTTCACGGCGGGCCTCATCACCGGCGGCCGACTCGGTGACATGTACGGCCGCCGGAAGATGTTCTTCCTCGGCATGACGCTGTTCATGCTCGCCTCGGCGGCCTGCGCCTTCGCACCGACGATCACCGCCCTGGTGATCGCCCGCATCGCCCAGGGCGCGAGCGCCGCGCTGATGGTCCCCCAGGTCCTCGGCATCATCGGCACGGTCTACACCGGTGCCGCCCGTGACCGCGCGTTCAACACCTACGGCCTCATCATCGGGCTGGCGGGAGTCTTCGGCCAGTTCATCGGCGGGGCCCTCATCAGCGTCGACGTGGCTGGCCTGAGCTGGCGGACCATCTTCCTGATCAACGTCCCGCTGTGCCTGGTCGCGCTGGCCTTCGTCAAGCGCACGATCCCCGAGTCGCGCGGCACCGGCGGAACCCGGCTCGACCTGACCGGCGCGCTGCTGGTCACCGGATCCCTGGCGCTCGTCGTGTTCGCGCTCCTGGAGGGCCAGGAGCGGGACTGGCCGGTGTGGGTCTGGGGGTGCCTGGCCGGGGCCGCCGTCCTGGTCACGCTGACCGTCCAGCATCTGCGCCGGCGGGCCGCGGACAACGCGGGGCCGCTGATCGAGCCCGCGCTGTTCCGGGTCCGGCTCTTCACCGTGGGCCTGGCCGCCACGGTCGTCTACTTCCTCGCGATGGGCTCGTTCTTCTTCGTCCTGGCCCTCTACCTCCAGCAGGGCATGGGCCTGTCGCCGCTGGAGTCCGGCCTCGTGTTCCTCGCGGTGGGCGCCGGCTACTTCGGTGCCTCGCTGGTGTCGGCGCGGTTCGCCGGCAAGCTGTCCGCCCGGACGGTGGCCTGCGGTCCGCTGACCCTCGCGGTCGGTTACACCGCGATCGCCTTCACGGCGAACGGGCTCGGTCCGGACGGGAGCGTGCTCTGGCTGCTGCCGATGCTGCTCGTCGCCGGACTCGGCATGGGCCTGACCACCGGACCGCTGACCAACCTGGTGCTGGGTGCCGCCGTACCCGAGCACGCCGGCTCCGCGTCGGGGCTGCTGAACACCGCCCAGGAGGGCGGGGCGGCCGTCGGTGTGGCGATCGCCGGATCGGTCTTCTTCCCGGCGCTCGCCCACGCGGGCAGCTCCGCCGACGCCTATCCGGACGCGTTCGCGATCACGCTCGTCCCGCTCGTCGCCCTCGGCCTCGCCGCCGCGGCCCTGGTGCTGTTGGCACCCGGACGCGCCGCGCGCAGCTGACGCGCCCCACCCGCCACCAGAGGCTCATCAGAGGAAGGAAACGCCCATGCCGTACGTCACGACCAGGGACGAGACCCGGCTCCACTACAAGGACTGGGGTGCCGGACGTCCTGTCATCCTGCTGGGCACGGCCATGATGGACTCCCGCATGTGGGAGTTCCAGGCGTCCTTCCTCGCCGAGCGCGGACTGCGCTGCATCACCTACGACCGGCGTGGCTGCGGGCGTTCGGACGCCCCCTGGGAGGGTTACGACTACGACACCCTCGCAGCCGACCTCGCCGACCTCATCGACCATCTCGACCTGCGGGACGCGGTGCTCGTGGGGTACGCGGTCGGGGGTGGCGAGGCGGTGCGCTACCTGTCCCGGTACGGCGCCGACCGGGTGGCGAAGCTGGCGCTGGTCGCCTCCACGACTCCGTTCCTGCTGCGGACCGAGGACAACGCGGACGGACTCGACATCGCCGTCTTCGACGAGATGGCCGAGGCCATCCGGCGGGACAGGGCGCAGTGGCTGAGCGACTGCACCGTCCCGTTCTTCGGCGGCCCGAACGCGGATCCTGCCGGTCTGCCGGTCTCCTTTGAACTCGCGCGATGGCTGGTGGGTACCGGCCTGGAGGCCTCGCCGCGGGCGGGGACCGAGATCTACCGGACCCTGTTCACCACCGACCAGCGCGCCGAGACCGCCGCGGTCACCGTGCCCACGCTCGTCATCCACGGCACCGAGGACCTCGCGGCGCCCTACGCCCTCTGCGGACCGCGGACGGCGGAGCTCGTCGAAGGCAGCCGGTTCATACCGTACGAGGGTGCCCCGCACGGCCTGTTCGCCACCCACGCCGAGCGGCTCAACGAGGATCTGCTGGCCTTCGTCAAGGAGTGACGGCCGCGCCCGTCATGCGCCGGACTGCCCGGACCCCCCTCGGGGTCCGGGCAGTCCGGCGTTCAGCGCAACGGCACGAAGGCATCGATGATCTCCTCCACGCGTTCCACGACGTCCTCGCGGTTGTTGAGCACCCAGGACATGTGCTGGGCGCCGAACACGGCGGCGCCGAGCGCCCGGGCCATGGCCTCGGGATTGGTGTCCTCGGGAAGGCTTCCCGCCTTGCGGCACTTGTCCAACAGCTCGGTCAGCACATCCAGCGTTCCCACGTACGGCACCGGCAGCTCGGCCTTGATGTAGGGCCGCTCGATCTGCAGACGCGCCCCGGCGTGGATGAAGATGTCCTCGTGGAAGGCACGGGCCAGACGTCTCACGACTTCCACGAAGGTCGAGGGTGATGCCGGATCACCGTGCTCCAGAGCTCCGTTGACCGCCTCCTGCATGCGCCGGTAGAACTCCTCCAGCACCGCGACGGCGAGCGCCTCCTTGTTGGGGAAGTGGAAGTAGACGGCCCCCTTGGTCAGGTCGGCACCGTCGGCGATGGCCTTGATGGTGACCTGCGGAAAGCCCTCCGTGGCGAACGCCGCCGCGGCGGCGTTGAGGATCGTTCCGCGGGTGCGGATCGCGCGCTCCTGCTTGAGGTGCGAAGTGTCGTCGAAGGAGGTGCCCGCAGTGAGGCGGGCCCTTGGTTCATTGCGCTCGTTACTCATGACGTCCATATCGTGCTGCGCCGGTTACTAGCTTCTGACCGAGCCCAACCTCCCTGCTGCCGTGAGCAGTTGACCCATGGAAGCGCACTGTGGCGAGCCTTGCAATATACCTTCGCGCAGGTATATTAATGACGCGCAGAGAGAAGCTTCGCACGTCTGTTCGCTCGCAGGGTTACTCCAGCTGAGAGGCGAGGTATTCAGATGTCTGTCGTACTCGATGATTCTAGGATCATGCAGGCGCCATCCACAGGTGCTGAGGTCGAAGTACTCAGTTTCCTCCAGCCCGTCACACGCGAACTGGTGCATCGCAGTTCCATCGCCGAGGTGTTCGTCACCGGCGGTGTCCGTACCGGCACGGACACGTTCTCCGTGGGGGCCCAGTGGCCGCGCGACCACGCGCTGTACCACCCGGACGAGAACGGACTGAACGATCCGCTGCTGTTCGCGGAGACACTGCGCCAGGCCTACTTCTACGGGGCTCACACGTACTTCGGTGTGCGGCTCGGATCCCGCTTCATCGGTCAGGACGTGAGCTTCGAGATCACGGACCCGGCCGCGCTCCGCGTCGGGGGCGCGCCACTGGCGGTGGTCCTGCACGGCACGTGGACCGAGGAGCGGGACCGGCGGGGACGGGCGACCGGGGCGCGCCTGGACGTGACACTCACGGTCGACGGCCACCCCTGCGGACGCGGTCACACCCGGGGGCTCATGCTGGACGACCGGCGCTACGGCCTCTTACGGGGGCGTCCCGTCGCGTGCGACGAGAGGGACCGGCCACGTTCCGCGCTGGACGCCAGGATCGCGCGGCCGAGCCGGGTGGGCAGGCTGCGCTGGAAGGACTGCGTACTGGAACGGGACCGGCCCGACCAGCAGTGGGGGCTGCGGGTCGACCGCGATCACGCCGTCCTGTTCGACCACCCCACCGATCACGTACCGCTGATGGTCATGCTCGAGGGTTTCCGGCAGTTCGGCTACCTCACCATCCACGAGGCGTCCCGAAGAATGTACGCCGGACAGGCCTTCGCCCTGGCCGGCCTCTCCCTGGACTGCGCCGCCTTCGGCGAACTGGGAGAGAAGATAGTCCTGGACCTCGAGGAGGGCCCGTCCGACGCGTGCACCCTGCGCGTCGCGGCCCGCCAGGGGGAGAAACTTCTGGCCCGCGCCGAGATGACCTGGAAGTGCGTGGGCAGCCGCGCCCCCTGGTCGAGGTTCGCCTCCTGGTGACCCGGCGGCGGCCCGGTCATGGCCTGTCTCAGTGCGCGGGGGTGTCGTCGAGCGCCTGGGACAGAGCCTCCCACATGGCGTCGACGGTCTCGGCTTCGTCAGGGCCCGCGCGCCCGTGGCCGGCGTCGGAGCCGGTATCCGTGAGGAACGCACCGAAGAGCGCGGCCACGATGAGGTCGGCCAGGGGGATCGTGGGGATCGAGGCGTTCCAGTGGCCCGCCTTCTGGGTCTCGCGCACCAGATGGAGGACGAGCCCGTGTGTCTCCGTCAGCAGAGGTATCGGCCTGGCGGCCGAGCGGGCGGTCTCCGCCGACAGCCGCAACGCGGCCAGGGACCGCGCGTCCGTACCGAAGAGCCGTCCGAGGCCGAGGAAGAGCGACCGCAGGCGGCTCGGCGCCGAGTGGGGCGAGACCCTGGCCTCGGTGAGCAGTTCCCCCAGCGCGCTGGACAGGTGGTTGTCCAGCGCGGCGGCCAGGTCCTCCTTGGTGGAGAAGTGGCCGTACAGCGCGCCCTTCGTCAGTCTGATGCGGTCCGCGATGTTCTGCAGGTTTGCGTTCGCGTACCCGTACCGCGCGAACTCGTAGGCAGCCGCGTCGAGTACGCGGTCGTACGTCCGCAGGGCACGTGCCTGTTTGGGCATGACGCTCCCCTTCTGTGCCGGCTCCGTAGCGGGACCGAAGTGCAAAAGATACGTTCGTGAACGAATTCTATTCATCGAATGAGGTGCTCGCCAGATGATGCAGCGTCACAATCCTGTGGACGGCCAGTTCGACGGGATATCGCCGGTACTGCCGGTGACCGTCCTGGCCGCAGCCGAGAGCGCGGCCACCCACGCCGCGGTCGCCGACCACACCCGCAGGCTCGGGGACGAGACCGTCGCCCTCCTGACCCACGCCGGCTTCGCACGCCACTTCGTGCCCCGCGCCTGGGGCGGCACGGAAGGCACATTCGGGAGTCTGGTCACGGCGGCCACCGCCGTGGGGGAGGGGTGCGCCTCCGCCGCGTGGTGCGCGGTCCTGTGGGCGGCCCACAGCCGGTTCGCGGCATACCTGCCGCACGAAGGCCGGCGTGACATCTGGTCGGACGGCCCGGACGCCCGGATCTGCGCCGCTGTCAGGCCGTCGGGCGAGGCGCGCCGGCTGCCGTCCGGCCGGCTGCTGAGCGGCGAGTGGGAGTGCGTCAGCGGGGTGGACTTCGCGGACTGGCTCCTCGTGTGCGCACCTGAGCCCGGTGCGGAAGGTGCGGCGGGGCTGCGCATGTTCGCGGTGCCGAAGGGAGACTTCCTCGTACGCGACTCCTGGAACAGCAGTGGGATGCGCGGCACCGGCAGCCACACCGCGGTGCTCGAGACCGTCTTCGTACCGGACCACCGCAGCTTCCTCATGGAGGACCTGCTGGCGGGAACACCCGGCGCGGGACGTTCCCGGTGCCACACGGTGCCCGCCCACCTCGCCGGCGGCCTCCTCTTCTGCGCCCCGGCGCTCGGCGCGGCCCGCGGCGCACTGGCCGAGTGGTCTCTCTGGGCGGCCCGGGCCCAGGCCCGGGGGCTGCCGCAGCACGACGGCAGCCGCCTGCACCACGCCCTGGCCCGCTCGGCCGACGACATCGAGGCCGCCGAACTCCTCCTCGCGGAAGCGGCCAGATGTGCCGACACGGGCACCCGCGCCGAGGCCGACGTACTCAGAAACCGGCGAAGATCCGCGGCCGCCGTCGATCTGCTCGTGAACAGCGTCGAAAGGCTCTTCCGGACCGCGGGCGTGAGCGCCTGCGGCGGGCCGGGCCTGATCGAACGCAGCTGGCGGGACATCCACACGGTCGCCGCACACCAGATACTTCGCAGGGAGACGGCGGCCATGGTCTACGCCGCGTCCGTCTTCTCCACGCTCACCGACGACGCCTCCCCGGCCGCTGCCGGGCCCACGGCCCTGCGGGAGGTATCCGCGTCATGAGTACCGAACCACTGTTCTCACCGAACGACACCCCGCCCGCCTACCTGGTGTTCTGCGACGTCGACGACACCCTCATCCGCTGCCGGAGCGGGGTGGAGTTCCTCCGCCACTACGCCGGGCTCCGCGACGGGGCCGACGGCGTGAGCTCCACCGACGAGCTCCTGGCGGACCTCTACGCGCGGATGGCCGGTGGCATGTCACGGGAGGAGGCCAACCGGGAGTACCACCGGGCCTGGAGGCGCAGCCCGGTCGACGAGGTCGAGGAGCAGGCCGGCCGATGGTACGAGCAACGCAGCCGGGCCGAGGACTTCTACATCACCGAGACGGTCGACGCCCTCCGACGGCACCGGGCCGCGGGCGCGGCCGTGGCGCTGGTCTCCGGTTCGTTCCCACCGCTGATACCCCATGTCGCCGAGGTGGTCGGGGCGCAGTACGTGCTCGGGGCCAGGCTCGAGCGGTGCGGCCGCTTCCTGACCGGTGAACTGCTGGGCCGGCCCGCCATCGGGGAGGGCAAGTGCGTGCTGGTACGCGAACTCCTCGACGTCCACCCCCACATCGACCCGGAGGACTGCCACGCGTACGGCGACCACCCCTCCGACCTGCCGATGCTGCACATGGTCGGGCACGCCACGCTGGTGACCCCGGACGGGTCGCACGCGCCCGTGAACACGGCGGTCATGGCCTGACCTGCCCGTACCAGCGGTGGCGTCGCACCGCCCTACCCGGCTCCGGGACGTGTGTCCCGGAGCCGGGAACGTGGCGTTGTACGGACCGCCCCTGTCAGACCGTGGCGGTAGGCCCCACCAGGGCATGAGGGCGTGTATCGAAAGTGGATAACGAGACCTCTACTACGGGATGGGTCACGTGGCTCGGTCGTGTGGTCGGGCGCCTGCCGCGAGAAGCATGGCGATCGTTTCGGGGTAGGGCCCGGTCCTCGCCCATTCAAGCGGGGACCTGCCCGTGCCGTGATCTTCGCGGAGATTGGGGTCGGCGCCGTGGGCGAGGAGTGCACGCACGGTTTCGGTATGGCCCCAGCATGCGGCCGCGCACAGGGGTGTGCCTTCCGTGCCGTGTCCGCTTTCGGTGTTGGGCAGGGCCCCGGCTGCCAGTAGACAGAGGGCGTTGTCGGCGGCTCCGTTGACTGATGCGGCGTAGAGAGGCGTGGTGCCCTCGGTGTCGCTAGCTTCCGGGCAGGCCCCGACCCTTAGTAGAGCGTTGATCTGAGTGCTGTCGCCGAATGTCGCCGCCTCGACGAGACGCTTTGACAGTTTCTTCTGCCGTCGTCTGTTCACGGTCGCTCAGACTAACCAGTACGTGAGCGAAGTGCTCGGTCACAGCCGCTCGTTGATGGCTGCGACCAGGACGGTCGCCTCGTAGCGGACCGCGAGTTTGTCGTACCGCGTGGCCACGGCGCGGTGCCTCTTGAGGCGGTTGATGCCACACTCGACCGCATGTCGCGCCTTGTAATCCTCCGGGTCGAACCTCGGCGGACGGCCGCCGAGGGATCCGAGTTTCCTTCGGTTGCGGGACTGATCGACCTTGTCCGGGATGGTGCAGCGTATGCCGTGTCTGCGCAGGTAGGCGTGGTTCTTGCGGGAAGCGTATGCCTTGTCGGCGCGCACCCGCCTCGGCTTGGTGCGCGGTCGGCCCGGCCCCAGCCGTGGGACCCTGACGCGGCCCAGGACGGCCTCGAACTGCGGTGAATCCCCGCGCTGCCCGGCGGTGACCACGATGGACATGGGCTTCTGCCCCTGCTCGACGGCCAAGTGCAACTTGGTGGTCAGGCCGCCGCGCGAGCGCCCGAGGCCGTGGTCGTCGGGCTCGATGGGTGGCGATCGAAAAGAGCCTGGATGTATGGCTCCGGCTGCAACAGGCCAGGAATGACGTGGCACTCGTAGGCGTAGAGCGAGGTCGTGTCCTCCTCGATGGCTGCCCACTGCAAGAACCAAGAGGCCAGCCCCACCTTCCGCGTAAGGCTCCCCGCCGCCGCCGTCAGCACCCGCGCAGCCGTAGCCCCCAGCACCTCCTCCGAGCGGTCCAGCAGATCCCTGGGCGGGAACCGCTTCCCCTGCTCGATCTTGGCGATGTACGCCGCCGAGTACCGCACCAGCGGCGCGAACTGTTCCTGTGTGAGCCGGGCTTCGTCCCGTGGCGCCTTCAGCGCCGCCCCGAACGTCTTGAGGCTGTCCGACAGCTCCGGTTCGTTGTTGGTCGTGCCCCCGGCCCCGTTGTCCGCCCGCATAGCCACCGCCCGCCTTTCCGTGCCCGTGCCCGCTCAGTGCTGGACCCGAGCGTGCTGCCCGGTACAACGCCGACGGCCCCTATGGTCACGGGCGGTTACTCACCCAGTCCACAGGGTCAACCAGTACAACGGATTCTGTATCAGCGCGGACCCTGTGGACTTGTGGTTACGTCGGAGTCACCCCACCGGTGTGGATACACCCCCGCACATCCCCGCCATCGACTGCACGTTTGCCCACCCGGCTTCCGCCAGGACCGTCACGGAACCGGCGCGAACACCATCCGCGCGATCGCCGTCAGGATCAGCACGGCCGGGATGGCGAACCACCAGCGCCGAAGACGCACCAACGCGACGAAGGCCCCCGTGACGGCGGCGGCCAGCAGCTCCGTCACCAAGGCGAAAAGAGCCATCGCCCGTGCGGTGTCCGTGACCGTGCTGTCCCACGGGCCCTCGGACTCGACGAGCAGGGCGTTCAGCAGGAAGAACCCGCCGATGGCATGCAGCACCAGCAGAAACGCGGCACACAGAGCCGTTGCGACCGCCTTCCCCGGCGGCCTTCGCGTCCGTTCCCTCGTGTCCTGCTCAGTCATCCAGTACCCCGCCTTGCCTGTTCCAGGTTGTAACCGGAGCCACGACCGTAGGCCTGTGCGTCGTCGGTCTGCCAACCCGGGCCACCGTTGTACCGCGCGGCCACCCGCCGGTTGTCCTGCCACCACGCGCAACCAGGGGTTGCGGCAGGCGCGAGAGGCATACCTGGAGCGGGTACACCCGGCAGGCACTCTGATCATCCGTGACTCTGGGGGCACATGAGGTGGTGGACCTGGGCAGGCCATCGTGCGAGCGCCACGCTCGCTGCGACTCTTGATGGCGTCGCGGTACCAGGCAAGGCCGTTAATGATCGCTGGATCCGGCTGCGGGAGGATCTCGATCCGAGGGCTTGAAGGGCGCGACTGCGGAGGCCGCTGAGCGCCTATGCCTCCCGGCCATTGATGAGAGAGCTGTCCGCGGTCTGCAATTCGCTGACGCCCTGCCGCCTCGCCCTGCTGAGGCGACGCGTTCACTTCGAATGGCCGACATCGGATCTGGTGCCCTGGTTTTGTCGGAGCCCGTGCGATTTGTCGCGTTTGAATATTGAGGCAGTGTGGGCGCGCAAAGCCCCTGCGTGGGTACTCGCGGTGGCGTGGGTGACTTGCAAGGCGTCCACCGGAAGTGGCGGCGCCTGCATCGGTGTTCAGGGTGTGGGCCCTCACGGGTGGGCGTCACCAACATGTGAGGTGACCAGGATGTGAACTCCGCGGCCGGTTCGCCGGGTGTCCACTCCACCGGGTCCGTTCAGGAGCGAATGTTGGCTGTGCCGCCCGGTTGGGCCCACGCTGCGTGCCGTATGAAGCCGTCCTGGACATTTCACCCACCGCGCATCGCGATAATGCGATGACCTGCGGTGCTTCGAGTCTCGTTCGGTGAAGAGTCCCAATCGTCCGTCCTGTTGACGCCGTGTCATCAGCGTGTATACAACGCGCTTGATTCATCGACAGCGCTCCGATCCCCGCATCCGATCGCGCCTTTGGCATGCCCGAAAGCAGCCCGAGCGCCCGGGATGGGAACCGGTGGCGTCATGCGGCGCCCATGGCGCGAAGAAGAGGCGGACGTACGTGAGAACGCGACACAGAGGACTGCTTGCCGGCCTCGTCGCATCGGCCGTGGTGGGGACCTTGCTCCCACCCCTGGTCTTTGCGACGCCGGCGGCAGCGGCTGATCCGAGCGGTGACGGGGGCGAGGAGAGAAGCGTCCTCGACGCCGTCAAGGGGTGGTTCACCGATGGCGAGGAACCGCCGCCGGCCGACGCTCTGGAGATATCCAGCCGCGAGAAGCCGACCAGGGGAACGAAGGAACCCAAGCCGAAGCGCGTAAAGGAACTGAAGAACCGGCGCACTCCCAGTGCCCGGTTCTTCGAGCTCTCGGACGGTCGTGTCGAGGCCGAACTGACCGCGGTGCCCACCGCGTACCGGGATGAGAAGAACAAGGCCTGGAAGCCGATCGACGTCTCCGTGCGGGAGACCTCGAAGAAGGGCTTCGACTACGCCAACACCGCCAACCTGGGCCGGACCTATTTGGGGTCCGAGCCGGGTGAGCTGGTGCGGATCGAAGGCGGGGGCGGCGAGTCCGTCACCCTCGGGCTGGACACCGCGGCCCCCGGCGGCAAGGACCTGAAGCCGGCGGCCAAGGGCGCCAAGGTCGTCTACGCGAACGCCGTCGAGGGTGCTGACCTGGAGTACGTGGTCGAGCCCGGCCAGGTCAAGGAGAACATCGTCCTGGCCGAGCGCCCGGACGGGCCGGTGAAGTTCAGCTTCACGCTGGACGCGGGCGGCCTGACGCCCAAGGCCCGCAAGGACGGATCGGTCGCCCTGTACGGCGAGGCGCCCCGGACGCCGGTGATGGTCATCCCCGCCCCGTACATGACGGACGCGGCGAAGGATCACAAGTCCCCGACCGGGGGTACCTACAGCACCGAGGTCACCCAGAAGCTGACCAAGGACGGTGACGACTGGAAGATCACCGTCACACCGGACACCGGGTGGCTGGCCGACAAGGACCGCCGGTACCCGGTCGTGATCGACCCGACGATCACCATCAGCCCCGACGCGACCGGTTCGAAGGACACCATGGTCCTGTCGGACCAGCCGTCCACCAACTTCAACACCACGTGGAAGATGTCGGCCGGCAAGACCGACACCGGTCTCTCGCGCTCCCTGGTGCAGTTCCCGCTGTCGGAGATCCCGGCCGGGGTGAAGGTCGACTCCGCCCGCCTGGGCCTGTACTTCGACCAGTCGCACACCACCAACGCCAACGACGTCACCATCGGCGCCTACCGGGCCACCGGCACCTGGACCGAGGGCGGCGCCACCTGGGCCAACACCAGCGGACTGGTGGGTGAGCTGTCCGGCACCACCGTGCAGATCGACGACGGTGACGCGGGCACGGCCGCCGTCGGCGAGTGGCCGAGGGTCGCCACCACCAGCACGGCGAACGTCGGCAGTGGCTACGCGTACAACAAGAACGCGGCCACCGGCGAGAGCTACACCTACCAGCCCCGGATCGCCGAAACGGCGTCCTACCGCGTCGAGGCGCACTACTCGCCGCTGGCCGACAACACCACCGCGGCCCCGTACAAGGTCCTCCACGACGGGCTGACGCACAACTACACCGTCGACCAGACAGCCGGGACCGCATCGGCCTGGAAGGCCCTGACCAGCACCCAGCTGGACTTCAACAAGGGCAACGCCGACAAGATCGTCCTGGGCGACACGGGCGACTCCACCAAGCGGACCATGGCCGACGCCGTGCGCCTGGTGAACCCCGCCTCGATCGTCAAGAACACCGGCGAGTACAACCAGTGGCACAACTTCCCGGTCACCGACACCGTCCAGAAGTGGGTGTCGGGGACCGCCACCAACTACGGCTTCGTACTCAAGGCCACCGACGAGTCGGCCACCGCGCCGACCGGCGGCCCGCGCTACGAGGCTGCCGACGGCTCCACCTACGGGGGAGAGACGGCGACCATCCCGCGGCTGACCGTCACCTACGGCAAGGTCGGCACGTCGCTGAACTCGCCGGAGGTCGTGCACTCCACCGGTCCCGAACTGAGCTGGCCGGCGTACAAGAACGACACTGGCGACACGAAGCTCGACATCGCCGAGTACCAGCTGCACCGGTCGACCCTGCAGGCGTTCACCCCGTCGTCCGCGACGCTGGTGGCACCGATCGCCGAGACCGCGACCAGCTACACCGACACCACCGCGACGCCGTCCCCGAACGGGGCCGGAACACCGGAGATCGGCCGGTCGTACTACTACCAGATCGTCGTGAAGACCGCCGACGGACAGCTGCTCGGCTCCCCGACGCGGACCGTCGGCATCCCCAAGCCGGGCCGCACCATGCGCCTGCTCCAGGGCACCGACGACGTCACCGACACCACGCTCTCCTCCCAGCAGCCCACCACCAGCCAGGACACCATCCAGTCCTTCGGGGTCGGCCAGAAGTGGCTGAGCACCGGTGACAACTCCGGCACCTACGGCACCACCCGTGCCGCGCTGAAGTTCAACACCACGGCCATCCCGACCACGGCCACCGTCCTCGAGGGCCGGATGTACCTGTGGGGTGCGGAGACCACCAACACCGCCGCGGGAGCCGTCTACGAACTCCACGGGCTGAACAAGGCCTTCGACGAGACCACCGCCACCTGGAACCAGTCGGCCGCCTCGGCCCCCTGGACCGCTCCGGGCGGCGACTTCTCGGCCACCGTCTCGGACACCGTGCCCCAGTTCACCGAGGAGGTCGGCCGTCACTGGTGGGACGCCACCACCCTCGCCAAGAGCTGGGTGAAGACCCCTTCCGGCAACAAGGGCGCCCTGGTCAAGCTGGCCGGCGACACCGACGCCACCCAGCAGGAGCGCACCCTGTGGCTGGCCTCCGAGGCCGCCGACTACCAGCTCGGCCCGCTGCTGCGTGTCATCTACGTCGACTCGACTACCGAGGACACGTACTACGCGCCGCAGACCCCGGCCCGGATGACCCCGAACTCCACCTACACCGTGGACACGACGGTCACCAACACCACGAGCGCGGCCTGGGCGGCCGGTGAGCGCCAGCTCTCCTACACCTGGAAGCTGCCCGACGGCACCGACGTCACCACCGGCGGCAACCAGGCGGCCACCGCCGTCCCGGCCCTGATCCCCGGCGAGTCCGCCACCGTCAAGGCCACGGTCAAGACCCCGATCAACTCGGACAGCGGCAACAAGCGCACCGAATACGTCCTCGGCTGGGATGTGAAGAAGGTCGCCGACGGCTCCTGGCTCTCGGTCACCAACCCCTCGATCACCCCGCTGAGGCAGCCGGTGGCGGTCGAGGACCCGACGTCGAACTCGCTGGGCATGGAGAAGTTCTACGCCTACGCGGGCAAGAACACCGGCGCCGGCTCGACGGTCATGAACAACCTCGCGTCGGGCAACAGCGTGTGGTCGTACAACGCGTTCAGCAACCCGGGCCGGGGCCTGACCACGTTCGCACGGTTCGCCTACAACTCCCAGGACACGTCCGACACGGTCGCCGGTCACGGCTGGTCCTTCCAGGCCGCCGGCCCGATCCGGCTGGGCGCGCCGCTGGACTTCCACCCCAACCCGAATCCGACCGAGATCCGGCTCCCGGACGGCGACGGCACCACGCACGTCTTCCGCAAGCAGGAGGACGGCACCTGGAAGGCCCCCGCGGGCGTTCACTACCGAGTCAGCATGAAGGCCGGGCTGGACTGCAACCCGGCCAAGGACCCTATCCCGGACGCCTGGACGATGACTCGCCCGGACGGGACCCGGTTCCTGTTCGGCTGCGACGGCTACCTCACCTCGACGGTCGACAGGAACGGCAACACACAGCTGTTCACGTACGAGGAGCGGAAGTCCAACAACAAGCCGACCAAGTTCCTCAAGTACATCACCGACCCTGCGGGCCGGCAGTCGCTGAACGTCGAGTACTGGGACAAGGGCCAGAAGGGCTACCAGTACGTCAACGACTCGGGTGTGCTGACCTCGGACACCGGTAACCTCAACAACTCGAAGATCTATGACCACGTCCGCTCGATCACCGACATCTCCGGCCGGAAGATCGAGTTCTACTACACGGACAAGGGTCTCCTCGGGCAGTACACCGACGGTGTCGGCAGCTCGCAGCCGAAGATCTTCAAGTTCACCTACGACGCCACCCAGGGCAACAAGAACGTCAAGCTGGTCAAGGTCACCGACCCGCGCGGCAACGGCACGTCCCTGGCGTACTACGCCCCGCAGTCCGGTGACGACCCGAAGTACCACTGGTGGACGAAGACGGTCACGGACCGGCTGAACGGTGCGACCGGCTTCGACTACGCGGCCGATACGTCGAACGCGAAGTTCACCCGGACCGAGGTCACGGACGCCGAGACCCACACGGCGACCCACGTGACCGACGACTTCGGGCGTCCCGTGCAGACCACGAACGCCAAGTCCCAGACGACGAAAATGAGTTGGGATGCGGACAACAACGTCACCTACATGGAGGAGGACAACGGCGCCAAGACGGCGTACTGCTACGACCAGAAGACGGGCTACCCGCTCTGGCAGCGCGACGCGGAGAACAACAAGGCAGGCGTGCCGCCCGCGGCCGACTGCGCTCCGGGAACGTACCCGGCGAACTCGCAGCAGTACAGCTACCTGACCCGTCTGGACGGCTTCTCGGCCGACCTCCGGACGAAGACCTCTCCCGAGGGCAACACGTGGCAGTTCGGCTATGACTCGTTCGGCAACCTGAAGACGGTCACCGACCCGGAGGGCGTCGCGACCGCGACGGCCGACGACTACACCACCAGTAACGAGTACGACGCCTACGGTCAGCTGACCAGGGTGACCGACGCCAAGGGCAACCCCACGACCAACAGCGGCTTCGGCCCGACGGGCTACCCGGCGACGATCACCGACGCGCTGGGCAAGGCGACGTCGTACGTGTACGACGAGCGAGGTCAGGTCGAGGAGGTCACCGACGCGCTCGGCAAGAAGGTCACCCAGACCTACGACACCTTCGGGCGTCCCAAGGTCGCGACGGTGCCCAAGGAAGCCGGGGTGGTGATCACCACCCCTGAGCCGGAGTACGACGCCAACGACAACACCACCACGTCGACCTCGCCCAACGGCGCGGTGTCCACGGCGGTGTACGACGCGGCGGACCAGATCACCTCGGCCACCGCGCCGAAGGACACCTCCACATCGGGTGAGCGGAAGTCGACGTACACCTACGACAAGGTCGGCAACCTCAGGACGACGACCGAACCCAAGGGTTCGCTGACCACGTCCGACGCGACGGACTACGTCACGACCAACACGTATGACGAGGTCTACCAACTGCTCTCCGCGGTCAACGCGGACGGCGACAGGATCTCCTACACGTACGACAACGTCGGCAACCTCACCAAGGTGGTGGACCCGAAGAAGAACGCCACCGCCGACCCCGACGACTACATGACCAAGACGGCCTACGACCTGAACCACCGGGTCACCACGGTCACGGACGCGGCCGGCAAGTCCACCTCGCGGACGTACGACAAGGACTCCCTGGTCATCGAGACCGAGGACGCCGAGAACAACTCCACGTTCTTCGACTACGACAAGCGCGGCAAGCAGAAGGAGATCCGCGCCCCCTACTCCGCGACGACGGTCCGCAAGACCCAGTTCGAGTACGACCAGGTCGGCAACACCACCAAGGTCGTCACGCCGCGCGGCACCGCGACGACGGGCACCGCGGACGACTTCGCGCAGCGCACCGAGTACGACGCGCTGAACCGTCCGGTCAAGCAGTTCCAGCCGTACGACCCGACGGACGGCCGCTACAACAAGGCGGACATCTACACCCAGACGTCGTACGACGCCGTGGGCAGGGTGGCGAAGACCTCGCTGCCGCCCTCCGCGGGCGAGACGGTCCGCAACGACACCACCTACGAGTACTTCGACAACGGCTGGACGAGGAAGTCCACCGACCCGTGGGACATCACCACGACCTACGACTACACCGAGACGGGCCAGCAGAAGGCCCGGACGCTGACCTCGGCGGGCGGCTCCTCGGACCGGACCATGGCGTGGTCGTACTACCCCGACGGCAAGCTCAGGTCGAAGTCCGACGACGGTGTGCCGGTCGGCAAGTCGGTCGTGCTGGTCGACAACTCCGACACCCAGCACACCTCCTCCACCGGTACATGGGCGAAGGGAGACCTCACCGGCCAGCAGGGCTACGACCACCGCACGCACACGGCGGGCACCGGCACGGATGCCTTCACCTGGACGCTGAACATCCCCGAGGACGGCACGTACACGGCGTACGTGAAGTACCCCAAGGTGACCGGCGCCGCCACCACGGCCAAGTACACCCTGACGCACGGCACGACCACCGAGCCCTCCGTGACGAAGGACCAGACGGCGAACACCGGTACCTGGGTCGGACTGGGCAGCCACACCCTCAAGCAGGGCGAGAGCAGCAAGCTCGAGCTGGCTCAGAACAGCGGTGGCGCGGTCGTCGCCGACGCGGTCAAGCTGGTGCGTGACACGAGTGGTGAGACCGACAGCGAGAAGCACACCTTCGCCTACGCCTACGACGTCAACAGCAACCTCACCTCGATCGACGACACCTCGTCCGGCGCGAAGATCGACGCCTACACCGTGGCGTACACGGGCCTGAACCAGGTCGCGAAGGTGACGGAGGCGCTGGCCGGCGCGGAGAAGAAGGTCACGTCGTACACGTACGACGCCAACGGCCAGACGGACACGGTCACCCACCCCGACCAGTTCTCCAAGTACACCTACGACCTGCGGGAGCAGGTCAAGACGGTGTCGGTCGGCAGGACGGCGGCCGACGCCTCACCGAAGGTGAGCTCCTACACCTACACCGACCGCGGCCAGAAGCTCCAGGAGACCAAGGCCAACAAGAACACGGTCGACTCCACCTACCACCTGAACGGCGCCCTGAAGTCGACGACGGAGAAGAAGGGCTCCGGCACCCTCGTCTCCTCCCACACCTACACCTACGACGCCAACGGCAACAAGGCGCAGGACGTGGCGAAGAAGATGAACGCCGACAACCACGCGGCGTACCTCGACTCCACCACGGACTACACCTACGACCCGGCGGACCGGCTCGCCAAGTCGGTCAAGACGGGCACGGGTGCGGGCACCGACACCTATGTCCACGACGACAACGCGAACGTCATCAGCCAGTCGGTCAAGGGCGTCTCCACGACGTTCGACTACGACCGCAACCGGCTGCTGACCGCCACCGTGTCAGGCTCGACCGCGAGCTACAACTACGACCCGTTCGGCCGTCAGGAGTCGGTCACCGCAGGCGGAAAGGTCGTCGAGCGCAGCGTCTACGACGGCTTCGACCACATCGTGGAGTCCCAGAAGGCGGACGACACGGGAACCCTGAAGTCGACGAAGTTCACGTTCGACCCGCTGGACCGCACCGCGTCGAAGACGGCGGACGGCAAGACGACCGACTTCAACTACCTCGGCATGTCGGGCGAGGTGCTGGGTGAGGAGGTCGCCGGCGAGCTCACCAAGTCCTACCAGTACAGCCCGTGGGGCGAGCGTCTCTCCCAGGTCAAGCACAACGCCGACGGAACCAGCGAGGACGGCTTCTACGGCTACAACTCGCACACGGACGTCGAGACGCTGACCGACAAGGACGGCGACACCAAGTCGACCTACGGCTACACCGCCTACGGCTCCGACGACAAGGACGAGTTCACCGGCATCGACAAGCCGGAGGCGGCCGATCCGTCCAAGGAGGCCTACAACCCCTACCGGTTCAACGCCAAGCGCTGGGACGCGCAGACCGGCACCTACGACATGGGGTTCCGGGACTACAGCCCGGGACTCAACCGGTTCACCAGCCGGGACATGTACAACGGGGCCCTCTCGGACATGGGACTCGGCACCGACCCATATACCGCAAACCGGTATGCATACGCCGGAGGTAATCCCAGTAGTCTCGTCGAGTTGGACGGGCACATACTGGCTCCGTTGGATGGCGGCAATCCCACTTTGACGGAGTCGCGGCTTTCTGACGGCCGGACCGCAATTTATGACGCCTATGGGATCGGGCACATCGTCGGCAACGGCGACGGCGATAATGATGCCACGAGGGAAGCTCTTCGGACAGCTAACTCAGACCTCAAGACCGCAGGTGCGTATTACGACCCCAGTACTGGCACCGGTGAGAAGTTCCTTGTTCAAGACGACAACAACCCGTTGATCGGGAAAGGTTCCTTCCTTGATGAGAACGGAAACGAGCGAAAGAATGGGACAACATCCGACCTCATTCGGGTATCGTATGAGAATGGAAGTATCGTAGACGTCGATGACTATGATGCGACCGGGTCGAAAGATGGGAAACCTTTGGGCTTGATTGCGTCGGACATCAACAACAAAATGGATCCGGCAAAGAAGTCTCAGGCGAACAATGTCATCTACGTATCAGCCAGTGCGTCGCAGGCCCAAACTGTGTCGGATCATTTTGCCGGGGATGCGCGTGTTCGCGTCATTCACTCCGCGAGCGGGTTTGACAGTGGCAGAGTTTTCAACGGGGTAACGGGTGGAGTGAATTCTGCCAGGGTTAGCCCAAAAATTGGGAAGTTTCGCGCTATGGGGTTCGCAGGTGCAGTCATGCCGTTCGCTCAATCAAATAGCTATGTTCGTAGCTACGGCTTTTGGGGTGGGCTCGGCGAGATGTTCAAAGACGGTGTGGACCCATGGGGATTCCATGATCTGGTCGAGCCGCAAGCGCAGCCGTACACTTAGACGGAGCGCCTGCGATACCACAACCCCGTCGCCTAGTTGAGGTGTCAGGATTGGCGGCATGGCGTACCTCGCCCTCGGGCAGGACGCGCCATGCCGCCGAATGCATTCCCTTGGCTGCATTATCTAGTTTCCTGGGAGTAAGACAGTGGCCGGAATTCGAGTTATCGTGTGTTTGTCTGCAGAGGAAGTCAAGGGCGGCCTTGTCCAGGCAATAGCGCGACGCATTGCGCCTTTTGAAAGAGATTCTGGTGTCGAGTGGCGTGAAATTTGGGATTCTTGGGAAATTCGTGGAGGAAGCGAACTCTATGGATTTTCTGTACTTCCAGGGTTCGAGATGGATGGAAGGTTGATTCATGACCAACCCGACCATGCTGGAACTCCTCGCGTAAGTCTTCCCGGGCAATGCGCTGGAGGGCCCAAGGGTGTGTTGGATATGGCTGTCCTTGATGAGTGGATGCCAGATTTGTTGACCTTGGACGGTTGGTGGGTCGAAGATGGGTCCCCAATCCACTACTCGTGTCAGGATGCAGAATCCTGTCCTCATCTCGCCGTCGGGGAGACTTATGCGGATGCGCCAATTTCGTATTTGCGGAACCTTGATCCCGATGTGATCCTCGTTCGCCTGCGTTGCCACGGTTAGCCTGAGGTTAGCCTCGACCTTTATAGCGGTCCGCCGGTGAGCAGGTGGGTCGTTTGGCCTGTGGGGGCGTGGAGCAGTCTCTGGTCCGGCTGTCTCAACGGGTGTCCGCTGGGTTGTACGGCTCCGGAAAGGGCATCAGGAACCTGGCGCCGAACTACAGGTGACGTGAACCGGGGGCGTGTCGTACGGCTGACACGCCCCCCGGTCCAATCCTTCGATCGGAATGTGAAGAGAATGTGGATCGAGCGAATCACCGAGGCCACGCACTGGGAGCCGCTTCGGCTCGATATCTCCTGGAGTAGCGTCGAGGAGGAACTCGGCACGGCACTTCCCGAGGATTACAAGAAGCTTGCCGAGACCTTCGGCAAGGGGGAGTTCTCCGAATTCCTGCGCGTTTTCACCGTCGATCCCACGAGGCAGTTCGACCTGGTCAGGATCTGGAAGAAGTTTCTCGACGGCGGCCCGGAGAGCGGGCCCGATCCCGCCTTCAAGCCCTACCGGATGTACCGGCCCGGTCAGCGCGGTCTCAGTCCGTGGGCTTTCGGTGAGATGAAGTGCAGCTACTTCTGGCTGGCATCCGCGGATGAGGACCCGGCGAGTTGGCCAGTCGTCACGCAGGGGGACCCGTATCCCTGGCACGAAGTGAACATGTCCACCTCCGAGTTCGTCTGCCGAGTGCTGACGGATCCCGACTTCGAGCCGTTCTCGATCGCGAGGCTGTTTCCGCAGCCCGACTTCTATCCCATGGACTGAGGGGCACGCACCACCCCTGCGCACCGCCCTTGCGCACCGCTCCTGCGTCCGACGTGAGTCCTCGTTGACGGCCCCCGGGCGGCCGCCCCGCGCGCCCCGGGTGTGACGTCTGGAACGCCTGCGTCGCTGGTCAGAGTGTGAACACGAACGCCTCGCACACCGACGCCCCTTCACCCGCCTACCTCGCAGTGATGCGCTCACCGATCGGCCTGGGGCTGGCCGCATCCTTGCTGCTCGGTGCCGTGATCGTCACGGATGTGCTGTCCCTCGCCTCCGGCGTCCATCTGTACGACCTGCTGCGCGGCATGCCTGACCAGGCGGCCTGGTGGACGGTGCCGCGCGTCGAGGCGAGCCAGCGCGCCTACGGCCTCTTCGGCATGCTCCAGAGCGCCTTCTACCTCGCCACCGGAATCGTCTACGTCTGCTGGCTGTACCGCCTGCGCGACAACGCCGAAGTGTTCGCCCCCGGCACCCATCGGCACCGCCGCGGCTGGACCGGCTGGGGCTGGCTCGTCCCGGTCGTCAACGCGTGGTTCCCGCGGCGGATCACCCTCGACATCTGGGACGCGAGCCGTCCCGTGGGACCGGACGCGCCCGACCGGCCGGGTCATGGCCTGATCAACATGTGGTGGGGCTTCTGGCTGGCGCAAGGCGTCGTCCAGGTTGCCGGCGGTGCGGTCTACGACATGGCCGAATCGATCGGCACGACGAACGTGGGTCTCGGCCTTCTCACGGCAGCTGACCTTCTCGACATCGTCTGTGCCGTTCTCGCCGTCCGGCTGGTCCGCACGCTGACGCACATGCAGCACGTCAAGGCGCGTTACGGGTCGACCACCAGGCAGGGAGAGCCGTCCAGCTGATGCTCCCGCAGCCCCGCTCGGACGGGTGGGACTCGCCACAGTGACGTCTGAGGCCGCCGGTGCGCTTGGTGAGAGGGAACGGATCGTGTTCCCGCCGGGTGTTCCACGCGGGCCCCGGCCGTACGTGGGACCTGGGGGTTGCGGTGGGGGCGAGCGGGGCTGGCAAGCGACGTCTTTCTGCCGGTGAGATGCGTGCAGGCGTCGCGGAATTCGTACGAACGGTGACGGCGCGGAGACGACTGCCACTGGACTACTCGGTGGCGAGCCTTCGCGTGGTGGACCGCGTCGTCGACGGGCTCCGCGCCGCCGGACCGGAACAGGCGGCCGTGGCGCGTGAACTGTTCTGGCTCGGGGCGTACGCGGGCGAGGTGTTCGTCCGGCGGGCCGGTGCCGTGTGGGTGGACCTCGACCCGGGGCACCAGAAGCTGTTCGGGCAGTTGGTGGGCGTCCGGATGCCTGACGGGCGGGCGTGGAACCCGATCGGAAAGGTGGCCAATCGATTCGCCGCGGGGCCGGAGGAGTCCGTACAGCAGCTGTACTTCCTGCTGCACGGCCGCCTCGCGGTGCCTGCGCTGGCCGGCCGGTGACCTGAGCCCTTCCGTGCGGTGACGGTCGCCGTCAGGTGTGGTCGTGCGGCCTGACAGCGGGCCGGCAGCCTGGAGGCGGCCGCTCAGGTGAACGGGGTGGGCCCCACCGAGGTCCGGCTCATGCGCGCCCGCCGGTCGGCGGACACGGACAGGCCGCCGCCGACGACCGTGCAGACCACGCCCAGCACCACGGCCAGTCCGAGCAGCGTGGGGGCGGTACCACTCGCGAGTGGGCGACCCCGCACCGCGGAGACGGGGACGGTGCCCGAGCCCTCGCTCAGGAAGTACCGCGACTCGTTCGAGTTCCCCCTGTTGTCACCCAGGAGGAACATGCGGCCGGGAGGCACGGTGACATCGAAGGCAGGGGTGCCGGAGGGGCCACCGTCCTCCTTCACGTACGGCTCCTCGACCGGTCTGCCGTTGACGGTCAGGGAGCCGCCGCTGAACACGAGGTGATCGCCTCCGAGCCCGACCACGCGCTGGAGGACCGGGAGCCCCCGGTATCTGCCCGACATCTCGTAGAGCACCACGTCGCCGCGCCGGATCGCCGCGCCACCGACCTTCTCGATCGGAATCCGGTCGCCTTCCCTGAACGTGGGCTCCATGGCTCCACCGGCTTTCACCGTGGTGTACGAGGTCTGGAGGTACACGAGTGCTCCCGCGGCCGCGACCAGCCCGAGCACGACCAGGAGCGTTCCCGCGATCAGCATGCCTCTGCTGGATCCCTGCCGATTCCGCATCGTCTCTTTCCGTCAGTCGTCCGTGCATCGAAGGGCCGGGGCCCCCTGGTGGCTCATCGGGTGAGAGCGGCGCCGATACCCCGGCCGGTACCGGCTAGGAGAGCGGTGGGCCCGTACGAGGCACCCAGACCGCCGGTCACTGTCATCACGGTGCCGTCGTCGGAGTTCTCACCCTCGGCCCCGAACGCCGCATCGGCTGTGCCGTCGCCGTTCAGATCGGTCAGGGCCACTGCCGACCCGAAGCGGTCGCCGGTCTCGGCAGCTCCCGGGACGCCGCCCGAGCCCTGTACGAAGGTGACCGCTCCGGTCGTCGAGAGGCCTTCGGCGGAGCCGTGCAGCAGGTGGGCGCGCCCTGCCCCGCCCGGTGCGCCGACGAGCACATCGGCATACGGGTCTGCGTCGGTGTCGCTGACGGCCAGTGAGGCACCGGCCTCGCCACCGGTGCCCGCCGCGTCGAGATCGGTGCCGCGGATCACCGTCGCGTCAGCGGTCCTGAGGCCGTCGGGGGAGCCGGGGTAGGTGACGATCTCTCCGCTGCCGGTGTCCGTCGACGGCCGTCCCACTGCCAGATCGGCGTAACCGTCGCCGTTCAGGTCCCCGGCGGCCGCGCGGTAGCCCCCTGCGCCGTCCACGACTGTCGTGGTGTCGGTGCGCAGCCCGCCCGCCGAGCCCCGCGCCAGGACCAGCTGCCAGGAGCCGTCCGCCGTAGGGAAGGTCAGCGCCGCGTCGTCGAAGCCGTCACGGTCGAAGTCCCCGGTGGCCACGGCTGCGTCCTGGACGGGGCCGGCGGCGAGGGGGAGCGGCGCGGAGAAGGCGCGGTCGGCGCCGTCCACGGTCCAGGCGCGACCCGCACCGGGCGAGACGGCGAGAACATCGTCACCGCCGTCCCCGTCGAAGTCCCCAGTGGCCAGAGCCGCCCCGAAGCGGGCGTTCCCGGTACGGGCCCCGGCAGGCTCGTTGATCATGCCCGCCTGGCCGGTGAGGCCGTCGGGGCCACCGCGCAGGACGCTGAGGCCGCCCTCGTCGCTCGCGCCGGGGGTGACCTCAGCGCCGGGTGAGGACACCACGAGGTCCTGGTAGCCGTCACGGTCGAGGTCGCCGAAGGCGCTCGCCGTGCCGAAGCCGTCACCGTCCTCGGAGCCGCCGGGTACGCCTTCGCTCTCCTGCGTGACCACGGACCGGTTGGCGGCGTAGGGCATGGTGGGGGTGCCTGGCACGACGCTCATCTGGCCTGCGCCCACGCGGCCGTTCGCGGTGGCTCGCGGCACACCCACGGAGAGGTCGGCCCGGCTGTCGCCGTTGATGTCGCCGTGCGTGGAGGGGGTGCCGGTCCCGGCGGCTGCTGTCCGGATCGCGGCAAGATCGCTGTAGAGGTTGGCGCCCGGGCACTCCGTCGGGAAGCCGTCGCGATGGCCGGAGATCCGGTTCATGGTGACCTGCTGGCCCAGGGTGAACTTGCCGTTGTCCGCACCCGCCGTCATCACGAGCGTCCCCGACGGGTTGACGCCGTACAGGCCGAGCTTCCAGGACGCGAGCCGGGCGATCGCGTCGCGTACGACGGGTGTGGTGCTCGCGGTGTTGAAGTCGCCGAGTACGGCGACGCCGCTGGTGTCGGTGTTGAAGCCGTAGGTGTGGGCCCCGTACACCGGCCGGTCGATGCCGCCGGCGCGTCCCTCGAAGAGCGTTCCGCACTTGTCGACGAAGAAGTTGTAGCCGATGTCGTTCCAGCCGTTGGACTTCACGTGATAGGTGAGGATGCCCTGGATCACGGAGGCGGACTCGGCGCAGGTGTAGTCGTTCGTTCCGGCGGTGTGGTGCAGGAACACCGCCTTCGTGTCCGTGGTGTACGTCGGCGGGTCGGCGACCAGCGATTCGTCGGCACCCCACTGGGCGCGCGAGGTGATCGTGGGCGTGTCTGTCGCCGTCGCCGTCGCCGTCGCCGTCTCCGATGCGGTGCCTGCCGCTCGGGTCCGGGCCGGGGCGGGGCCGCCCGCGGGGTCCACCAGGTCGACGCGCAGTCCTCGCGGGAGCCGCGATCCTGTGATGCGGGCCTGGACACCGTCCGACGGGCCGACCCACAGAGGCTGGGTCCCTGCCCTGAGCCCAGGGCCTTCGTGGTCGGGGCCGGCCTCCGGGGTGCGGACGTCGGTGTCCAGCGTGCGCCAAGGAGACCAGGATCCGCTCTGCGCGTCCCGCACCCGGACCTCGGCCTTCCCGCCGAGCTCGGCGCGCGGATCGTCCCAGGTGACGCCGAGCAGGCTGAACCGCCCGGTGTCACGGGGCGTCAGCACCTTGCCGCCCCTGCTGTCGGTGACCCCGTGCGTGGTGAGGGACCCGCCGCCGTCTCCGGACGCGGCCGCCGCCGCGGTGGCGGTGGGGGCGGGCAGGGCGGCCAGCAGGAGAGCAGTGGCCGCGAGGGTGCTGCGGGTGGGGTTCACGGGGTCTCGCCGTTCTCGGACGTGCGCCCGGTGGTGTCCTGTGCGGCGGCGAGCGGGGCGCTGCAGGTCGCCCGCCCGTACGGGCCGACGGCGGTGGACCGCTGGACGTGCTTGCCACGGACGGAGACGGCGCATCGGGCGTCACCGCCTTCGCCGTCGAGCACGATCCGGACGGTGGGCTCGCTGCCGAGGGCGACCTCGACGTCCTTGCGCCAGGGCAGTTCGGAGCCGGACAGGGTGAGGCTCTTGGCCTGCGCGCCGTGTGCGACGAATTCGATCTGCACCGTGCCCGAACCACGGACCTCGTAGCTGACGGCGGCGGTCGGCACCGGCGGCCGGGGTTTTGGCTCGTCGGGGGAGGCGAGGATGCCGTAGGTGACCACACCCGCGGCGAGCAGGAGGGCGACAGCCGCGCCGATGAGGGTGCGGCGGCCGGTGCCGACGCTCCTGGAGTCAAGTTCTGCCGATTCCGCCTCGGAGGTGGCGTCGCCGGTCTCGGTGTGCAGGGTGTCGGTGCTCATGGGTTGGGAGATGTCTCCGATCGAGAGGCGGCCAGGGCGGGAACTGCTCGACCGGTCACACGTGGAACCCCGAATTCGAAGGGACGGGTCGCCGATCCGAGGGCCGGGTGCCGTCCCAGGGGGGTCCGTTCAGGAGCGAATGAGGGGCTGAAGCGGGCTGGTTATACCCCACGCTGCTCGCTGAATGAAACCGCACGGACAATTCGCCCGTCGCAGGCCGTGGCAATGCGGTGAACTGAGGGGCTTCGGCTCGCGTTCGGTGAAGAGTCGCAAAGGTCCGCCGTGTTGACGCGGCGTCATTAAAACGTGTAGGGCGCGCGCTTGGACTCCACGGCATCATGCCGATCCGTACTCGATGTGCGATGTGCGATGTGCGATGTGTGATGTGCGCCGACGCCGACTCGCGCTGCGTGACCACGGCGGGTACCTGGTCGTCATTCAGGGCATCGAACAGTCCCCGGGCATCTTGGAATCCCGGATTCCCCGGCCGCAGCGCGGTCCGCGCAATGCCCGGCGCAAACCATCCCGATCCACCTGTGCGCTGCGTGCATCAGTGGCTGGTGGCGCGGCCCGAGAGGTGCTGAAGGGGTTCCCGCGCCATGCTCACCATCTCCTCGCGGAGATCGAGGACTGGGGGTGCGGGTAGACAAACGCCGACGCGAGGAACGGGCCCCGCGTCGGCGAGTCCGGAACAGCGACGACCGCCATGAATTCCCCCGGCATCCCCACCTGTCATCAGGGCACTCGCGGAACGACGTCCCTGCGCATAAACCGGCCGATCCGACCGAACCCCGTCACCAGACGTCGTGCACACCCATGCGATGGCCACATTCGCACCGGAGCCCGGTGTCGAAGGTGTAGGCCCGGCAGTCGCACCGGAAGCAACGGCTGCTCGCCTCTTCTCCGTCGAATCGCACACCGGCGGCCAGCAGGTCTGCCCGGCCCTCGGTAAACGCCTGGTCGAGTTTGTTCCCCGCGTCTTCCAGAGCTTCCTGCTGCGTTCTCGTGAGTTCTTTCTGCGACTGCATCTCCGGTTCCTCCTCGGCCGTGCGGCAACGCCGCACGCGTGGGCATACGTACTCCCATTTCCATGAGAACACCTACGGGGTTCTGCGCAACCGCCGAAACCGTGCGCTGCCGTACTGAGGCCACGACACGCAATTCCCCTGCGGTGCAGCAGCGGCGGCGGCGTCCTGCACACCGCGTTGCTTGGCCGGTGGGTCAGGAGCCTTGTTACGGACGACAGGGGAAGGCAAGGCCAGGGTCCGGATCTCGCCCGGGGTATCGGGAGCCGAGAGCCGAGCCCCGCGCTCACGCGTGTGCGAGGTGCCTGGTGATCAGCGACCGCAGCCGCTCCGAGTCCTGCGGATCTGCCAGACCACGTTTCGGGAGGAGCAGCACTCCGGTTCCCCACACGTCCGGGGTCAGGAGCACGAACACTCGCCGGCCCTCGACGCTGCGCCCGTAGAACGTCCAGTCGATCCGAAGCGTGTGCCGGTCGGAAACGACGCTGATCCCGTTCTCGTCGACCGTCACGCGATGCTCGCCGAGATGCCGGGCGTGGGCGAGCAGGGCCAGAGCCGTCAGCCAGCGGGCGGCCACCAGGAAACAGAAGGCGATCAGAACGAGCCTCCACGCCGCCAGGCCGACGAAGTCAATGCCTCGCAGCAACAGGTTGGTCGCGCTCACCAGAGCGAGCAGGGCAACGAGTCCCAGCAGGGTGCGACAGCACCACCGCCCGACCGGACTGTGTCGCAACTGCGTCTTCAATCCGTCGGATATCTCCCGCCACGTCACCACGTACGTCAGCTGCACCGGCACGTCAACGGCCATGCGTTCCTCCCCGGATCCGATCAGCGGGGACTGTACCGGTAGTTGACCGACGGCTGCGGACGCCCGCTGCGTGCACCGGTCGTCGGCCGGGGTGGTCGCCCGCTCGCTGTGACATTTCTGGTCGCCATGGCGCAGACGGAGGGGGCAAGAAGGCTGGACGACCGAAGAGGCATGTGTGGTCAGGGGCGGGGATCAGCAGCGTGTGCAGGCATGCGACCTGGAGCTCGGGAAGGCGGTGTTGCTCGCTCAGCAGGGGGACGAGGGTGCTTTCGAGACGGCGTACCGGCTCGTCCATCCCGGGCTCCTCGGATATCTGCGTGGCCTGGTGGGGGCCGACGCGGATGACGTCGCCTCCGATGCCTGGCTTGAGATCGCCCGGGACCTGAGGAGGTTCCGGGGCGACGGCACGGGGTTCCGCGGCTGGACGGCGACCATCGCACGGCACCGGGCGCTGGATCACCTGCGGAAGCAGAAGAGAAGACCCCGCACGTCGCTGATCGAGGAGGATGTCCTGGACCTGCCCGGCTCGGCGGACACGGTGGACGCCGTGCTGGAGTCGGTGTCGACGAAGTGGGCGATCGCGCAGATATCCGGGCTGCCGCCGGACCAGGCGGAGGCTGTGCTGCTGCGGGTGGTGGTGGGGCTGGACGGACCCGCCGCGGCCCGAGTGCTGGGTAAGCGTCCCGGTGCTGTGCGGACGGCCGCCCATCGAGGGCTGAGGCGGCTGGCCGATCAGTTGACTTCCGCAGGCAGAGGGAAGAACGCAGTAGGAGCGGCTGGGCACGTTGAAGGATGAGGCATGAGGCGCAAGGCGCAAGTGACTGACGCGGCGTTCGTCACGCCTGAGATCGAGAGGCTTGCGGATGCTGTCCGCGGTGGTGCCGAGCCCGAGGGTGCGGAGCGGGCGCTCGCGGCGTTCCGGGAGGCGTTCAGTGCCACCGAGGGCGCCGGCTCGCAGCGTCCCCGCAGACGCGACGACTGGCGTCCGGCCCGCGGCCGGTCCTCCGCCCGAGTCCCGCTGAGGGTGGCGCTCGGTGCCGCTCTCGCGAGCGTGACGCTCGGTGGTGTGGCGTTGGCGGCCGGCACCGGGGTTCTCCCGGTGCCGTTCGCCGACGCCGACACCCCTGAACGGAGGCCCGAGCCCCCTCCGGTCGTGGACGCTCCTCGCAGCCCCACCGGGACAGCCACCGGCGGGACGTCCGAACCGACCGGCCGGAGCCTGCCGTCGCCCACACCCTCGGCGTCCGGTACGGCGCACGATGCTCCGCCCGCCCAGCACGTGGCGCTGTGCCGCGTGTGGAGCAAGGAGGACCACCGGCACCAGGGTGCTGCCTTCCGGAAACTGGCGGACGCCGCAGGAGGAGAGGACGCAGTGGACGCCTACTGCGCGACGCTGGATCCCCCGACGCCCGCGAAGCCGACCAGGTCGGCCCACGGCCGGTCCAAGGAGCACCCGGTGGCTTCCCCGTCGAAGGGCCGGAGCGCGGAGCGAGGCAACGGTGGGAACGGGCAGTCCTGATCCGGCCCTGTACGGCGCTACTCCGCTGAGGAGATGTACGAGGGCGGTGTGACGTTTGAGGCAGGGTGTGCGCTGGGTAGATGCCGGCCCTTGCGCGAACAGTGGGCCGGCAGCGAACTTCGTGAGAGGTAGCCCACTTGAGTCCCCGCAGAACGCACGCATACACGCCCTTGAGCCTGAAGCGAAGAGCCTGGCTGACAGTCGGCACGCTGGTTGTCGGCGGGGCGGGCCTGGTGACCTATGCCGTGGCCGTTCCGGGAGATGCGCCCGGCAATCACGCCGTGGCACGGGAACCGTCCGTCCGCAGTCTCAAGGTCACCGACCGGTCTGCCACCCGCAAGGCGACCGACCGGCAGGACACCGCACGTTTCAGCGGTCTGATGCTGACGTGGCGTGATCCGAAGGCAGTGCTGGACGGCACGGCACAGGCCCGTGCGCGCAGTGTCGAGACCGAGCAGTGGTCGGAGTGGACGCCCCTGGCCGTCGAGCAGGCGGCCGACGGTGCGGAGGCGCGGCGCCCGGGCGTGCTGGGCGGCACCGAGGTGCTGTGGACGGGCGGCTCCGACGCCGTCGAGGTACGCGTGACGGCCGGGGACGGAACGGTCAAGGACCTGCCCGCGGGCATCAGCGTGAAGCTGATCGACCCCGGTACCGACCCCGAGCGCAACCGCCACCTGGTCACGGAGCCTGCGGCGTTCGCCGCCGAGACGGTCACCCCGGCCCCCGGCGACCCCACGTCCGGGACGACCGACCCCGCGGCGACGCCTTCGCCCTCGGACGACTCCTCGCCGGGCGCCACCGCAGCGCCCACCGACCCGTCGCCGACCCTGCCGGTGCCGGAGACGACCGCCCCGGCCACGGAAACGGCCTCGCCGACCCCGACTCCCGAGCCCACACCCACCGTGCCCACGGCCCCGCCGTCCACCGTGGTCGCGCCGCCGATGCTGTCCCAGGCGCAGTGGGGCGCGTCGACCGCGTACAACGGCACCCCCGAGTACTCCGAGAAGGTCGACGCGATCGTCGTCCACCACACAGGCGTGGACCTGGACAACTCCAAGTCCTGCACGGACTCCGCCGAGCGCGTCCGCACCGTCCAGCAGGGGCATCTCGCCAAGGGCTGGTTCGACATCGGCTACAACTTCCTCGTCGACCGCTGCGGGCGCATCTTCGAGGGCCGCAGCGGCGGCACCGACCTGCCGGTCCGCGGAGCGCACGACTACGGCTTCAACACGAACACCATCGGCATCTCCTACCTCGGTAACTTCGAGAGCGCCAAGCCCACCAGGCCCGCCCTCGACGCCATCGCGCGGATCGCGGCCTGGCGGCTCGGCCAGTACGGAGTCAGCCCGGCGGCCCAGGTCACGCTGACCTCGGCCGGGGACGCGGGCGTCGACGGGAACAAGATCGCCAAGGGTACGCAGGTGACCCTGCCGGCCGTCTTCGGACACCGTGACACCAACAACACCGCCTGCCCGGGCAGGAACCTCTACTCCCAGCTGCCGCTCATCCGGAAGCTGGCCGCGACCCCCGGCATCTCGCACGCCCTCGGCACCACCGACCTCGACCGCAACGGTGTGACCGACGTGGTCGCCGGCACGCCCCGGGCCCTTTCCGGCGCCGGCTCGGTCACCGTCGTGCCCGGCGCCTCCGACGGCCCGGTGGGCACCTCGAAGAAGAGCGTGAACCAGAACAGTGCCGGCGTCCCCGGCTCCTCGGAGTCCGGCGACGGTTTCGGTACGACCACCGCGTACGGCGACCTCAACGCCGACGGTTACGCCGACCTCGTGGTCGGTGCCCCCGGCGAGGACGACACCAGCGGTTCCGCCGACCGCGGTTCGGTGACCCTGCTCTACGGCCCCGGCCTCTCCACGGGCACGTCCTACACCACGGGTGCGGTCACCCCGGCAGGAGCCAAGCTCGGTTCGGCCCTGGCTGTCGGCGACTTCAACGCCGATGGCCGTGCGGACGTCTTCAGCGCCGGAGTGGGCAAGGGCGGCAGCTGGAACGTCCGCCTGACCGATGGCGCCACCACGGCCGGCACTCTGAGCACGGCCACCGGAGCCGTCGCCTACACCGATGCGGCGGCCGGTGACTTCAACCGTGACGGCTACGGCGACATCGCCCTCAACTGGCGCGACACCGGCGGCACGGCCCGCATCACCTGGTTCAAGGGATCCAAGACCGGTCTCGGCAAGGTCGGCAACCTCTCGGTGAAGGGTGGCCGCAGTATCGCTTCCGGCGACCTCAACGGTGACGGCTACGCGGACATCGTCGTCGGCCAGCCCGACAGCAAGGAGGCCGGCACCACCGTCCCGGGCGGCTCGATCATGGCCGTCTACGGTGCAGCCACCGGATTCTCCGGCGTCACCCGCCTCCACCAGGACTCCACCGGCGTCCCGGGCGGAGCCGAGTCCGGAGACGGCATGGGCACCGCCGTCTCCGTCGGTGACTTCAACCTCGACGGTTACGCGGACGTGGTGGCCGGAGCGCCGGGCGAGGACCTCACCCGGGACGGCGTCGCGCGCAAGGACGCCGGATCGGCGGTCCTCTTCGCCTCGACGTCGGCCGGGCTCTCGGGGAGCGGCTCGGTGGCCTACTCGCAGGACACCGCGCAGATCGTCGGGTCCACGGAGTCCGGAGACCGGTTCGGTTCCTCCGTCAGCCTCACGGACCTGTCGGGCTGGGGCCGCGCGGACCTGACCGTCGGCGTGGAGGGAGAGGACACCGGTAACGGCGTCCTGCTGCACCTGCCCAGTGGCAGCGGCGGCATCAGCGTCGCAGCGAGCTTCTACCTCACCCGTACGGTCCTCGGAACGGAGAGCGGCGGCCACCTGGGCCACAGCTTGACGCCCTGACACATGGGACGGAGGGGGTGGCCGGGCGTGATGCGCCCGGCCACCCCCTCACCCATGTCACGGGGCTCCGCCGGACGCACGATCGCCGACGGCGGCGGCCCGAACACCGGGCTCGCCATGCAGAGGAGCGGTAGCTGCGACGCTCGTTCGGCGCTCGCTGCGGCTGACGAGAAGACTCTGAAGTCCCCTCGACGACATGGCATGTGGAGTGCGTGGTGATTCCGGAACCGGGAGAGCGGGACTTCTTCGCTCAGGTCGCGGGCCTCCGACTGCGCTCCGGGCGGGCCGGCACTCACCCGAAGAGGCAGCGCAGGGGAAGCACCTCGGTACGGCGCTCGGGTCTCGAATCTCGGGGTTCGAGCGTCGCGCAGCGTTCATTCACTCGTTCGGGGGTCCGGGGAGGTGCCCAGGACCGACGCTTGAGCTTCGGGTTCCGAGGGTCGAGTGTCGGGCTCCGGGATTCGAGCTGTGTTGTTCATCCGGGAGGTAGGTAAGGGCTTTTGGGGAAACCTCCCCTCCCTCCCCACCCCGTCACGGCCAGCAAGTATGACTAATCGTGATCGAGTTGCAGCGGAGAGTCGCGCCTGCTTACGGTGCCCACAACGAGACGACCCCGACGCGGTGTTAGGCGCACCGGCCGGGGTCTGACCCAAGATCGAGCACCCAGAAGGACGATCTCGTGGCTACCCAGCACCCTAGCTCCGCCCCGCCCGCCCCCGCAGCCTCGCGCCCCTACCGCAAGGCCCACACCGGCTACGGCAAGCAGACCGTCCCGTCCCAAGGACCCTCCAGCGCAAGCGCCTTCGCCCTGCTGTCCGAGCGGGAGCGCTTTGTCGCCGGGTACGTCGACCACCTGCCCGACGGTGCCGCCATGGACATCAAGTCGCTGGCCAAGGACATGCCCCTGTACGGCCAGATGGCCATCGGCACCGCGCTGCGCGCCCTCGCCGTGGCCGGACATCTGCGCCGTGTGCGCTGCCGGGTCGAAGGGGACGGCCAGTGCCGGTGGGTGACGCTCACCTACTGGTCCCGTACCGCCCACGACAACGAGTGGTGGACCGCCAAGCTCGCAGGCGAGGCCGCCGCCGACCTGGAGCAGGCACCCGCACCCGCCGCCGAGCCGGCGGTCGTACCCCAGCAGCGCGCGGCGGAGCGAGGCACCACGGCGCGACCGAACCCGCCCACGCCCCCGGCACCGCGGACCGAGCCGAGCGCAGGCATCCCCACGGCTGTCGCGGCCCCTTCCCCCGCCTACCTCGCCCTCGCCGAACTCGGCCGCAGCGAACCCCACCTGGCGCTCTCCGCGGCCGACTGCACCGCGCTGGAACCGCTCGCCGCCGCCTGGTTCGCACGCGGTGTCAGCGCCGGCTACCTCACCTCGGCGCTCACCGCCGGGCTCCCCGAGCGCATCGGATCGCCCGTCGGCCTCGTACGCCGCCGCCTCACCGACAAGATGCCGCCCCGGCTGCCCACAGCACCGGCGTCGACCCAGGGCCCGCCCGGCACTCCCGTGCGCGGTCTCCTGGTCGAGTGCACAGAATGCGGCCGCCCCGGCCCGGCCGAGGCGCTCCCGGACGGCCTCTGCCGCCCCTGCCACACCGAGCTCCAGAACCCGGATGCGCCGGAGCCGGAGGTCCCGGAGCAGATCGAACGCGATGTCCCCGCCCTCGTCGCCGGCCTCCGCAACCTCATGCGTACTCCCTGACCCACCGGCAACGGCCTCAATGCGGGTCGCGGCGCCCGCGGAGTTCCACGGCGGTGTCGAGGATGCGGTCGATGTCGGCGGCGACGGTGCTGTCCGTGTTGTTCAGGTACCGCACGATCGCCGCGCCCGCCGCCGATACGGTTCTGGGCGGCACAGGGTCCGTCAGGAAGAGCCGTGGCACTCCGTACACCTCACGGAGGATCTCCTCCACGACGAACTCGTTGACCGGTCGTCGCTCGTCGCGGTGTGCGGCGGCGACCTGGTCGCTGAAGACCGCGAGTTCGTCGACGCCACACCGGTCGCCCAGCCTGGGCGCGAGAAGTTCGGCGACGACCGAGACCAGGAAGCCGTTGAAGGCGATCCTGTCCCCGGGGGAGAGGGCCTCGTCGAGTGCTTTCGCCCTGCGGTCCTTGAGGACGAGACATCTGATCTGATCGCGGAACCGGGGTTCGACACGCATTCCGGGCCTCCTACTCCACGTACGTGAAACTCATGAGGACGGCGAGCACGGCATCCTCGAACGACTCGTACCGGCCGACCTCGTCGGCCCGCCAGAGCCCCTGCGGGCGGACGACGGCGAAGGCCGACCATAGCCCCCGGTCGTGGCTCACGCGCCCGGCGTGGAACGTCTCCTCACCTTGGTCGAGGACGAGGTGCGCGGTCTCCTCGCCGACGGGCACTCCCGGCTGCGGCAGGAGCGAGAATCGGTGGCGTTCGAGGGTCTGCCGGAGTGCCGTGCTGAGGTTCGGGATCGTCATGGCGCCTCTCCCGTGCCGGGGGGGCGATGGGGTCCTCTTCCGCCCGGCGGCGGAGGCGGGCGGCGTGGGCGCGTAGTTTGCCCGGGCCGACGGACTCGTAGTAGCGGCGTGACGCCTTCACGAGCTCCGTCCTGCGTGGCAGCGAGTCGGTGAAGTGACGCAGCACGTAAGCCTGTTCCGGCTGCGGCAGGGTTCCCCACTCGCCATGGGTTCCGCCGCAGGCCTCCGCGAGCACATCGAGGCACTCGGCCAGAGCCAGGTGTTCAGGCGCCGTGTCGCCCCACTCCGCGAGCCACTGCCCACGCAGCAGCTCGGTGGCCTGACCGGCGTAGGTGAGTCCTGTCCCGGTGTCTTCGTCCGGCTCCCCGACGCTCCCGTCCTCAGGCCGCGGGGACGCGCCGATCCCGAGACGGATGCGCTGTTGCAGCCCGGTCAGGCGCTCCTTCGCCGCACTGTTGCCCCGGCGGTCGGCGAGGTCGTACCAGGACAGTGCCTGCCTCTGGTTGCCGTACTGCTCCTCGTAGAGCTGTCCGAGGTGGAGCGGGGCCGCGTGATCACCGGTTTCGTAGGCTCTGGTGTACCACTCCGTCGCCTCCTGGAGCGCCTCGCCGGTGACGGGCCCCGGTTTGATGCCCTGGATCCTCGCCTGGACCCGGCCCTCGGCCATCTGGCCCAGCCGGTTCATCGAAGGCGCGTGTCCGGGCGCGGCGGCCGCCTGATAGCGCAAGGTGATCAGGGGGAGCTGCTCGACACCCTCCTCGGTCTCCATGCGGTACGCCGAGCGGTAGAGAGCTTCGGGATCGCCTCCGGGCTCGGACGGCGCCTCGGGGGCGTTGTTGCGGGCGAACACCCAGCCGGCGGCGTTGTCCTCGATTCGGCGGCCGGGCTCGGGCCTGCCGTTCTCGACGAGCTGGTCGGCGACCACGGGGAAGATGTGATCGAAGGTGAGACCTGCCGGCCCGCCGGCGACACCTTCCCGCACGGTGTCCACGAGGGCTCGGGTGAAGTACGTCTGCGCGTCGTGGACGTCCTCCTCCTCGTACCAGGAGCTCTCGAACGCGCTGCTGCTCATCAGCAGGTAGGTGCCGGACACCGGGGGGATCCGGTCCGGGGAGAGACGGCCGTAGTCCTGCGCGGCGAGCCCCGCGTTGCAGCAGTCGAGCACTGCGATCTTGACGGCGGCACGGCTGGCGCGGAAAGCGTCCCGCACATCCTCGAACAACAGCCCTGTGGCGGTCGTGTAGTCGGACGCGATCCTGGTGTCGCCCACGGTGAGGCACAGCCGCTCGCGATGATCGTGCCGCAGCGCCCGGACATGCCCTCGCCGGTGTTGGCCGGAAATCACACCAGAGGTCGGTCCGCTCGGCGTCCCGCACCGCACGAGGACCGGGTCAGACCGGAGCGACGGGCATAGAGGGCGGTCCGGGAGACCTTCATCAGCTCACACGCCCGATTGACTTTGTGACCTGCCTGCTTCCCCGCCGCGATGAACGGGTGCACCGTCACCGGGTCTCCTTCGCGAAGAGAGCTGTGGCCCGCTCGAGGACACCGACATCTTCGCGCAGCCGACGGTTCTCCCGCCGCGACGCGGCCAGTTCCTCGGGTTCGCTGCTGGTCAGCCCGTTGCGCCCGCCGGCATCGACTTTGGCCTGCTTCACCCAGTCCCTCACCGCGGCCTGGGTCAGTTCGAAGGCCTTGGCCACTTGACCGATCGAGCGGTCACCCCGTCTGCACAGCCCGACGATCTCGGCCTTGAACTCCGGCGGGAACGAACAGCGAGGGCGGCGAGGCTTCTTCCCCGCGCTCTCCATGATCGACATCCTCCCGGGGACGAATCCCCCGATCTCGGATGACCGTCAAAGTGGATCAAGGCCGATCGAGCCATTTTTTGGCGAGACCGAGATACTTGCTTGCTGCCTGATGAGTGTGACTGGTACTACTTTCGTTGATCAGTTCGAACGTTTGAGCTGATCGGCATTCTGTTCGATCAAACAGGGGAAATTGAAATATGCGCAAGTTTGCTTCCATGGCAGTGACCGCAATAGTGATGGGTGGCTCGCTGGGTCTTACGGCGGGGCAGGCTGCCGCAAACTCGGGGGCGGAAGAAGTTCAGCCCCTCGCTAGTTGCGTCACGGTGAGCAAGTGGAGCACCGGGGCAAATGACCGCTATGTCACTGTCAAAAACTCTTGTGCCAGCACCAAGTGCTTCACTGTGACGATGGCACTGCGCACGGATCCGAAGTTCTCGATCGGTGCCAACAAGACTCAGGAATTCCGCTACGGTGGAATGCTTGGAGTGTCAGGGACTGGCATCAAGAATGTGGGCTGCTAACCTCGTTTAGCGCTGGATTGCACATGCTGCGTCGAATGTAATGTGGCGCGACATGTGCGCCTTTCGGCCTCGAATCCAGCCTGCGCTGCGGCGAAGCCGTACGCGTTGAGGCCTTTGCCTGGTTCTGCGGCGGCACAGGCGAGGCGGGCCGCTGTGCAACGTGAGGAAGCTCTTGGTGGACGGGTTCTGACCAAGCCCATTCGTGTCCTCCAAGAGCTTCGCGTGCATGGCGGCCCGTCGTCGATCGATCTGTCCAGCCACATCCTGACTGTCTGACAGGACCGTTCCGGCCCGGCGGCGCGAGACCGGAAAGCCGGTGGTGACGGTTGCCGGTGGGCCTGGGCCGGCGGACTCTGCCCGCCCTTGCTCACTTGAGGTGCGGTGATACCTGCGCCCAACTCGCGGCCGGGTTCTGCATCGGTGCGGCAACGGCCTTTCGTGAGGCCGACGATGTTTTCGGCAGGCGCGCCCGATCGCCGGCGGACAAGTCTTTACAACCCTTAGCGCCTTGTGAGGGACGGTCTGGCCGTGGCGGCACGTGTCGATTCTGACAGTGGCCCGGAGTGCACCCTCTACCGCTCGACGGACATGGGCTCGCGTGAAATGGCGCGGTGGGCCACAGAGATTACTGCACCGCCCTCCCTCGTAACGCAACGAGATCTTTGCCAAGGTCGAGGTCTCGATCCTCGATTCGACAGAAAAACGCAGAAAGAACGCAGAAAGAACACAGACGGGCTGCGACGGATCGAAGTCGAATGCTGCCGCGTATCTCCGGTTCCAGTGCTCCGCACATGTAGAGCGGATGCGCGAGCTCACCGCAGCCAAAGCCATGGCGGGCGCCAATGTACCGGAATGGCGCTCTCTTCCGGGTATGCCCTTGCCCACCTCCGCCGACCACGCCTCGGACACATTGGGAATGGCACGCCCGCTTCGGGGAGCTGGGGCAGTTCTGGAGGATCACGACTACGCGGTCGGCGTGGGAGAGCTCGGCTCGGCGGCGGGTTCTCGCAGGGCATGCCCGACGAATTCGCCGACCGCGATGCTGCGGTCCGCGACCCACGAGACACGGTTGACCTCCAGATGAAATCCCGGCTGGTCGGCGAGATCCACGAATTGCCGGCCCTCGGGCCGGCGAGGTCGGGGTGGACGGTCTGCTCCCAGAAGCAGACCGAGGCGGGCGAGACCCGCTGGAGCGCCGAGTTCCTCAGTGACGAATGGAACCAGGTCATCCTCGGCCAGGCCGTGACGTCCCGGAGCGACTACTTCGCGGCCCGGCGCGCCGGGCGAGGACGAAGCGTCACACGCCCCGAGCGAGCCGGGATCTGGCAGCTGGCCGAGCGCTTCACGCAACGTCTGGAGACCAAGGGGCTGGAGACCCACCGCCAGGTCGCCGAGCGAGCGGCACGACTGGAGATCGCCCGTAAGGCCAGGATCGACCGGCGGTCGGAGGAGCGCGACGACCGTGGAGGCCTGGACAACCTCCACGTCGAGGCCGGTTCCGGGGCCTGGCTGCGCTACCGCTACCGGCACATCGTGGTCGACGAGGCGCAGGACCTCAGCGCCGCACACTGGAAGATGCTGCGCGCCATGGTGCCGGCCGAGCCCGACGACATCTTCCTCGTCGGCGACACGCACCAGCGGATCTACGACAACCAGGTCACGCTCGGCAGCCTCGGCGTCCACATCCGAGGCCGGTCCTCCCGGCTGACCCTCAGCTACCGGACCACGAGGGAGATCCTCCGCGACGCCATCCGGGTCCTGGACGACGCGGGCTACGACGACCTGGACGACGCGGGCTACGACGACCTGGACGGCAGCGCCGACACGATCGCCGGATACCGCTCCGTCCTCCAAGGCTCACGCCCGTCCCTGGCGGGCGCACGGAGCTGGGACGAGGAGATGGACCTCGTCGTCGAGCAACTGTGCGCCTGGCACGACGTGCCCCGCGAGTCCACGGCGATCTGCGTCCCCACCAACGACATGGTCACCCAACTCGCCGACCGTCTCGCCCGACGCGGCATCACCCCGACGGAGATCACCCAGGACGGACCGCGGAACGACCAGGGTGTCCACATCGGGACCATGTACCGGTTCAAGGGACTGGAGTACCGCTGTCTGATCATCGCCGGGGTGTCCGAAGGACTCGTGCCCCGTACCTCCGTGGACGCGTGGGAGCGCACGGACCCGAGCCGTCACCAGCGCGAACTGCACCGTGCGCGCTCGTTGCTCTTCGTCGCGGCCACCCGTGCCCGTGACGCGCTCGCCATCACCTGGCACGGTGAGCCGAGCCGCTTCCTCTCACCGCTGCTTCCGCCCGGGTGACGGGGCGTGCTGCTCCGGCGTCGGTCCGGGAGCAGGCGACAGGGCCCCGCCGGAACGGCGGGGCCCTGTCTTCTTCTCATGTCCGGGCGGTGGGGCAGGCTGTGCCACAAGGCAGGCCACAGGCAGTGGGTGCCGTCATGACACCGCGAGGTGGATCCCGTCCCCGTCCCCTCCGACCCGCAAGGAGCACCGCCGTGGCAGCCCCGCAGGAAACGCCCGTGAGAAACGTCGTCGTCCCGTTCGAACCCGGCACCACGCCGGCCCCGCTGAGGCACCTCGGACACGACGAGGTGGTGGCACGCTGGCACTCGGTCGACCGGTCGGCCCAAGCTCCGCACATCGTGGCCGTCCAGGGCGACGAGGGCGAGGAATGGACCGCTGCCGCACTGGTCACGGCCCGCCCGCACACGGCCTATCTGAAGATCGTCGACGCCGTCGGCGACGTGCCGGCAGCCGTCGAGGCGGTGGCCGCGCACGCACGCGGTCTGGAGCTCGCGCAGATCAAGTGGGAAGGATGGACGGCAAGCGCGGAGTCCGCCGCCGCTGCCGGTTTCCTACCGTTGCGTCATCCGCTCGCGCAGTCCGCAGGCGCGGCCGGACCCACCACCGGATACGTCCGCTGGCTCGGCGACGCCGCGGTGACGGAGCCCCCGTACTACGGGCAGAGCACGCACTTCACCTGCGGCGCCGTCACCGCGCTGGTCGCGCAGACGCAGGCGGGGGCGATGGCACGGGAGGCGCTGGACCGCCGGGCGGAGCTGACGTTCTGGCGCGACGCGACCAACTTCCAGGCGTGCGAGCCCGTCGGACTGGGAGTCGCGGTGCGCCGGGCGTGGCCGTCGTCGCCCGTCGCGGTCCACCTGGACACGGACCTGCCCGTCATGCTCGGCCACCTCTCCGAGAGCGAGCAGGAGTGGCGTGCCTGCCTCCAGCGCATGTCGCGTGACGACGCCGACGGGATCGGCGTTCCGATCGACCCGCGCCACCTCTCCGTGGCCGCGATCCGGGATGCGGTCGAGCGAGGGGAGCACGTGCTGCTCCTGGTGTCGCTCGCAGGTATGCAGGGGTTCGACGTTCCGCACTGGGTGCTCTGCCACGGCACCGCGCCCGGCGCCGTAGTGATCGAGGACCCCTGGGCAAACGCGGCGACGGGGGACACCTGGGTCGACGCGCATCTGCTGCCGGTCGCCGACGCGTCGCTCGACGCGATGTCGGCCGTATCGCCGGACGGCTTCCACGGCGCCGTGACCATCGGGCGTCCGGAGCCGGGCGACGCGAGCGCCGGCGGACCGGCGGGCGAGTAGGCCCTGACGCGGCCCCCGCGCGCAGGCCGCAGGGTGGGACGGGACGGTACGTGGGCTGCGGGCAAGGGGTCGCAGCCTACGGGCGTTCCTCGTGCTGGGTCCGGTCGTCGGGATCCGGGCCCTGCTGCTTCACCTCCGGCCCCCGGCGGCACGAGTCCGAGCAGGACGTGTCCGCGGCCTCTTCGTCCGCAGATCCCCGGGGCGCGACGGCCGACTGCCCCGGGCGCCTGGTTTCGGCGCCCGGGGTCGCGCGTCACATCTTCGGCGCCTGCTCGACGAAGGTGTCCAGCACCCCGTCGGCCACCTTGATCTTTCCCTGCGGCCGGGTCGTGCCCGGGATGGTGGTGAACGCGGCGGCCTGCTCCGCCAGGTCGGCGGCCTCGGCGAAGTCCGCCTTTCCGTCGCCCGAGTGGAGCTGGGCCCGCAGCCCGTCCAGGGTGGCGTTCAGGGAGTCGCCCCATACGTCGAGGGCGTCCAGCCAGGGCTTCGTCTGGGCGAGGAAGGCCGGGTCGTCCACGCCTGCGCGGATCTGCTCGGGAGCAGCGGCCAGCACGTCGGCGTAGGCACCGAGCTCCCGCAGCGCGGCCTGGCGGCGGGCAGGGGATCCGCTGCTCCAGGCATCTGTGAACTTCGCCAGACGCGCCTTCAGCTCAGGGGCCTGCGGCTGCCAGTTCGTGTCGCCGAACGTCGGCGCGAGGTGTTCGGTGTCGAAGAAGGCCAGCAGCGCCCGGGTGGTGGCGCGGTCACCGCCGGCCAGGTAGCCGGCCGCCGCGCGCCACGTGCGGTCCGGGTCGTAGTCGTCGTCGTTCCAGGCGAACGACGCCCCGCCGAAGAGGGCGACCTTGCTCGCCGCGGCCTGGTTCATCGGGTTGAGCACGATGCCGCTCAGCGCCTTGTGCAGCCCGGCTTCCCGCTTGTCGTACGGGGCCATCAGCAGTCGGCCCGTCGTCTGCCCGTAGTCGTTGACCGGGTAGTTGTCCCAGAGGAACACCTTGCGTCCCCACACCGCGGAGGCGGCCTCGGCGTCCGCCAGGCTGATCGAGGGGGGAACGACGTCCGTTCCCGTCCACTGCACGATCACCTTCGGGTCCAACTGCTCGCGCAGCACGGACTTGTAGGCGGAGTCGGCGGTGTCGGAGTACTCCGTGGGCACGAACTGGAGCGGCTCGGCGCCCGCGCGCTGGTCGATGAAGTCCTGCTGCACGGCGTTGAGCAGGTCGGCCTGCGCCTGTCCGGCGCTGCCCCGGCCCGGGGCGCCGTACTTCTCCTGGTCGCCGTCGCAGTTCCACTTGGTGTAACTGATGTCGTCCAGGGCCACGTAGAAGTTGCGGGCGCCCTGGTCGTAGAGGCTGCCCAGCTTCTCCTTCAGGGCGTTCACGTCATCGGGGTCGCTGTAGCAGACGGACAGGCCCGGGGAGACGGCGTAGGTGAAGTCGACGTGGTGGGAGGTCGCCTGCTCGATCAGCTCACGCAGGTCGGACAGCTTGTCTGCGGGGTAGGGCTCGCGCCACTCCTCCCGCAGATACGCGTCGTCCTTCGGCGTGTAGATGTAGGTGTTGGCCTTGATGTCGCCGTAGAAGGCGAGCTGGTCGAGTCGGTCGGTGTGCGACCAGGGGGCGCCGTAGAAGCCCTCGATGCTGCCGCGGAGCGGCATGGACGGGTGGTCGGTGATCGACACGGACGCCATGGTGTGCTTTCCGGTCACCAACTGACGCAGTGTCTGGGCGGCGTAGTAGATGCCGTCCCCGTCGTTGCCGGCGAGCACGACGGTGCCGCCTCGGGAGGCGAGGGAGTAGCCCTCCGCGACCAGCGTGCCGGGTACGGTGCCGCCGGTGGCACGGAGGGCGCCGGCCACCGCCCTGTCCTTGACGGAACCGGCCACGACGGTCAGCTTCGCCCCGTGGGCGCGCGGCGCCGAGGCGGCGTCCCCGGCCGTGGTCGTTTCGATGTGACGGGCCCCTGCCGCGGTCAGTGCCCGCTTGATGAGGTCGGCGCTCCGGGCATCGACGTCGTCACCGAGGACGAGGCGCACGCGGGCCGGGACTCTGAGGTCGCGCCCCGCCGACTTCATGTTCTGCGGGGTGGGGGTGACGACGGGCGTTGCCGCGGACGGGGCGGGCGCCGCCGTGGTGGCAGACCCCCCGGCCGCCCACGCGGGAGCGGAGAGCGTGCCCAGGGCCAGCAGGGCGGCGGCGCCGAGAAGGGGGAGCCGGGGAACACGGGGCAGACAGTACGGATGGCTTTCAGACATACGGATCACTGCACCTCCACGTAAGTGGACCACCACATTCAGGTGGAGTGGTCTAAACCACCACTCGACGGCGGCGGTGTCAAGATCGCGCACTCGGAAAGGCGAAACCGGTCTCCTGGCACGGGCCGGTGTCCGTCCTTCCGGTCGAGGCCGGGAGGGCCCGCCCGGCAGGGCGTTCCACGTCCACCGGAGGCGGATCGGCGGTGTCCGCGCCACGACGCGTACGGTGGCCCGGTGCACCGGGACCAGCCGGGCGTCTTGTGGGGCGGCCGTCTCGCGGCCGTCGTGGACCGGTGCAACCCGGTACGGCGCCGCACCTACGGCTCCTGCGCCGAACGGTGACCGCTCGGCCGCCCTCTGTGGGCTCCTCGCAGTCCCCCACCCTGGACGAACGACGTGAATGACGTGAATGACGTGAACGATATGAATTCTCCGAACGGTGAAAGCTTCGGCACAGTGCTCCGGCGCACCCGCCTGGCCGCCATCGTGCGCGGATCGGACCCCGACGCCGCGCTGCGCACCGTCCTGACCCTCGCGGAGGAGGGCGTGGCGCTCGTCGAGGTCTCCCTCAACACCGCCGACGCCCTCGGCGTCGTCCGCCGCGCCGTCGCCGAGGTGGGCCCCGGCACCGTCGTCGGGGCAGGCACGGTACTCACCGAGGACGACGTCGCCCGCGCCCGGGAGGCGGGCGCCGGGTGGATCGTCACCCCTGCCTGCACCGAGTCCGTGGCCGCCTCGGTCCGTGCCGGACTGCCGGTCCTGGCCGGCGCGCTCACCCCGACCGAAGCGGTCGCCGCCCTGCGCGCGGGCGCCGACGCGGTCAAGCTGTTCCCCGCCTCGCTCGGCGGCCCCGCCTACCTCAAGGCCCTGCGGGACCCGTTCCCCGACGTGCCGTTCGTACCGGTCGGCGGAGTGGACCTGACCAGCGCCGAGCAGTACCTCGCGAACGGGGCCGTCGCGGTAGGCGTCGGCTCGCCGCTGGTGGGCGACGCCGCGCACGGCGGCGACATCGAGGCCCTGCGCGGACGCGCCCGCCGCTTCGTCGCGCTCTGCGGTCGCGACGGACGGGGCGGGGCATGAGTGCCGGTACGGGCGCCGTACCCGCCTCCGTCGATGTGCTGACGTTCGGTGAGACCATGCTCGCCGTCCAGCTGCCGGGGCCTCTGGCGGTCGGGGCGCAGGCCCGGACCACGGTGGCCGGTGCCGAGTCCAACGTGGCCATCGGCCTGTCCCGGCTGGGCCACCGCGCCGCCTGGGCGGGCCTGGTCGGCGACGACGAGCCCGGCCGCCTCGTGCTGCGTACGCTTCGCGGGGAAGGGGTCGACATCACCCGCGCCGGCACACACGCCACGGCCCCCACCGGCGGGATGCTCCGCGAGCGTCGCGTCGCCGACCTGGCGCGCGTCCACTACTGGCGCAGCCGTTCCGCCGCTTCGCAGCTGACTCCCGCCGACATCGCACCCGCTCTCGACGACGGCGCCCGAGTCCTCCACCTGACCGGCATCACCTGCGCGCTCGGCCCCGGCCCGCTGGAGGCCGTCCGCGCTGCCGCCGCCCATGCGCACGCCCAGGGCTGGACGGTCACCCTGGACGTCAACCACCGGCAACGTCTCTGGACCGCGGAGGAGGCGGGCAACGCACTTCGACCGCTGCTGCCTCACCTCGACGTCCTGATCGCCTCGGACGACGAAATTCCCGTCGTGACGGATGCCTTCGCCGCGACAGCTGACGGCGAGGAACGGGCCGTGGACGCGCTGCTGGACGCCGGTGTGCGCGAAGTGGTCGTCAAGCGCGGGGGAGAGGGAGCCGCGTACCGCGATCGGCAGGGCGCCCGGCACAACCAGCCCGCACTGCGCGTACCCGTGCGCGACACGGTGGGGGCCGGAGACGCGTTCTGCGCCGGGTACCTCTCCGGTCTGCTCGACGGGCTGCCACCGGCTGGACGTCTGGCCCGCGCCAACACGCTCGGGGCGTTCGCCGTGGCCTCGGACGGCGACTGGGAGGGGCTGCCCCGCCGCGACGAACTGGGCCTGCTCGACGCCGCCCCGGGGGCCGCGATCCGCTGACCACCCGTCATCCGCGCCGCCTGGCGGCCGTACGCCCACCGGGCCTGTGCCCGGCACCGTGAACGGTCCACGGTGCCGGACACCGGTGCGTGCGCACGCCGCGATCGGATCGCCCGCACAGGCTGACCGGGGGGCAGCGACGCGGCACCCGGCCGCACCTGACTCCGTCGGCCGGTGGCCGATCGCGCGGGAACGCGGCGCACATGGGCGACCGGGATTGCTTCGCAAGGGTGTCAGGTCGACCAGACGACGTTGCCGTTGTCCAGGACGACCACCCTGCCGTCCGCCCGCAGGACCAGTTGGGCGCCCGGGTGGTCGTGGGTCTTGGAAGCCCAGATCGGGCGGTCGTCCCCGTTGTGGATGACGAGGTTGCCGTCGGGCTGGAAGATCGCCCGGTGGTTCTGGCCGAAGGTCATCGCAGCCCAGATCGGCTTACCGTGCTCGTTGAGGACCACGAGGTTGCCGTCGGTCTGCATGACCATCTTGATGCGGTTGGTCGTCCAGGCCTGGTTGACCTGGATGACGCTCGGCGCGGAGATGGCCACCGTGCTCCAGTCCGGCTTCGGGGACGCCTTGGGCTTCGGCTTCGCCTTGGCCTTGGGCTTCGTCGCGGACGGGCTCGGCGTCGGCTCCGGCGCGGGAACGACGGGGGCGACGACCTTCGGTTCGACCGGCTTCGGCTTCTCCTTGGTCGGGGACGGGCTCGGCTTCCCGGCCACGTAGTCCTCGAGGTCGGCGGGGGCGGAGTTCGGGTTGAGGACGGTGTCAGCACCCCCGGCCACCGGCCGCATCGGCGTGTCGTCCCCTCCCTTGTCGTTGGCGCTTCCGACCAGCAGCAGGGGTATGGCGACCAGGGCCGCGCCGAGGAAGGCGGCACCCGCCAGGACCGGCGTACGGGGACGGCCGCCGTTGACGCCCGTGGCGGTCTTGGTTCCGGGCGCCGTCACGGCTGCCGTCGCCACGCCGACACCCTCCTCGGCCTCGGGTGCCTCGGCCTTGGCAGCCGCGGGAGGGGCTGCCGCGGTGTCCCCGGCCGGAGGGGTTCCGGCCTCCGCCTCGGGGGCGGCCACGAGGGCCGGCGTCTCCTCGGCCGGTGCGGGCCGGGAGCCGGCCTCCTTCGCGTCGGGGGCAGCGGCCGCCGTCGTGTTCGCGCCGGGGGTGGGGGGCTGGGAGGCCATGCGGTTACTCCTTCTCGGTGGCGGAGCTGTCGGTGGGCAGCGATGGGGCCGGAAGAACACCTGCGAGCCCTCGAGGCGTTGGCGGACATCGCGTCGAGGGGGCCGGGTCGCCCGGTCCTCGCCGTCGAATTCCGGGTGACCCGGCGCGGTGGCGGCCGCTGGTCCGACGCCTTTCCGAACTGTGAGGGTGTGCCGTGCGGCCCGGTCCGGACGTCCGGGCCGTGAGGCGCTGCACGTCGAAGAGGCCGATGGCGTACACAACGTAGCCCGTCGCGGCGAGAAGGGCCGCGCCCGCACTCCGACACCCACCGTCACTTTGTCCTCCTCTGCCTCACTGCTCCCGGAAAGTTCTCCATCCGGTCAGGAAGCGGGCACGTCAGCGGCCCAAACGGACCCACTCCGAACTCCCATGGGCAGGACTCGTATGACATCCTGTTGGCTCCCCGATCTGATCAATGTCGGCGTGCGCGCCTGGCGTTTCAACAGCCGAGAATTCGTACAGACCCAAGAGTTCAGGTGGAAATGCGGCCCGGAGAGCGACAAGAGGGCGCGAACGGCGCCCCGTTCGTCATGCCCGAAGCCTCGGATCCGGCCGCCGAACCCGGGGCGGCCGTCACCGGGGACACCGTTGCCGCCGACACCTCCCAGATACCCGAGGCCGTGAAGGCCGCCGCTCGCCGTGCTCCGGGGCACTGGGTCGGTGTGGTGGACCCCGAATGGACAGAGGAAGGCACGCCGGCCGAGTGGGCGGTGCTGGGGGAGTGGCAGTCGGACGCGAGCGGCGGCGTCGGGGAGTACCGCGCCAACCCGGCGTACCGGCCCTCGGCACGGGTGCTCGGCTGGCCGGAGCCCACCGATCCGGTGGACGCCGCCGCGCAGCGGGCCGCCACCGGCTACGGCTCGGTGGATGAGGCGCTCTCGGCGCTCGCGGCGGCGGACGTCACCGTGGTGCGCGGACAGGACGGCGGGCCGTTGACGGCCACCGGGCAGGACGGCGCACCGGTGGTCCTGTTGTTCACCTCGCCCGCACACGAGTTCATGTCGTCGGCACTTCACCATGACACGCTGCCGGTACGGGAACTGGCCCGCTCACTGAAGGATCCCGGCACGATGCTGATGGTCAACGCGGGAGCCGCGGCCCCGTTGCTCGTCCCGGCGGAGAGCCTTCCCGGCCCTGCGGACGCCGCGGGCGACACGTGGGCGTCCGAAGCGGAGTACGGCTCCGCCGCAGTCACCGGTACCGCGGACCACGTCGGGACCGCCTCGGCGGCACCCGCCGCGGACCGGACCGCCAGCTCATCCGACCAACTGCCCCCCACCACAGGGAGGACCCCGTGACGAGTTCGTCCCAGCACCCCCCCGCCTCCCCGAAGGCACGCGTCGAGTCCTCCGCCTCCGGCGGCGAGGAGTCGGCCGTCGGCACCGCGCCCACCGCCCCAGCCGCACCCACGTCCGGATCCGCAGGGCCGGCGACCGGGGCGGACGCAGGGAAGGCCGGTACGCGGACCACGGAGGCCGAAAAAGCGTCCGGAGGAGCCGAGAAGGCCTCGGGAGAGGCTGCGAAGGAGCCCGGCACGACGGGAAAAAAACCCGCAGGACCTGCGGCGGGCACGACGGCCGACCCCGAAGCCGGCGACCGGTCCGATTCCGAGTCCGAGGCCGACCACGGCGGCACCGCCGCCGCGCAGAGCCGGCTGCCCGCACTCGTGCGGACCATGACCGCGACCGCGATCGGCAGGCCGGAGCAGGATGCCGGCACCGTGGGCAGGCCCGGCAAGGCGGTGCTGGCCGGGGCCGCGGTCGCGGGGGCGCTGCTCGTGTCGGTGCCCTTCCTGATCCTCGTCGGGAACGACGACAAGGGCCCCGAGCAGCCGTCGGTGGCCGCGGCCGGGACCGTGCTCGACGGGAGCGGGCCGGAGGCACCGGGTGACTTCGCGGTGACCCCGGCCGAGACCACCTCTCCGGCCGAGGACAAGAAGAAGGACGCCGACGAGCCGGTGGCCGAGAAGCCGGTGGAGAAGGTTCCGGTGCCGGAGAAGTCGAAGGACGTGCCGAAGAAGGCCGCCGAACCGGAGGAACAGCCCAAGAAGGAGAGTGCGGAGAAGAAGTCCGACGGCGCCAAGAAGCAGCCCGTGAAGGCCGCTCCTGCCGTGACCCTCAGTGGGCCCGTCTCCTTCCGCAGTCACCTTTCGGGCCGTTGCATCGACGTACCGGGCCACGACTTCAGTGACGGCAAGGCACTCCACGTGTGGGACTGCAACGGCGCCCCCGCGCAGAAGTGGCAGTTCGCCTCCGACGGCACCATCCGCATCAAGGGCCTGTGTCTGGACGTGGCCAACGCCAACTTCAGCGACGGCACCCCCATCCAGATCGCCTGGTGCAACGGCAACGCCGCCCAGAAGTTCGCCCTGAACGGCGCCCACGATCTGGTCAACACCGTCGTCGGCATGTGCGTCGACATCGCGGGAGCCAACCGGAACAGCGGGGCATCGCTGCAGTTGTTGCACTGCTCGGGCAATTCAGCCCAGAAGTGGAGCACCTGACCACAACGTCTCGACGCCGGGAGGACCGCTCCCGGAACCCGTACGCACCGGGACGAGGCATGATGGCATCGTCGGCTCGCCGACACGCGCCCCCGGCGAAATGGGGGAGTCCGCAGAAGACGCCGCCGTAGCAAGGAGGTTGGTGCGTGTCGCGCCAGGTACTGTCGGTCGGCCCCGCCGACCGCTTCTCGACGATCGGTGAGGCACTCGCCGCAGCCCGCACAGGGGCGCTCATCAGCATCCGGCCCGGGACGTACGCCGAGAACCTGGTGATCCACACCAGGGTCACCCTCACCGCCGCCGAGGGGCGGGGCACGGTGGAGATCAGGCCGCGTTCGGGCAGCGTGGTCGCGTTGCGCGCCGACGCGGTGATGCTCTCCGAGCTGACCCTCCGGGGCGGCGACGCCGAGCTGCCGGCCGTGGACGTGCGGCGCGGGCAGGCCGCGTTCGACGGCTGCGAGATCGTCGGCGCCGCCTGGACCGCGATGCTCGCCGGGGGGACGGGTTCTCTCGCGCTGCGGAACTGCCGGGTGAGCAACCCGCAGGGCGCGGGCATCGTGGTGACCTCGACCACCCCCACCACCGTGGAGTCCTGCACGCTCGAACACCTGGGCACCAGCGGCCTGGTCCTCGCCGAGCAGGGCGAGGCACGCATGCGTGACTGCACGGTGCGCGACGCCCGCGGCAACGGCCTGCTCGCCAACGGCGAGACCCGCGGCAACGTCGAGGACTGCGACATCTCCTCCACCGACAAGCCCTCCATCGCCCTGGAGGGGAACTGCACCGTCTCGGTGGTCCGCACCGTGGTGCACGACACCAGCACCGGCGTGCACCTGAGCAGCTCGGGCCGTACGACCCTGGAGGACGTCCGCGTCACCGGGGCCTCCGGGAACGGGATCGCACTGGCCGGGGGCACCGACCCGGTGCTGCGGCGCTGCCGCGTCTCGCGCGCCCGCGGCCACGGCGTGCTGGTCACCGACCGCTCCCGCGGCACCTTCGAGGACTGCTGGGTGGACGGCGCGCAGGGCGCGGCACTGCGGGTCGCCGGGGCCGCGTCCCCGGCACTGACCGGCCTGACGGTCCGCGACTGCGACGGTCCCGGACTGCTCCTGGAGGAGGACTCGGCACCGGAGCTGGACCGCCTGGAGGTGATCGGCGGTTCGCCCGCGGTCGCGGTGGTCGGCGGCGCCAACCCGCTGCTGCGCCGGGCCCGGCTGGTGGAGCCCTCCGGCGACGGCATCACGGTGACCAAGGACGCCCGTGGCCGCGCCGAGGACTGCGAGATCGTGCGTCCGAAGGGCGCGGGTGTGCGCGTGGCCTCCGGCAGCATCCTCTACCTGGCCGGCGGCGGGGTCTCCGACACCGCCACTAGCGGCCTGGTCGTGGAGGACGGCGGCAACGTCACCGTCCGCGACTTCCGCGTCGAGATATCCGGCGAGGAGGGCGTGGTGGTCGCCGGGGGCGGCGAGCTGACGGCCAACCGCACCGCCGTGCACGCCCCGAAGGGGCATGCCTACCTGATCCGTGAGGGCGCGCTCGCCTCACTCAGCGGATGCGAGGCCACCGGCGGTTCCCAGGACGGCTTCCGGGTGGAGTCCACCGCGCCGGTCTCGCTCGTGAACTGCCTCGCGCGGGAGAACGAGGGCGGCGGCCTGGTCCAGACCGCCCCCGGCGAGCGGCTCGCGGTGGACGGGCTGAACAGCGTGAGCAACGGCAAGCGGGACGCCTGGGGCACCGGCAGCGCCGAGAACACCGACCCGGCCGGCTCCGGCGCCGCGGACGCGCCCCCGCCGGACCGCGCGGACGGCCCGCTCGGCGCCCTCAACGCGCTGATCGGCCTGGAGAACGTCAAGCAGCAGGTGCGCACCCTGGTCAACCTGACCCAGCTCGCCCAGCGCCGTGAACAGCTCGGTATGTCCGCCCCGCCGATGAGTAGACATCTCATCTTCGCCGGTCCGCCCGGCACCGGAAAGACCACCGTCGCCCGCCTCTTCGGCGCGATCCTCGCCGAGCTGGGCTCGCTGCGCAGCGGGCACCTGGTGGAGGTCTCGCGCGCCGACCTCGTCGCCCAGGTCGTCGGCGGCACCGCGATCAAGACCACGGAGACCTTCCAGCGGGCCCTCGGCGGCGTCCTGTTCGTCGACGAGGCGTACACGCTCGCCTCCGACAGCGGCAACGGCGGCGCCGACTTCGGCCGGGAGGCCGTGGACACCCTGCTGAAGCTGATGGAGGACCACCGCGACGACGTGGTGGTGGTCGCGGCCGGCTACTCCCGCGAGATGGACGCCTTCCTCGCCTCCAACCCGGGCCTGGCCTCCCGCTTCTCGAGGACCGTCGAGTTCGAGAACTACTCCGTGCCCGACCTGGTCGCGATCATGGAGAGCATGTGCACCCAGCACCAGTACGAGCTGGGTGAGGGCACCGCCGCGGCCCTGGCCGCGCACTTCGAGGCGATGCCACGGGACGCCGGATTCGGCAACGGCCGTGCCGCACGCGGGGTGTTCGAGGAGATGGTGGACAGACAGGCGGTCCGGCTCGCCGAGCAGCCACAGGTCAGTGAGCACGATCTGCGGCTCCTGCTGCCGGACGACGTCTCCGCGACCGCCGCGGCGTCGGCCACCGGCACCGCCGTGCCGGACGACGACCCGCTGACCCGCCTCGGCGACATGATCGGCCTCGCCGAGGTGAAGCGCGAGGTCGCGGACCTGGTCAACCTCATCACCACGGCCCGCCACCGTGCCGCCGCAGGGCTGCCGGTCCCCTCGCTCAGCAACCACCTGGTCTTCACGGGCCCGCCCGGTACCGGCAAGACCACCGTCGCCCGCCTCTACGGGGAGGTCCTGACCCAGCTCGGGGTCCTCGACCGGGGCCAGCTGGTCGAGGCGGCCCGCGCCGACCTGGTCGGCCGCTACATCGGGCACACCGCACAGCTCACCCGCGAGGTCTTCGAACGGGCCCGCGGAGGTGTCCTGTTCATCGACGAGGCGTACACCCTCACCCCACGTGGCGGCGGCGCCGACTTCGGCCAGGAGGCCGTGGACACCCTGCTGAAGCTGATGGAGGACCACCGCGACGAGGTGGTCGTCATCGTCGCCGGCTACACCGACGAGATGGAACGCTTCCTCGGCTCCAACCCGGGCCTCTCCTCCCGCTTCCCGCGCAGGATCGCGTTCGCCGACTACTCCTCGGAGGAGCTGGTCACCATCGTGCGCACCCAGGCCGCGAACATGGGCTACGAGTGCGGACCCGGCACCGGCCCGCTGCTCAAGGAGTACTTCGACGCGATGCCCAGGGACCGCTCCTTCGGCAACGCCCGGCTGGCCCGTCAGGTGGTCGAGTCCATGGTCACCCGCCAGGCGGGACGGCTCAGTTCGCTGGCCGCGCCGACCCTGGACGACCTGCGCGTCCTCCTCCCCGCCGACGTCACGGCCGCGGCACCGAAGGTGGCATCCCGATGAAGCCTCCCGGCAACGGGGCCGCCCGCCTGCTCTCCGGTGCCGGCCTTGCCGCCGCACTGCTGCTGCCCACCGCCGTTCCGGCGCAGGCGGCGCCCCCCTCGCGCGTCCCCGCGGCCGACGGGAAGAAGGGCCAGGAACTGCCCGGTATGCCCTCCGCCCTCGACCCCGAGGCCGACGAGGTGGTCTGCACCCCGGCCTCCCGCGAGACGGCGAAGAAGCAGGACTGGTCGCGCCAGCGCCTCGACCTGGACCGACTGCACCAGCACAGCACCGGTGCCGGGGTGACCGTCGCGCTGATCGGCACCGGTGTCGACCCCGGCGCGGCCGGGCTCAAGGGCCGGGTCACCGCCGCCGGTGCGGCCGCTGACGACTGCGTCGGAAACGGTACGTTCCTGGCCGGGCTGATCGCCGGGACAGGCGGGGAGAGCCCCCGCCTGGCCGGAGTGGCCCCGGGTGCGAAGATCCTGGCTCTGCGCGGCACCGACCGAAGCGGCGGGGCGAGCGCGGACCTGGTGGTGGACGCGCTGCGTGCGGCGACCGAGGCCCGGGCCGGGGTGATAGCGGTGGCGGTGGCCCTGCCGCGCCAGGACGCGGCGCTGAGCAGCGCCGTCGCGGAGGCCCGCCGCGCGGGCGCGGTCGTGGTCGCGGCGGCCACCCCGGACCCGCCGTCCAGGGGTGGGACCGACGAGATCCCGTCCCGCACGTACTATCCGGCCGGTGACCCCGGCGTCATCTCGGTCGCCGACATGCTTCCCGGCGGTGCCCGCCCGGACGGCTCCCTGCCCACCGACGGCGTCGACCTGGCCGCCCCGGGCGCCGGGGTGGTCTCCGGCGGCCCGCGCGGCACGGGCCACTACCTCGGCGGCGGCGTCCAGGTGGCCACCGCCTACGCCGCAGGGGCCGCAGCGGCCGTCCGCGCCGCCCACCCCGACGCCTCGCCGGACGACGTCGTCCGCCGTCTGACGGCCACCGCCTACCCCGCCGACATCCCACAGCTGGACGCCTACGCCGCCGTCACCACCGTCCTCGGTGCCGCCGCGTCCGCAGGCGACGAGGATGCCGCGCAACCCGTGACCGTCCGCGACACCTCCGCCGCCGACCGCGCCACCGGCCGGGCCACCCTCTTCGTCCTGCTGGGCTCCGCCGCCGTTCTCGCCGTCCTCTGGGCCGGTTTCGCCCTGTCCCGGGCACGCGCCCGGGGGTGGCGCCCGGCAGGCGCGGCCGGCACAGCGTCGGACTGATCCCGGGCCCGACGACGACACCCTCCTGAGGTACGCCTCAGGAGGGTGTCGTCGTTCCGCGGTCTCTCAGTCCTCGCTCCGACTCTCCTCCACCAGCGCCGTCTGCATGAGACGCGGCCGGCGGCGGGCGATGTGGAGGGCCCGGCCCGGCGGGAGGTTGAGGGGCTTCGCGTCACCGAAGAGGCGGCCCTCGGTGGGCGGGCAGGAGAGCAGGACCGCCGGGTTGTTGGCCTCGTCGAGCCGGCGGATGAGCCCGTCGCTGAGGCCGCGGCCGGCGCCCATGGCACTGCGGGCGACGACCAGGTGCAGACCCATCTCGAAGCCCAGGGTCAGATTCTCGAAGAGCGGTTCGAAGGGACTCTGGAAGGAGTTGCCGGAGACCATGTCGTAGTCGTCGACCAGGACGAACAGGCGGGGGCCGGTCCACCAGTCGCACCGGCGCATACGGGCGGGTGCGATGTCGGCGCCGGGGACGCGGGCCTTCATCGCGCGGGCCGCGCCCTCGATGGTCTCCTTGAGGTTGTCCAGGGAGATCACGTGCCCGATGCGGTACTCCTCGGGAATGGCGCCGACCAGGGTGCGGCGGTAGTCCACCGCGATGATCTTCGCCTCCTCCGGGGTGTAGCGGGCGGTTATGTTCCTGGTGATGCCGCGCAGCAGGTTGGTCTTGCCGCTCTCGGTGTCGCCGACAACGATCAGGTGCGGCGTACGGCTGAAGTCGTGCCAGACCGGTTCCAGTGCGTCCTGGTCGATGCCGAGCGGGATACGCATGCCGCCGCCCTCGGTGGCCTCGGGCGCGGGGAGCTCGGCGGCCGGGAGCCTGTGCGGCAGCATCCGGACCTGCGGCGCGGGTGCCCCCGTCCAGTGCCGGGAGATCTCCGCGACCAGGTGCGTGACTCCCTCGCCGAGGTCGTCGAGGGAGCCGCTCCCGTCCAGCCGGGGGAGGCCGGCGAGGAAGTGCATCTTGCTGTCGGCGGTGATGCCGCGGCCACCGCTGCGCGGCACCGAACGGGCCTTGCGGGTGTCGATCTCGGAGTCCATCGGGTCACCCATCCGCAGTTCGAGGCGGGTGGCCGCCTGGTCACGGACCTGGGCGGACAGCTCGACCCAGCGGGTGGTGGTGATGATCAGGTGGATGCCGTAGTTGAGTCCCCGGGCGGCGAGTTCGTTGAACTTCGGGATCAGGTCGTCGTAGTCCTGGCGGACCGTGGACCAGCCGTCGACCACCATGAACACGTCGCCGAAGGGCTCGTCGGGGAACTCCCCGGCGGCCCGGCGGCGTCGGTAGGACTGCATGGAGTCGAGCGTGTGGTCCACGAAGAACTGCTCGCGGCGGGCGAGCAGCGTCATCACCTCGGCGACGGCCCGGTGCACCCGCTCCGGGTTGAGCCGTGCCGCGACCCCGCCGACGTGCGGAAGGGCGGCGAGCTGCGAGAGGCCGCCGCCGCCGAAGTCGAGGCAGTAGAACTGGATCTCGGCCGGAGTGTGGGTGAGGGCGAGGGCGGCGATCAGCGTGCGGGCCAGTGTGGACTTGCCGCTCTGCGAACCGCCCGCGACGGCGACGTGGCCGCCGGCTCCGGAGAGGTCCACGACCAGCGGGTCGCGGCGCTGCTCGAAGGGCTTGTCCACGAGACCGACGGGGACCCGCAGCCGACCGGTGCCCGGCCACCCGGCGGCGGTCAGGCCGCGCTCCGGGTCGGGGGCGATGCCGGGCAGCAGGACGTCCAGCGGGGAGGGCTCGTCCAGCGGAGGCAGCCACACCCGGTGGGCGGCGGGGCCGGAGCCGCGCAGCCGGTCGAGGGCCACGTCGAGCAGGGCCTCCTCCTCGCCCGTCTCCTCGGCTTCCGGCTCCGGCTCGGTAGCCGGGTCCAGGGTGCGCGGCACCACCCAGCCGCTGGTCCACGGCACCACCTGGCTGGCCACCCGGGCCTGGACCACCGCACCGGTGCGGCGCCCGTACGTACCGGAGGAGTAGGCGGCACGGAAACGCGTGAGGGCCTCCACCCCGGACTTCAGGTATCCGCTGCCCGGCTGGGCCGGCAGCTCGTAGGCGTCGGGTACGCCGAGCACGCCGCGGCTCTCCATGGCGGAGAAGGTACGCAGACCGATGCGGTACGACAGGTGGCTCTCGAGCTGGTGCATGCGGCCCTCGTCCAGGCGCTGCGAGGCCAGCAGCAGATGCACCCCGAGGGAGCGGCCGAGCCGGCCGATCATCACGAACAGGTCCATGAACTCCCGGTGCGCGGACAGCAGCTCACTGAACTCGTCGACCACCACGAAGAGGCTGGGCAGCGGGGTGAGGTCCGTACCCCCGGCGCGGGCGCGCTCGTACTCCAGGGCGGAGGTGTAGTTGCCGGCGGAGCGCAGCAGTTCCTGGCGCCGGATGAGTTCACCGTGCAGGGCGTCCTGCATGCGCTCGACCAGGGCCACCTCGTCGGCGAGGTTGGTGATGACGGCGGAGGTGTGCGGGAGTTCCTCCAGGCCGAGGAAGGTGGCCCCGCCCTTGAAGTCGACCAGGATGAAGTTGAGGGTCTCGGAGGAGTTGGTCAGGGCGAGACCGAGGACGAGGGTGCGCAGCAGCTCGCTCTTGCCGGAGCCGGTGGCACCGATGAGCATGCCGTGCGGGCCCATGCCTCCCTGCGCCGACTCCTTGATGTCGAGGTCCACCGGGCGGCCGTCCACGCCGACCGCGATCGGCACCCGCAGCCGCGTGGAGCCGGTGTGCCGGTTGAAGAGGGTGTGCGGGTCGTGCCGGTGCAGGTCGGGGATGCCGAGCAGCGTGGTCAGCTCCACGTCCGTGTCCATCGGCTGCGCGATGTCCGTGCCCAGGCTCATCCGGCGGGGGGTGATCAGCCGGGCCAGCGACTCCGCGCCGAGGAGGCCGAGCCGGTCGGGCCGGCCGAGCGGTACGGAACGCTCCTTGCGGCTGCGGTCGGTGCGCACCAGGCTCACCTGGTCGGTGCCGACGGTCAGCCTCAGGGTGTTGCGGCCGGGGCGCCAGCGCAGCGCCCCGGATATGTCGAGGATCAGGGCGTTGCGGTAGCCGTGCCCCTCCCAGCGGTGGCCCTCGGGCACGGTGATGCCGTCCAGGACGACGATCGTGTAGGGCTCGTCGCGGCCGGGGCGGGCTTCCGGGTCGAAGCCGGGACGCTCGGCGAACTCGGCACCGAGGAGGTCGTCGAGTTCGGTGACGTCGGCGGTGATCCGGCGGGCCTGGCCGGCGCCGTCCTCCTCGTACGGGTCCAGTGTGTGAGGAAGCCACTTGACCCATTCCCAGTCGGGCCGCCGCTCGTCGCTGACGCAGAGGGCGATCCACAGCTCCTCGGGTGCGTGGAACACCGCGAGCTGCCCGAGCATGGCGCGCACCAGGGCGCGTACCGCCTCGGTGCCGGGCCCCTCGACGGCCTCCCCGGACGCCGTGGTGCCCGGCTCGGAGGTGTCCTGGCCGGGTGTCTCCTCGGGGCGCAGCAGGATCCGGGCGGAGGAACGCAGGTAGAGGCCGAGGGGTTGCCCGGGGATGGTGGAGTAGGCGCGTACGAAACGGCGCAGGGCGTGCGCGCAGAGGGGTTCGAGGTCCTCCACCGGGCGGGTGGAGACCGGGTTCAGGGTGAGTGCGAGCTGCTGCTCGCCGACCGCGAGCCGCACCTCGCCGAAGTCCTCGTCGGCCGGGCGGCGTTCCCACAGACGTGACGTGCGGGCCAGCGAGCGCAGCGACGAGGGCTCCGGGTGGCGCCAGGCGAGCGCCCGCTGCTGCTCCGTGATGGTGGTACGGACCCGCTTGCGGATCTGCGCCAGGTACCGCAGGTAGTCGCGGCGTTCACCCTTGAGGCGCTGCTTGCGCTCGCTGGAGCGGCGCATCAGCTGGCCCAGCAGCATGGCACCGGCGGAGAGCGCCATGACGCCCATCGCCAGGTACATGAAGACGCCGTTCCCGCCGCCGGGGCGCAGGAACATCAGCATCATCGACACCGACATCAACGCCATCGGCAGATAGGTCCAGATCGCCGAGGTGTCGGGCACCGTCTCGGCGAGGACCGGCGGCTCCTGGAGGGTCAATTGCCCTTCGGGCATCTCCGGCCCGCGCCTGCGGGCCGGGCGACGAAACAGCACGACACTCAAGGGAACAGAACCTCCGGTTCACTGACTCTCCGGCCCGCACCGAAATTCCGGCGCAGCCGGCGGTGGAAAAGGCCGCACCGCACTGATTCTCCGGGCCCCGCGTGACGCGCGGTGAACGCCGGATGAATGTTTCGGGCGGATGGCCGGGTGCGGTCAACTTCCATGATGGCCAACCACATACCGGATAAATGGCGTCCGGTCCGCAGCACGACCCAGTGGTCGTAGGCAGTAGTGTGCATTCACGGAACGCGACCTGTCCACGCGGGAGTGGTCGTCGCCGGGCCCCGCGGAGGCAAATTCCGTGCCCGGCCCCCCGGTTCGCGGCCGTGCGGACCTTCCGTACTGTTCGCACATCCCCTCTCGCGGGGAAGTCCTCCCTGTCAAAGCCTTTCGGAAGACGAGAGTTCAGCTGATGACCGACAGCGCGGTGGCCGAATCGTGCCGCCTGACCGTACGTGCACCGAGCGTCAGCATCGATCTGGCGGTCCCCGCCGACGTACCGGTCGCCGATCTGCTGCCCACACTGCTGCGTTACGTCGGCGAGGAGGCCGAGGAGGCCGGACTCGACCACGCCGGCTGGGTACTCCAGCGGCTGGGTGACGCCCCGCTCGACGAGGAGACCACCCTGGCGCGGGCCGGGCTGGCCGACGGCACCGTCCTCTACCTGCGCCCGCATACCGAGGCGCTGCCCGAGGCGCGGCTCGACGACCTGGTGGACGGCATAGCCGAGACCGTGGGCCGACGGCTGCGCACGTGGTCTCCAGGCGCGGCCCGCGGCCTGCTGGTGGGCACCGCGGTGGCGACCGTGGTGACCGCCCTCGTGCTGGTCTTCTGGCCGGGGGTGACGACCGGTTCGGGCGCTTCCCGGGCGGCCTGCGCGGCCGTGGTCGGGCTGCTCCTGCTCGCGGGGGCGGGCTCCGCCAGCCGCGCGGTCGGTGACCGCCTCTCCGCGACCGCGCTCGGCCTGCTGGTCGCACCGTGCCTGGCGCTGGTCGGCTGGGTGCTGCCCGGTGGAGACCTGACCGGCCCCGACGCGGAGCAGGTCGCCGGCGCCCGGCTGCTGGCCGCGGGCGCCGCGGGTGCGGGCGGCGCGGTCCTCGCGCTCGCCGCCACCGCGGTCGGCGCCCCTGCCCTGCTGGCCACCGCGATGGTCGCGGTGGCCACGGCGATCGCCGGGGCACTGATGGGATACACCGGCCTGGACGTGCCGGCCGCCGTGGCGCTGGTGGCGACGGTGATCGTCCTCGCCGCCGGGGCGGTGGCCCCCTTCGCCTTCAAACTGGCCGGGATGCGGATGCCGGCGCTACCGTCCACCGCCGGACAGCTCCAGGAGGGCATCGACCCCTACGTGGGTGACGAGGTCGCCGAACGCACCGAACTGGCCGGACGCTGGGTCACCGCGCTCTTCGCCGGCACCGGCACCATCGCCGCGGCCGCCCTGGTGGTCCTCGCCGAGAAACCGAACCTGCCCGAGGTGCTGACCGGACTCTCGCTGAGCCTCCTGCTGCTCCTTCACTGCCGGGGTCTGGTGCACATCGGACAGCGGCTGACGCTGGCGCTGCCCGGCATCCTGGGACTGCTGCTGATGGCCCGGGCCTGGGCGTTCGACAGCGGAGCCGACGGCCGGGTCGTGGTCTTCGGCGTGCTGCTCGCCGCGGCGGCCGGACTCGTGACCGCGTCCTGGACGCTGCCCGGCCGCCGGGTGCTCCCGTACTGGGGCCGAGCGGCGGAGCTGGCGCACACCGGCCTCGCCGTCGCGCTGCTGCCGTTCACCCTGTGGGTGGCGGGGCTCTTCGGCTGGCTGCGCGGCCTGTTCGGCTGATGACGACAGTCGGACGCCGTTACACGAGAACGAGTTGAGGAGAGGCTGTGCAGTCCAAGCGCGACCAGGTACAGGCCCACGGTTTCATGATGGGCAGGCTCAGCTCGGGCCTGCTCACGGCCGACCCGGACGCCCCGGAGAGCCCGCTCGGGCGCACCACCCGGGGCGTGGTCTTCGGTGTGCTGGTGACCGTCCTGATCGGTGCGGGCGCCACCGTGTACGGGTTGCTGCGCCCCGGCGGCAACGACGGCTGGCGTGACGCGAGGAACCTGGTGGTCAACAGGGACACCGGCGCCCGGTACCTGTGGACCGGCACCGACGGCGTGCTGCACCCCGTGCGCAACTACGCCTCGGCGCGCCTGATCGGCGGCTCTGACCTCCCCACCGTGGACGTCGCCACCGCCTCGCTGCAGGACATCCCCGTGGGTTCCCCGGCCGGCATCCCCGGCGCGCCGGACACCCTGCCCGGACCGGCACAGCTCGACGAAGGTGCCTGGCACATGTGCGTCACCGGGCCGGGCGGGGCGCTGGCCAGCACCTCCGGTGCCGTGGCGGTCGCCGGGGTGGAGAAGCCGGGCGCCACCACCGTGGTCGCCGGGGCACCCCTGGACTCCCGCGGAGTGGGCGCCGACCGCGGGGTGCTCGTGCGCGGCCCGGACCGCACCGAGTACCTGGTCTGGCGGGGCAGCAGGCTGGCGCTGGACCGCGCCTCGGACGCCCGTACCGCCCTCGGTTACGGCTCCGAGCGGCCCATGCCGGTCTCGGCGGCCTTCCTCGACGCCCTGGCCCCCGGCCCCGCCCTGAAACCGCCCGAGGTCGAGGGGCGTGGCGGGGAAGGGCCGGTGCTCGGCGGTGAAGCCAGCCGGACCGGCCAGCTGTTCAAGGTCAGCGTGCCCGGCGGAGGCAGTACGTACCACCTGTTGCGGGAGGACGGCCTGGTGCCGCTGACCCGGCTCGGTGCCGCGCTCGTGCTGGGCGACCCGGCCACCCAGAAGGACGCCTACGAGGGGCGGTCGCCCGAGGCGCGCGCCCTCGGCGCGGACGCGCTGCGCGAGCACAGGGCGGAGGACTCCGGCACCGCCGGGTCCGCCGAGCTGCCCGAGACGCCACCGGTCCCGCAGTCGGCGCCGCGCGGTACCGCGCTCTGCGCGCAGGTGGACGGCGGCAACGGTGGCGCGCGGATCAAGTCGGTGCTGGTCCCGCTGGCCGAGCTCGCCCCGGTCGCCGTGTCGGAGGGAACCGCCCAGCCGCTGAAGGCGGCCTGTGTCAGGACGGACGCCACGGTGGTGCGTCCCGGGCACGGAGCCCTCGTCCGTGCCCTGCACGCGAGTGGTGCCGCGCACGCCGGCACCACCTACCTGGTGGCGGAGAACGGCGTGAAGTACCGGGTTTCGGCCAAGGACTCCCTGGCGGCGCTCGGCTACGCGGACGGAGACATCAGCTCGGTACCCGCACCCCTGCTGGCAACCCTCCCGACCGGCGCCGACCTGGACCCGGCAGCCGCGTCCGGTGCCGCCCAGGCCAAGGTCACGGCTCCGCAGTGCGGTGCCGACGAGCCGGAGGAACAGGGCGGGAAGAAGGCCGGAGAGGGCGAAGCGGACCGGGTGGACCAGGCGGCCACGGAGGGCGTGTCCGCCGCGGTCGGCTCCACGTCCTGACGACTTCGGCGACCAGCCCGTACGGCGCCGAAGAATGAGACGGGAGCACGGGCGTGACTTTATGCTGCGCTCTCGTCGCTCTGAGGTGAATTTGCCGCGCTCCGAACGCGATGGGAAAGCTCAGAATTTGCTCAAACTTTTTCGACGGCCGTGCCCGTGGAGGCCCGATCCGCAGCCGCGCCCGTTTCACCGGAAGCGGGCGGCCCTGATGACCGTTTCCGGTGCGGGCCCGCCCGTTTACTGACCGCATCATTCGGAACCAGGCGTTGGCGGCCCATCACCCTTGCCGGCCGGGTAACTCATGTTCATTTTGCGGAAACATCTCGACAACTCCATTGCCGTGCAGGGATTCCGGCGAGCTGACCTATGCTCAAATCTTCCCTGCATCCGTTGCGCCGGACGGTGGATTCTCTTTAGCCTCAGCGGGCAACGGTGCGAGGAGACTCGCCTGAACGAAGGGAGCGTGACATGGCGGACGGTTCCGGCAGGAAAGCGGAATATGCCAAGGGCTTGGGAGGTGTCTCCTCCCTGGAGTCGGCCAGGGCCGCGGTCGAGAAGATCCAGAACAACGTGGCTGAGGTCGCGGCGCGTTCGGGCGTCGGCGGTGACGAGGGCCAGGCTCTGCTGAAGCTCTTCCGCAGCTGGAACTCCGAGGCGCAGAAGGTCGTCGTCCAGATCAGCAAGATGATCGACGCGCTCCAGGAGAACGTGACCTCGGCCAACCGCCTGGCGAAGGAGAACCAGGACCTGACCGAGGTGCTCAACAGCAAGACCAGCCAGGGTGTCTTCGAAGCGCTGCGCTGACCCACCCCCCACCTGCGGCATCCGGCCCCTTGCGAGGAGGCCGGCACCCGTGAGCTTCCCGGGCCCCGGCGCCCGGACACCCGAGAGGAGACGTCATGGCCGACGGCATCATCGATGTGCAGTACTCCACGGTCCGGAACGCGATCGAGGAACTGAAGGGCCAGACCCAGCAGATCATCACGACCCTCAACAACCTGGAGGACGAGCTGAAGCCGCTCGTCATGTCCTGGGAGGGTGACGACCAGCAGATGTACCGCGGAGTCCAGGCGGAGTGGGACCAGGCCACCAAGAACATGGCCCTGCTCCTGGGCGACAGCGGTGACCTGGTCCAGAGCATCCACGACAACCACTCCCGTGACGAGCGCAAGAGCGCCGACAACTGGGGCAATGTGCGGGCTCGCTGAGCTCTTCCGTGCGGACCGTGCCGGGGCGTCGTGCCCCGGCACGGTCCGCACGGCAGGTCCCCGGGGCCGGCCGGACTTCTCTTCGTCCGGCCGGCCCGTGTCCCGTCCGGTACCGAACGGCAGGAGGACGTCCCATGGCTGGTGAGAAGGCCGACGTCAAGCATTTCGACCTCAAGCAGATGGAGAACTTCCGGGACAACGAGGTGCAGCCGGTCTACAAGCTGGCGAAGAAGCACCGTGAGGACGGCGACGCGCCCCACAGCCGGCCGCTCGGCGAACTCGTCGACGGGCACACGACCGCGGACAACCTCGTACAGGGCCAGCAACTCCTGCGCATCGGCAAGATGGCCACCGAGACCCTGGTCTCGGGACCCAAGCTGATCGAGGGCGTCCGCACCGCGGCCGAGGCCATCGACAAGCTGCTCGGTGACCAGATGGAGCTCTTCAAGGAGCTGCAGGAAGCGCTCACCGACACCATCGAAGAGGCCAACAAGACCAAGGACAAGAACCTGAACGCGATCGACGCCCAGACGCTGCTGATGACCTTCGACGAGGTCGACACGCTGACCAGCGGATCCTCGGAGACGACCGACACCTGATCTCGTGCCGCGTGTGACGGCGGCGCCCCGGTCGTCCGCCACACGCCTGTTGAGAGACACCCGGCTGCACGTCCACACGACGGGGCGGTGCGCCGGCGCGGACGACAACCGACCAGAAAGGGTCCCCGGTGCCCGAGCAGTACGATCCCAATTCCGTCGGCAACGTCGACAAGTACGAAGACGTCGGCGGAGCGTCGGCCGACACCTGGGCCACCCTGGTCACCCACATCACCGGCTATCCCGTACCGGACCGCGCCACCATCTTCGACACGCTCCGCTCCGACCACGGCGGCAAGCTCTTCCGGATGGACATCAAGGAGCGCAGCCTCAGCCTGCTCGTCAAGGACTCCGGCTTCCTGCAGAACAAGGGCGAGGACTATGACATCTGGTTCTTCGACAGCGGGAAGAAGCGCTCCATCATGCAGGCCCGCATCGTCTTCGAAGGGCGGGTGAAGTCCGGGGACGAGGTCATCTTCGCCGGTACGGACTCCGACGACGTGAAGAACGTCGACGTCCGGGAAGGCAACGAGTTCACGGACTACAACAAGGACAAGATGAGCACCATCCCGCTCGCCCAGTACATGAACGGGCCGCGGGCGGCGCTCCTCGAGCTGCTGACAGGCGGCACGAAGGACGCCCGGTTCAGCAACCTCGGTGTGGCCGACGAAGCCGTGGTGGACCTGAACTCGTTCAACCAGACCGGGGACTCCTTCGACTTCGCGGCCAAGTTCTTCAAGGACCAGGCGCCGCTGCTGAAGGACTGGGAGGACCGCTTCGGCCGGGACGACGCCAGCTGGAAGGGCGAGGCCGCGGAGGTCTTCCGGAGCCTGCTGAAGAAGGTCCGCGAGAACTACGACAGCTACGTCGAGACCTTCAACTCCTCGCCCGGCACGGGGGACGAGGCCGGAACCGGCAACACGCTCTACTCGCGGGCGCTGTCGCTGGGACGCTCGTACCTGGTGGACGCCGCCAACACACTGTTGGCGGCGTGGCTGAAGTGGGCGAAGTCCCCTTACTACGACCCGCACCGGGTGCTGCGCTACGTCCTGGACGACCTCGCCCAGTGGGTGGACACCGAGAACGTGGCCAAGACGGAGATCAAGTCCTACACCAGCCGCTACTCGACGACCGTCAGCCACAGTCCGAAGGAGGGGTTCTCCCAGGTGCACCCCGACTACGGGGACCTCACCGACATCGCCAACTGGGCCAAGGTCGGCGACAAGGCGGTCGAGATCTGGAACAAGGGCGTCGACGATCTGCTGATCACCCCCGCCCGCGGGGTGCAGTCGACGCTGAACAACCACTTCCTCGACCTGGGCAAGGACTTCGCCGAGAGCGTGCCCAAGCCCAAGTCGACCAGCACGGCCTCCGAGGAGTACGAGAAGAAGAAGCTCGAGGAGGAGAAGGAGGAGATCAAGAAGGAGAACGAGGAGAACAAGAAGTACCAGGACGAGCTGCGCGAGGAGCAGAGGAAGCAGCGCGAGGAGGACAAGAAGTACCAGGACGAGTTGCGCGAGGAGCAGCGGCTCCAGCGCGAGGAGGACAAGAGGCTCCAGGACGAGCTGCGCGAGGAGCAGAACAAGCAGCGCGAGGAGGACAAGAAGTACCAGGACGAGCTGCGCGAGGAACAGAAGCAGGAACAGGAGGAGGCCAAGAAGCTCCAGGAGGATCTGAGGAACGAGCAGAACCAGCAGCGCGACGAGGACAAGCAGTACCAGGACGAGCTGCGCGAGGAACAGAAGCGCGAACAGGAGGAGGCCAAGCGGGAGGCCGAGGAGCAGCAGAAGATCGTGGAGGAGAGCCTCGGCGGCCTCAACGATCCGAACGCGGTCAACACGCAGAACCTCGACGAGCTATTCAACGTGCCGGTCACCGAGAGCAACGGTGATCTCGGCAACCTGAACAATCCGGGTGGTCCCGACGACCTCAACAACACGATCACCGAGGAGCTCGGCAACCTCGGCGACGTGAACAACCCCGGTGGCGACAACCAGACGCCCCTGGGTGTCACGCCGCCCGTGTCCCAGAACCTCGGCAGTCTCGGCAACCTCAACGGTGGCCCCGGTGGCACGAAGAACGCCACGGACGCGGCCAACCAGGCCATCACCCAGAACCTGGGCAGCCTCGGTGGCCTGAACGGTGGGGCTGGTGGTTCCCTGGACACGCCGACCGGGGGCAGCACGCAGCTCGGTGAGAGCGGCCTGACGACGGACTTCCCGGACGGCAGCAGCACGCAGTTCGACGCGGACACCGGTGTGCTGACCACCACGCATCCGGACGGCAGTGTCACCACGCAGGATCTGGGCAGTGGCGCACGGGTGACGAACCCGGACGGGTCGGTGACCTCGCTGGGTGACGACGGGAAGCTGACGACCACGTTCCCCGACGGCACGAAGCAGGTCGTGGACCCGGCGACCGGCCAGGCCGTCTCCACGGCCCCCGACGGCACCGTCACGACCGAGAACCTCGGCAGCCTCGGCAACCTGAACGGTGGGAACGGCGGCCTCGGAGACCTCGGCGACATCAACTCCTCACTGCCCACCGACTCCATCGGCGACCTCGGTAACCTCGGTGACCTGAACAGCGGTGCCGGTGGCTCCCTGGAGACCCCGACCGGGGGCAGCACCCAGCTCGGTGACAATGGTCTGACGACCGACTTCCCGGACGGCAGCAGCACGCAGTTCGACGCGGACACCGGTCAGCTGACCACCACGCATCCGGACGGAAGCGTCACCACGCAGGACCTGGGTGACGGCATGAAGGTCACCAACTCGGAC
>NZ_JBEXYB010000009.1:67767-75046 GCF_040630715.1 Streptomyces sp. NPDC005752 | reverse complement strand
GCACGAAGCAGGTCGTGGACCCGGCGACCGGCCAGGCCGTCTCCACGGCCCCCGACGGCACCGTCACGACCGAGAACCTCGGCAGCCTCGGCAACCTGAACAGTGGGAACGGCGGCCTCGGAGACCTGGGGGGTCTCGGGAACCTGGACGGCCTGGAGACCCCGACGGGCGGGCAGACCGGACTCGTCGACGGTGACTTCGCCACGATGTTCGCGGACGGTGGCTCGGCGCGTTTCGATCCGGAGAGCGGGATGCTCACCAGCACCGGCCCGGACGGCTCCACCATGGAGACCGACCTCACCCACGGGGCCAGCGTGAACAACCCTGACGGCTCGACGACCTTCCTGGACGACGGCCAGCTGACCACCACCTTCCCGGACGGCTCCAAGCAGATCATCAACCCGGACACCGGCGTCGCCACCGTCACCGATGCCCAGGGCAGGACCGAGACGGTGGATCTGAAGGATCTCAACTCGTCCATTCCCACCAACAGCTCGGGAATCTTCGACGAGCTCGGCGGCCTCGGTGACCTCGGCGACCTCAATGGTTCCGGCGGTGGCGGCGGTGGTGGCACCACCAGCCGCGACGTACCACTCTCCGAACTGGGACTCGGTGGTGGCCAGGTGAGCGCCGGTGCGTCCGGCGGCGGCATCCCGGGTGCCTCCGTGGACGGCATCGGCACGGGCCCGGTCGCCCCCCTCTCCGACAGTGCCACCGCCGGCGCGGGAACCCCGCTCGCCGCCGCCGGGGGCACCGGAGGAGCCCCCGGTGCCCCCGGCACGCCCGGCAGCCCCGGCATGCCGATGGGTGGAGGCATGGGCGGCATGGGCGGCGGCGGCGAGAAGGGCAACGGCGAGCGGGTGCGTTCCGTCCTCGTCGACGCGGCCGAGGAGAGCGAGCGCCGCACCCGACGCCGACGCAGCCCCTGGAACCGGCAGGAGGACAGTGACACCTTCCTGTCCCCGGCCTCCCGGGTGACGACCACCGGCGGCGATTCCCCCGAGGAGTCGACCGAGCCGGGCCGCAGGTCCACCACGTCGGCCGACTACCTCGAGGAGGACGCGGACGTGTGGGGCACCGAGGAGGGCGGCACCCCGTCGGTGATCGGCCGGTGACCACCACTCAGGTCCGGCCCTCCGCCGCGGTGAGAGGGGCCCGAACCCACCCCGGCTTCCGCATTGGGGTCTTCACCAGGCAAGATCAACGGAGGAGTTGAGTCGCCGGGGACCTGGGGCCCGGCACATCCGTCCGGGCGCAAGGGTGCCCGGACGTACGGACAGACGGACGGAGAGGGAGGGAACGAGCATGACGGAACCGTTGGAGAAGCGCCTCGAGAAGGCCATGGCCGAACTGCAGTCGGCCCAGGAGGCGGTCGCACGCACCGAGCGCGAGCTGCGGACGGCGTCGTTCGCGGCACTCTCCTCCGACCGTGCGGTCCGTGCCACGGCGGGCCCGCAGGGTGAGCTGACCGGGATCGACTTCCTGGAGAACAAGTACCGCGACATGTCACCGCAGGAGTTGGCCGCCAGCGTTCTGGAGGCGGCGAACGCGGCGCGCCTCAAGATGAACCGTCATGTGATGAAGGCGATGGCGCCCTTCGCCGAGCCCAGCAGCAACGTGCCGGAGCTGAAGGGCTTCGAGATGGACTGGGAGCGCATCTTCGGTCCCGAGGTACTGCGCGAGGACGACGGGGACACGGCACGTGACGCTCAGGCCGCGCCCGCCTGGCGGGACGCGATCGGCGAAGAGGGAGAGGACTGACGATGGGACAGCGGTACTACGTAGACCCGCATCGCATCGAGGCCCTGGCCAAGCAGCTGGAGGAGATCGGCACCCTGACCAGGAGCATGACCGAGGAGTTCCTCGACGAGCTGGCACCCACGGTGAGCTGGCCGGGCACGGAGGGCGAGTTCGCGGAGAAGGCCAAGCCGCAGGAACAGAAGGAACGGCAGACCACGAAGGACACCATGCTGTCCATCCGTGATGCGCTGGTGGGCATCACGGACGCCACACTCGGCAACGTCCGGATGATGAAGGACACCCGCGACCAGAACATCGAGAACGTCGAGCAGGGCACCAACCGCATCGACACCGACGGACTCGACGGCCCGGGCGGGCATGGGCGCCGCTGACCTCCGCGCCGCAGGCCGCTCCCACGCCATACCGGGAGCGGCCGCTCCGTCCTGCCCGCACGGGCTCCAGGACGGTCCCCGATGAGCATCCAGGTCTCGCCCGAGGTCAACGCGATGATCTTCATCCTCACCGGGGAGAGGCTCATGGACGCCGACGAGGATCTCGCGTTCGACAGCCGTCGGCCCTATTCCGGCCTGGGCCGGAAGCTGGACAGGCTGTCCTCGCTGATCGACAAGTCGGTGCACGACATCGGCGAGTCCATGCCGGACGACCTCGCCAAGTCGTACGGCAAGGCGATGGGCATGCTCATCGACGACGGCGGCAAGAACTACCTGCGCGACTTCGCCGAGCAGCTCGACAAGATCGCCGAAGGCCGCCGCAAGACCTCCATGGACATCATGGAGTCCAAGTGGCAGGTCATCGCCGAGATCATCCGGCTGCTCATCGAGATCGCCATCTACCTGGCGCTGTCCTTCTTCACCGGCGGCGCCTCGGCCAGTCAGATCATGCTGGCCAAGATGCGCAGCCGGTTCTTCATCCTGACCACGCTCACCCACCTGCTCCAGCGGCTGCACCTCGCTCCCTCGCTGACCGAGGCGTTCGCCGAGGCGTTCACGACCTTCGCCGTACGGCTGGCGATGATGAACTTCGCCCCGGACGGCCGCCGCCCCGACGGCATCGACTGGAGTGACATCGGCAAGGCCGCCGCGTTCGGCGCTGCGGCCGGCTTCCTCACCAGCGTCTTCGACAAGTTCGCGCGGGGCATCGTCAAAAGTTTCGACAACAACTTCCTCAAGAACGCCCCTGACCTCGACTTCAAGAACAACCCCAACCTGAAGAACAACCCGGACCTCGACCTCCCGAACGACCGCCCGAACCCCAGGCCGAACCCCGAGCCCGGCCCGAAGCCCGACCGTGACAGCTTCCTCAACGACCGCCCTGACCCCAGCCCGTACGGGAACGGCCCCGGCCCCTCGAACAACCCGCCGGTCACCTTCCGGAACAACCCGCTGTCCTTCCGGAACAACACCGAGCTGTGGCGGAACAGCCGGATCCTGCGCTTCAACGCCGACCGGCCGGGTGCGCTGGCCGGGCACTACGGGTTGAAGGGCACGGCAGACTTCCTCGCCGCCGGCTCCGGTGAGGCGCTCGCGGAGATCCTGATCAAGGGCGCCTTCGACGGCGACTGGTCCACCAGCTGGTCCACCTTCGTCGGCGCGGGCATCAGCAGCCAGGTCGAGGCGACGCTCAGCGACACGGCCGTGAACAGCGCCGCCGAGCTGCGTCACGTCATCGACAAGCTGCGCAACCCGCCGCCCACCGTCTCCGGTGGCACCACCGACTCCGACGGCGGTTCGTCGCGCTCGGGCGGCGGCTCGGATCGCACCGAGGGTCCCTCGCGTCCGGACACCACGGGCGGCGACGGTCCCACGCTCACCTCACCGCCGCCGGTCTCCCAGCAGACCACCGGACCGGGGTCCGTCACCGGCAGCCAGTCGCCTCCGCCGTACGTCTCCGAGAACCCGCCGCCGTACACGTCCCTGGATCCGCCGCCGTACTCACCGGGACCGCTGCCGGTGACCGCCACCGAGAACGCGCTGTGGCAGCAGGTCCACCAGGGCCCGGCCGACGTCCGTGAGCAGGCACTGCGTGACCTGGCCACCCTGCGTGGCTCCCAGCCGCCCGGCGGCGCCGAGATCGGTGTCCGGGACAGCCTGCACGGCAACCTGTCGCAGCTGCCCGAGGTCCGGGTGGTTCCTGCCGGGGGCAGCCCCGCGAACCAGGTCGACACGGACGAGGTCCGCCGCGCGCTCGACGGCTTCGGCGCCCAGGTCACGGTGGACGCCCCGATCGCGGTGGGCGCCACTCCAAGCGCGGTGGACAGCCCTGGCGTGGTGGGCGAACCCGGTGAGGTGAACAGTCCCGGCACGGTGGGCGACCCCGGCACGGTGGGCGACGCAGGCACGGTTGGCAGCCCCGGGGCAGCGGACGGCCCGGGTGCGGTGAACAGTCCCGGCACCTCCGGTAACAGCCCCGCCGCGACCTCGGGAAACCCCGCCGCACGACCCACCGGGGGCAATGCCGACCTCGTGGTGGACCACGGCCTGGACGTGCCGTCGGACGATGTGGCGGACGGTCCGGGCGCCATGCCCGGGGCGTCCCCGGAAAACGTCGCCGTGGACGCACCGGCGGAATCTGCTGTGACGTCGCCGTCCCCGGAGAGCGACGCTCAGGGTGCCCCGGTGAACAACGCGCAGGGGTCTCCCGACAGCGACGTCCAGGGTGCTGCGGAGAGCAACGCGCAGGGGTCTCCCGAGAGCGACACCCAAGGTGTTTCGGAGAGCGACCTCCAGACGTCGCCCGGAGAGGCGGCGGGCCGGAACGACGACACGGCCACCGCGCCGGGCGGCCAGGGGAACCCCACTCCCGTCGCCACGGGCGGCAGCCCCACGGCCTCCGCCACTCCCGGAACGGGCAGCGGCGCCCGGCCGGGTGGCGTACCCACGGCGGGAGGTGCCCCGGCTTCCTCCGCCGCGTCCCCGCAGGGCACCCGCGCTCCGGACGGCGCAGCCCCGGTGGACGGCTCGCCGACCGCGACTGACGACTCGTCGCAGACCACTCCCACGCCGGAGGCCGTCGACCCGAACGGGACCGACGTCACGCCGGACTCCGACGAGAGCGTCCCCACCCCCGTCGGCGACAGCACCGAGGTCGACAGCACCACGGTCGACACCACCACGGGCGACGTCACCACCGCTCCGGCCGTCGACCCCACCGCGGACACCGCTTCCCATCCCACTGCCGACACCGTCACGGCACCGCCGAAGGTGAGCACCGTCGGCTCGTTCGCCGACAGCGGCGACGTACGTGACGTCAGCGGCACAGCCGACGTGAAGTCCGACCCCACGCGCGCCGGGAACCACGGCTCCACCACGCAGCCGCCCCTGACGATCGTGGTGTCGCAGCTGCCGCCACCGGGGGAGGGGTCGCAGGAGGCGGCCGGACTGCTGGACGGGGCCGGCACCGACCGGGCCGTGGTGCTCGGGCCGGCGGTCGCGCCCGACGGGGCGGGACGCCCCGTACGCGCCGCGGTCGAGCTGACCCGCGAGGGGCCGGGCGCCCCGGTGCAGGTCCGCCCGCTGACCGGCCCGACGCCCGCCGCGACGGCCGACGGCAGCGTGGACACCGCGTTCCCAGGCGCGGACGTGCTGCTGCCGCTGGCCGACGCCCTCGGTCCGATGCCCCGCCCCGCCACCGAGAGCGCCACCACCACCGACGACACCCCGGCCGTCACCTCAACCGCCACGCCCCCGCCGACGGGCCCCGCGGAGAAGGCGACCCCCGTACACGGCAACCCGGTCGCCCCGGACTCAACCATCGCCACGACGCCCGCCCCCGACAAGCTCGCCACCCTGTCGCGGCCCTGGAGCGAGCCTGCCACCGACGTGTACCTGGAGTCGGGCGACAGCAACAGTGACGGCGCCGGCGGACGGGCTACCGGCCCCGGCACCGGACACGGCACCGGGACCGGCGGCCCGCCGCCCCCGCCCGCCCCGATCACCGCGGAAACCTCCCCCACGACCCAGCCCGTGGTCCTCCCCCCGCCGCAGGCCCGGATCGTCGTACGCCCCGTTGACGGCGCGGCCACCACCGACAGCGACGGGGACGGGGCCGGCAGGCCCGCGAGCGAGCCGGCCGTCGTCACCCTGGACGGCCTCACGGTGCCCCTCAGTCAGCTGCGGCGCCTGGTGCCGGACACGACGGTGCAGCCTCAGCCGGGCCGTGCCGTCCGGACGCTGACCATCTCGCAGAGCCCGGCCGATGACGGCACGCGCCGCGACGCGGGGCGCCGGGCGCTACTCGGACAGGACACCTTCCGCGGGGTACGCACCGTCTCCGACGGCTCCCCCTCCTCGCCCCCACGAGTCGGGACGGACTCCGTCGCGGGTACCGAAGCGGAGCGGCCCGCCCCACGCACCGTCTTCACCGGCCCGTCGGTCCCACTCCCCGGTGCGGGCACCGAGGAGGGCGCCGATTACGTCGTGAACCACGCCACTCCCCGTACCGTCACGCTCGGCACCGAGGACGCGGCGCGGCCCAGCGTGGAGGTCAGCGGTGTCCAGTTCGGGAAGGTGCTCAAGTCCTGGGCGGTGGACGGCGATGAGGACCGGCCGCTGGTGCTGTACTCCTGCAAGACCGGACAGCAGCCGGCGATCGCGGGCCTGCCGGTGGCGCAGCACGTCGCGAACCAGACCGGGCGGTCGGTGTGGGCGCCGACCACAGAGGTGGGCACGGCCCGCGACCGGGACGGCGAGGTCCGCGCGGTGCTCACCGAGGGCACGGACGGACCGGGGCGCTGGCGGCTGTTCACCCCGGAACCCAGCGGCGCGGACCTGGACAGGTCGGCGCGCGATGCCGGTCTGCACGCGGGCCCCGACCCGGCGGACCCGTTCGCCCGCGCCCGCACCCTCCAGCAGATCCGTACGCTGCGCGACGCCCTCGGACCGGACGCCGAACAGCGCCCCGAAAACACGGAGTTGCTCGCCGGTCTCGCCTACGTGGACGGTCTGCGCTGGCTGAGCGCGGACAGCGCCGCCCGTTACGGCGACGGCCGCATGACCCCGGACCTGCTGCGTCGCATGGTCACCGACTGGCACACCGCCACCGGTGCCACGACGGCCGGCCAGTCCGCCGACCCCACTGTCGAGCAGTACACCGACTTCCTGCGCGCGGCGGCCGGACTGCGGGCCGGCGCCGGGCCCGACACGACGCTCGGCGACCTGCTGCCCCCGCCGCCTGCCCAGCTGTCCCCCACCACGTCGGTCTCGCGGGAGGACGTGCGGGGACTCTCCTACGCGCCGTCGGCGGAGGTCGCCTGGTCGTTGTCGAGCGCACCGCTGCCGCTGTCCGAGCTGGCCCTCGGCCCCGAGGACACGGCCGAGCTTGCTCGACGCCTGCACGGTCCGGCGCCCATGACCAACGGCCATGAGGAACAGCCGTCGAAGCCCGAGCCGCTGAAGGCGGGTGAGGTCGATTCGTATGCGGCGCGTCATACGTACGGGATGGCGGAGAAGGGTTTCAAGGAGTTCCGTGATCTGGCGCGGGACAAGAACGTGGTCATCGACGTGCGGCCGACGAATCCGCA
>NZ_JBEXYB010000009.1:0-67670 GCF_040630715.1 Streptomyces sp. NPDC005752 | reverse complement strand
GACATGGCCGTGATGCACGGCGCGCACATGTTCTGGAATCCGCCGACGGCTTTCGACAAGTCGGTCTTCGACAAGATCGTCGGTTCTCATCAGGGCCCGGACGGCCGGCCGTTGCTCCGGTTCAGCCCCGGGAACAACAACGCCCAGCTCACCTGGACCGCACCGACCACGCGGCCTCCCGGCCAGCCTGCGATTGCACCGGTCTCGCAGGAGGACGTGCGCGGCCCCGATCCGCTGCTGCCGTCGGCGCACAACCGTCCGGACAGCCTCGCCGAGAGCCTGGCGCTGTTCAGCAAGGGCAAGGGCCCCGCGACGACGTCCGACCCCGCGGACCTCGTCCGGGCACAGGGCCTGGCCTTCCGCCGGGTGGACGTCCCGGGTGACGGGAACTGCCTCTTCCGGGCGGTGCTCGACAGTGCCCGCGGCCGCGACGTGCCTCCCGCCTGGGCCGCCCGGAACATCGCCGGGCTGCGCAGCCTGGTGCGTGACCGCGTCGCCGGGTCCGAACTCGGTACCGTCGCCGACGCCCTCGTGCCGGACCCGGTGTTCAGCGTGGTGGACGACCTGCGGACACGGGCCCTGGCCGGTGTGACCGACCCGGGGGAGCACCGCAGGATCACCGACGCCTGGAACCGCATCGCACAGGCGGTCGTCACCGACGGCGACGCCGACCAGTGGCGGCAGATCCTGGCCGACAGCGACTACCCGCAGCTCGCACACGTGGCGCCCACCCCCGCCGACGCACGACGGCTCGGCGGACGCGGCCTGCTCGCCGCAGCCGCGGAACGACCCGGGCTGTGGTCGTCCCCCTTCGCCGACCTGCTCCCGGACGCGCTGGCGCACACCCTCGGCCTCGATCTGCGCCTCGTGCGGCCCGACCCGCACACGACGGGCGCGGTCATCGTCACCGAGCTGCACCCCGGAGGCACCGGCGGCACGCTGCACCTGGCGTACAACGGGAGCGACCACTACGACGCGCTCGTCGCCGTCGCCCCGGAGCCCGTGTCGGACCCGGAGACCGGGACCGGGCCGAAGACCGACCCGGGAGTGAAGCCGGGCCTGGAGACCGAGTCCGAGTCCGAGCCGGACCCGGCGACCGGAACCGAGTCCGAGCCGGACCCGGTCGCGCCGCCCGTGCCGCCGCTCTCCTCGCAGCCTGACGGTTCCGACCCGTTCGGGGAGTGGCTGCGCAGTATGGCCGGGATCACCGGTCCCGACGATGCCGGGACCCCCGACCGGGGCGACCCGGTGCCACTGGAGACCCAGCTCGAACGGCACCGCCCCGCCCGTCTGCTGACCGGCGACGACGCCCGTCCGCCGGGGCCGGCACCGCGCACGGTCACCTTCGAGGACGGCAGCAGGCTCCCCACCGTCCTGATCAGGCCGGGTGCCGACCCGCGTGACACGGCGCCGGCCGGGGCGCCGCAGGGCGCGCGCACCGGGCTGCTCACCGGCCCCGGCACGCTCACCCTGCGCTCGCCCGAACTCGTGGCGCGGGAGATCCTCGACAAGCTGCCGGCCGCGACGCGTGCGCGGTTCGACGAGGCGGAGCTGCTGCGTCTGCTGACCCACCAGCCCTCGGCGTTCACCGCCCCCCGCGGCGCCCGCATCGTGGGCCGGGAGAAGTCCGGGGTCGGCCTGGAGATGACGGTCGAGGCCGTCCCGTACCACCGGTGGGAACGCTTCTCCGACGTCGGAGGTGCCACGGTCCGGGTCGACACGATGCGGCGCGGGCAGGCCGGGACGGGGGGCGGCCGCAGTGTGGGCGTCGGGCGCCGTATCGCCGGCGGCGTGGGCATGGGGCCGCCGCTCGACTGGCTGCTGAAGATCGGTACGTCGCTGGGCTGGAGCCGCAGGACGGACTACTCCCAGGGCACCACCGCGTACAACCAGGGCGAGCACCGCGCCCACGAGGGCTCGCACCTGCACCTGGACGACGTCCACTACCGGGTGCGGGTGGAGCGGGTCACCGAGGCGCCCAAGGTCACCGAGGTCACCGGGACCGGCACCGTGACGACCGGTCCCGCCGCGGTGCCGCGTTGGCAGCGCAGCCAGGTGCACACCTCGGAGTTCGGCATGCGGGACGGCCTGACCTGGCGGCTGCCGGACGACCTCACCGTGCCGTTCACGGGGCCCCGCCGGGCACCGGAGACACTGACCTTCCCCGGCGGGGTGGAACCGCGGATGAACGACTCCACCGCCCTGCACCTGACGACCCCGCCGGAGGACATCGCGCTGGCCCTCTCCGGGGCGCGACCCGGCAGTTCGGCGCACCGCACGATGGTCTCGTACGTCCGCCCGGGGAGACTGCTCGGGCTGTTCGGGCGGTTCACCGGGCCGGTGAGCGGTCCCGAGCTGACCCGGGGCAGCGGCCAGCGCCCGTTGGGGCACCTGGTCGTGGAACGGTCGGTGCCGCACCGGGCCGTGCTGGTCACCGAGTCGGTCAAGGCGGAGGTGCGCGACCTCACCCAGACCACGTACCAGAACCAGCGCGGTCACGTCCGTGAGACCAAGTTCGGATTCCAGGTCACCGCCGGTCCGAACTACACGCTGCCCGGGCTCGAGACCGACGTACGCCTCCAGGGCGGCCCGCTGGTCCGGGCGGACCTCGGCGTCGGCCGGGGCCACTACCTGGGCACCGACGCGGCCCGCAAGGTCACCGGCCGGGTCCGCAACCATCCGATGGCGCTCTACCAGGTGGAGCGCACCCTGATGGTCCGCAAGGCCGGTGAGCCGGCGTCCGCGGCACGGCCGGTGCGGGTGGTCAGCCTGGACTGGATCTCCACCCAGGACGCCCGCCGGCTCGCGGGCTGGGACAGCCGTACGCCCGGCCGCACCGGACCGAACCCGGACGCCGAACCGCCCGTGCCGTGGTACCTCACCCGCGAGGACCCGGTCCACCTGGGCGGCCAGGTCCGCGCGGAGGGCTTCCGCCCGCAGGCACGCGCCGGGACACAGCCGACGACGCAGCAGTCACCGCTGCCCGTCACCGATCAGCAGACGCCTCCGACGACCGATCAGCAGCAGCCCGCCCCGCAGGACGGCACCGCACCGCTGGACCCCATGCGGGTCTTCACGGACGCCGTCCTGGACACCCTGCACCGCTCGTACCCGTCGATGTTCGTGCCGCCGATGATGCTGAAGCACCCCAGGCTGGCCCGGCTCTGGTACGGCGACGGGCGGTTGCGGACCGCCCTGCACAACGACCGGCAGGTACGCGAGGCGCTGAACCGGCCCACCCTGACGCAGAGCCTGGACGAACTGACCACCACCGGGGTGCCGGTCACACTTACCGAGGACGGCAAGGTGCGCCGCGGCCACCACACGCTGCTCCTGCGGGCGTCGCTGACCGACCGCCGGTTCGAGACCACCATGAGCGAGCGGTCCCTGCGCAACGCGGTGATCGGCAACGAGGTCTCCGGTCAGGGCCAGCAGGACTCCAGCACCTACTCCGCCGGCGTCGAGGTGGGCGTCTCGCCCCGCGACCACGACAAGGTGCCCGGACCCGGTCTGCCGCGCCAGGCCGGCAACGTCTCGGTCGGTGCGCGCTACGCCCGCACCTACCAGAAGGCCACCCGGAACACGGTCACCGTCGCCCACGACCACCTGACCTTCCAGAACGGCGCCGACCTCTACAGCTACCAGGTGGAACTCGGCGCGACCTTCGAGGGCCATCGCCGGCCGCGCGGCTGGGCCCGGCTGCTGACGGTCGGTCTGCTCGGTGCGGGCGTCTTCGTCAGCAAGGTCGAGGAGCGCCCGCTGTTCAGCCGGGGCACCGAGACCGTGGGACGGGTCGAGTTGGCCGTGCCCGCCGCCCACGGGTCCGACCGGCACGCACCGGCCGACCCGCCGGCCGACGGCACGACGGCCGCGCCGACCCCCGCCCCCACGCCGCAGCGGCTCTCCACCGCGGAGGCGGACCAGCTCCTCGACGGCATCCGCCCGCTGCCCAGGGCGGACTCGGACGGCCGCCGGCTCGTCCGGCAGCTGCTGAGCGCACCGCACGTCGTGCTCAGCGCCGAGGGCGGCCCGCAGCGCCAGCAGCTGATGCAGGACACCGCCGACCGCGCGGCGGGCGGCACCTGGCATGTCAGCGCCCCCGGGGCGCCGGTGCGCACCGCGCTGCGACGGGCGATGGCCAACCTCGGTGTGGCCGGTCAACTCGGCCAGTACCTGGGGCCGTTCGGCTCCCGTATCACCGGGCTCACCGGCGCCGGGCCGTTTCGGACGCACTACCTCAAGGGCGCGGTCCGCGGTGAGCTGGACAACCTGCGGGTCAAGAGCGATCCGAAGCCGGCCAGCCTCGAGACGACCATCGCCAACGATCACCGGGTCGTCGGCAGCACGAGCATCGGCTCGCGCACCACGCTGGGCGTCCAGGGCGGCTACATGCCGTTGCAGCAGCTCCCCGGCAAGGAGCCGGTCGTCGGCTCGTACTCCTCCGCCCTCCAGTACGCCTGGGGCAAGGGCCGCGGCTTCTCGCAGGCCCTGACCCGGGGACGCAGCACCACCGTGACCTTCGCCGGCCGGATGTACCTGGTGGTCGCCGACGCCACGGAGACCGTGGCGGTGCGGGACCGCTGGACGGCCGCGATCGGCACGGTCGGCACCCGTGCCGGGGGCCGCGTCAGCTCCGCCGCCGGGAAGGTGTCCGAGAGGCTCGGACGCGGCCTGGCCCCGCGCCGGGCCGCCGCCGCGCTCCAGCGGATCCGTGACGCGGTGATGTTCCACCTGCCGATGCAGGACGCCATCGAGGCCGGGCTGGCCCCCGACGGGCTGGGCCCCACCACCCCGAAGAACCTCGGCGGCGGCTACCGGGTGCCGGGCTTCCTGCGGAACCGGCGGTTCCCGACCCACCCCAGCGGCCAGCTGGACGCGAGCCGGGCCGCACAGGTGCTGCTGCCGCGCCTGCAGAAGATCGGCGTGCCCTCGCACGACCGCGAACAGGTCCTGCAGCGGCTCTCACCGGACTTCCTGCGCGCCCACCTGCACGAGCTGACCACCGAAGGGATGAGTCTGCCGGTCCGCTACCGCGCCTGGACCAGCCCGCACCTGCTGCCGGTCGGAGGCAGCCCCGGGCAGGTCCGGTTCAGGCTGACGCCGATCACCACGACGGTGCAGCGGCTGCGTACGGGGTTCGAGCTGGAGGACTACCGCAACATCTCCCGTGACGACGCGGACAACACCCACCAGGACCGTGGGGCCGACCTCACGCTGTCCGCCGGTGAGCGCGCGGCGGACAACGGGGTGCTCATCGCCAACCCCTCGCTCCAGGGAACGGCGGCCAAGCAGCGGGGGAGCACCCGGACCGAGACCGTGGGCACCACCTCCATGCCGAACATCGCCACTACGCAGGCGCACGCGGAGATCGTCACCGGCTACACCCTGACCGTCACCATGACGGACGCGGCCGGTGACCCGCTCGCCCCGCGTGCGGTCGCCCAGGTCGGCACCCTCAACGAGATCGCGCCGGCGAGCCTGCTCACCCCGGTGGGCGACGGCGACGACGGCGCGGTCACCGAACAGGACGTGCCCGCACCGGACCGCTCGGTCCGCCTGCTGACGGCCGAACAGTCCCGGCCGGACGGCATCGCCGCCTGGCGCACCTCCGACGACGGCGCGAGCGGTCCCGACCCCGACATCCTGCCCTTCGACGACCGGATCGGCTCCGGCATCCTCGCCGTCGACATGCGCGGTGCGACAGGGGTGCACGACGCACTGACCCTCGCCACCGCACGCGCCGACGGCCTGGGGGACACCGACCTCGGCAGCCGGCACTCCGGCAACGTCCTCGCCTCGCGCGTGCGCATGGCCCGCCACACCCCGCTCACCGGCCTCGGCACGGCCCCCGCGCAGGCCCAGGCGGAGGCCACCTCCCAGGGCGGACTGACCGCGGGGTTCCGTGAGGCGCTCGGCGAGGGCGGCTCCCAGCTGCCCGCGCAGTCCTCCGCCCGCCTGCTGGGCCAGTCCCACACCGCCGACTCCCGCCTCTACGCGAAGATGCACCGCCGCGGCGCGCGGCTCCTCGCCGTGGAGAACAAGCCCCGCATGGAGGCCATGCAGCGGGCCAAGACCTCCGACGCCCTCGAGGCCGGCATCACCGACAACGTCGAAGGCGTGGCGGGCACCGCGCCGCTGGCCGGCAACAGCAACGCGGGTATGACCAACCCCGGTGGCGCGGTACCGATCGGCGGCTCGAACGACGGCACGACGCTGAAGGGCGCCACGGACACCACCCTGGGCACCCACGTCAAGGTCGTCACCGACCGCAGCATGCTGTTCGCCGTGCCGGTGACCTGGCTGGCGGTGGCCGACGTGGACCACCGGATCACCAACAGCCGCCCGTTCCGCGCGCTGGGCGCCGTCCGGCAGGGACCGCGCGCCGCCGAGGCCGCGACCACCGCGCTGATCTGGCTGCGCGAGGACATCGCGCGCGACTACGGCCTGCTGGACGACAGCTCGTTCCCGGCCGAGGCCGGCACGGCCTGGGACGACATGGCCAAGGCCGCCGCCGACCTCGCCACGGCCGAGAAGGAGTACTACGACGCCCGCGCGCGGGCCCGTGAGGCCTGGCTCTCCCTGAGCCCGGGGGAGCGGAGCACGCTCGGCGACCCGCCCCGGATGACCGTGCTGCCGCAGGACCTGACGCAGTCCCCGGCGGTCGTCACCTGGCAGGCCGCCCGCGACGACGTACGGCTCTGGGAAGGGCGCACCGACACCGCCGCCGCCGACCACCACCGGCTGCACCTCGCCGCCTCCCGCCTCACCTCCCACCACCAGGGCTCGACGTCCGTCCCGGTCGCGGACGCGCCGCAGGAGTACACGGCGCCCGGATGGCGGTCCGAGGCGCCGGAGCCGTACCGGATCACCGACGCCACCGGCTCCGCCCCGCGCACCCTCACCTCGCCCGACGGCGCCACGGTGCGCGAGGTGCACGACGTGCCGCACGACGGCGCCTCCTTCTTCCACGCGCTGCTCGCCGTCGCCGAGGCCCGTGGCGGGCTGCCCCGCCTGCTCGGCGGCGACCTCGCCGACCGCTTCGTGAACGCCCCCGGCGATCCGGCGATCGGTGCCGAGGCGATCGGCGCCGCCCGCGACCGCCTCGCCTGGGCCCTGGGAGAAGACGGCAACGAGGATCTGCTCGACGCCCTCGCCCTGGATGTCGCCGACACCTTCACCCAGGCCGAACTGGACGGCGCGGGCGTGGTGCTGACCTCGGCCCAGCAGGCCGAGTTCGACGCCTTCGGCCGTCTCCCGCTGACGTTCTGGCCCACGCCCGACCAGCGTGTGGCGCTGGCGACCGCCGCCCTGTCCCGCCCGTTCACGAGCGAGCCGACCGGAACGGGGCAGCCCGCCGGAGCCCCGGCGGCGCCCGAGCGCCGAGCCGGGGACCACGGCGGCGCCGACCTGCTGCCCGCCCTGGCCGCGCGGGTCCTCGGTACCCCGCTGACCGTGGTGACCGGCGAGGGCCGCGACCAGCTGTTCCTCCCGCACGGCACCGATCCGGCCGCTGTCGATCCGGCCGCCGACCCGGTGCTGTTCTCCACCGGGGGCTTCTTCCACGCCGCCCTACCGCAGGGCACCCCGGCCCCGGCCACCGGCGCGCTGCCGGCCCCGACCGACGGGACCTCCGGCACGGACACCGGGGTCACCACGACCGCGCAGCCGCCCGCGCACCGCAGCCACACCACCGCGCCCTGGCTTCCGCCCGCCGACAGCAGCCACCCGCGCTACCGTCTCGCACGCGACGGCGTCCTCACCGCCCCCGACGGCGCCACCTACACCCAGGGCACGCCCACGGGACGCGGCAACGGCTTCTTCGGCGCCCTCTCCACAGCCCTGCGCCACGCCGCCGAGCTGCCCGGACTCGACCGCCGGGAGGCGGCACGGTTGCGCGTGCGCGCCGGAGCTTCGCCCGCCCAGCTGATGCGCCTGAACGGCCTCCCGGGTGAGCCCGCCGAGCACGACTCGCTCTTCAGCCCCCCGCCGATGAACCCGCGCCCCGGCGCACCCGTGCCGAGCAGGGAGGCCCTTGACGGCCACCTGCGCCGCCACCTCACACACGCACCCTGGGGCCCGGGGGCCGACCGCGCGGTGGCCGAGTGGGCCGCCGGCGTGGCCGCCGCCACCGTCACCCTGGTCGAGGAGAACGGCACCGCCCACACGTACCCCGGCCCGTCCGCCGACGGCCCCCACCTCCGGCTCAGGCGCCGAGGCGGTGACTTCGTACCGCTCGTCCGGCGCACCCCCGCGCCGCCCGCCCCGCAGCCCGTGACGCATCAGGACCCGGCCGTTGTTCCCCTGTCCCCGTCACCGGCCGGAAACGACCTGCCAGGGCTGCCGGACGAGGAAGAGGCGTACGAGCTGAGCACGCTCTCGGGCGCGGAGGTGACCAAGGCGCCGGAGACGCCAGGTGCCGCGGACGGAACGTTCCAACTGCCGCCGTCGGCGCGCGCCCGCCGCTCCGAGGCGCTGGCGCAGTTCCGCTTCACCGACGACACCGACAGCGAGGACGACGACAGCGACAGCGAGGACGGCGACACCGACAGCGAGGACGGTCCTGCGGACACCGGACACGAGGCATGGCTGGAAATCCTGTTCGGGCCCGCGTCCAGGCACGACTACTCGCACGAGACGCTCGTCGACACGTCCTCGTCGCTGCGGGAGCTCGCGCGGGTCGGCGCGCGGCGGACGTCCATGGCCACCGGCATGGTCGACGAACTGCACGACCTGGCCAGGCGGGTGCTGGGCCTCGGCCGGGACGCCGAGGTGCAGGGGCGGCATCTGCTGCTCCTCGGATCCCTGGTCCTGAGCGCCTCGCCCGACGAACTGACGGATGCCGGCACCCTCGCCTCGTACCTCACACGCCACGACGCCGCGCTGGGCCGGGGCACCCTGCTGGTGTCGAAAGACGGCACCGGGCGCAACTGGACGGGCACCGGCGACCAGGTGCCGCCCCTCAACTCGTACGCGATGGAGACCGAGGACGGAGGCCTGATCACCTGGACCGCGCCGTGGTCCCAGCCGTACCTGGTCCTCGCCCAGGAGAGCGCGGACTCCGTCCAGCTGATCACGCCCCGGGGCAGGCTGACCCTGGACGACCCCGGTGAGTTCGCCCGGCTCCTCGCGCGGGACCCGGCGCGGCCCCCGGGAGCCGATGTCGTCCTGGCCTTCCCGCACGACGACATCGCGTTCCTCGCGCGGCACGTCGCCGACCTGACCGGCTCCAGGGTCTGGTACTCGGAGTACGGCGCCCGCCCGTCCACGGACTGGCGTTCAGGCACCGACCACATCACGCTGGGGTCCGTCCCGGACGGCGCCGGTGCGGCGTGGGCCTCCGTCGGGCCGGACCAGCACGACGACAGCGACGGGGACGTCGCGGACATCGTCGACCTGTACGGAAACGACTCCGAGCAGGCCGACGGTGTCGACGCGCGCCGGCCCGACCCGCTGATCACGACGGACTACGGTGTCGTGGACCACCGCGGCGACGGCGTGCTCTTCCGCAAGCCCGGCGGCCTCCGGGGCACCTGGCAGTCCCCGCAGGCACTGGCGGACACGGAGGACGCGCCCGAACTCGTCATGTCCGTGCAGGACTACCTGGAGACGCTCGCCACCGAACGGCCCGCGTTGAGGGTCTCCTCGGACCGCACGCTCGCGGTCGAGAACGGCGCCTACGGGCAGCAGGTCTTCGCGACGGCCGCGGCCGTCGCCCGTGCCTCCGTCGACCTGGCGCGTGCGGGACTCGCCGTGCGGCTGCGGGCCGACGAGGACCTGAGTATCGTCCTGCCCTCCCCCGACGGGGGCAGCAAGCAGCTGTTCCGTGTCACGCCCGACTTCCTGACCCGCTCCGGCAAGTCCACGGAGGAGGTCTGCCGGGACTTCGCCGACATGCTGGCCGACGCCGCCCGCACCTCGCACATGGTCTTCCGCGACCCCCGCAGCGGCCTGGTCGTCACCGCTCCGGTCAACGCCTCCGACGGGGTGGAGGTCACCGGCACGCATCACCTCGCCGACGCCCTGGGCGACGTCGCGGACGGCGACGTGCCGCCGGACACGGCGGACCCGGCGTGGGCGGCCTCGTACATCCGTCAGGACGACCGGCCCACCGGAGGCGACAGCGGGCCGATGCCCGGCCGCGCGTACGGCAGCGCGCTGAGCCTCGCCCAGCCCATCGACCCGCGCCGCGACGCCCTGTCCGACGCGGCGAGCCGGATCGGCATCAACGAACACGCGTGGGCCGGCGTCGGCGAGGGCTACGTCGTCCAGTCAGTCGCTTCGACGGGTGCTCAGGGCCAGCCGAGCCTGGAGCACAACTACGCCAAGCCGCAGACCACGGCCAGCCGTTCGCACTTCGGCTACCACTTCGCCACCGTCGTCCTGGCCAGCGAGGACGGCAGCCACCAGATCTCTCTGGAGAACCACGCGAGGGCCTCGCAGCGCAACAACAGGCAGCGCAGGGCGGTCGCGGCGAACCTCAGCGAGCACGACCTGGACGACCTGAGGGAGATCGTCTCGCAGCTGCGAGGGGAGATCGAGCGGCGGCAGGAGAGCGACGCAGTCGAGCAACTCACCGAGCTGCGCAGCCACCTCGACCTGGCTCTGGCGCTGGTGAGGGCCAAGCAGTCCCAGGTGGAGATGCACGAGGCGCCCGCCGGCTCGCCGGAACACGCCGCGGCCGAGCGGACGCTGGAGGGTGCCACCCGCGCCGCCGCGTCCCGCATCGGGCAGCTCGAACGCGTCATCCAGGGCAAGAACCAGTGGTACATGCGGATGTATTCGCAGCGGCCGGGCGAGTCGGCCCACGACACCAATGCGGAACTGCTGGACGACAAGCCCTCGGCCGAGGCCAATCCGCTCACCGCCGTCGTGCTCCGCGGCCAGCAGGCCCTGCCGGTGTCCATATCCTTCGCCAAGGGTGCCCAGCAGACGCCCGACGGCGCGAAGCACTCCCTGCGGTACCTGGCCAAAGTCGTGGCCAGGACGGCGATGTGGAACGCGGGCAACGGACTCCCGCTGCCGGGCATCAAGGTCACCGGTCTGCGCAGCGGGCGTCTGACCGGCCGGGACATCGCGAAGGCGCGCGCCGAGGCCGTCGCAGTCTCGTTCCGGCAGGAGCTGGCCACAGCGCTCGACGCGCTCCAGGACGGCACCCCGCAGCCGCACCTCACCGTCGACATGCTCACCGTCGAGCCGGCCTCGACGCGTGGCGGCCGGCCCTCGAACGGCGACGCGGGCACCGGGACCGTGGACATCACGGTCGACGACCACCGCGGCGGGCCGCGGCACGTCGCCACCCGCGGCGGCCTCCGCGGAGGCTCGCCGGACGACGGTCTCGACCCGGTGGCGGAGCAGTGGCCGATCGGCCGTCCGGTCACCGTCATGCGGCCACGCTTCGGCGGCGTCGACCCGGGCTCCCTGGTGTCCGCCGCCGACGTGCCCACGACCGGTACACCCACGACCGGTACACCCGCGTCGGACGTCCCCGCGCCCACCGGGAAGGGCAAGGCCCCCGCCGTCCCGGAAACGGACGGCGCACCGGTCACCGCGGACCCCCGGCCGGACCAGTGGTTCACGTACACGCGTCCCGCCGAGTCCCGCTCGGAGCCCTTCCGTTACGAGGTCGCCGACACCGGACACATCAGGCTTCCCGACGGGGAGGAGATCCCGCCCGACGGGTGGACGCGCTTCGGCCACGACTTCGTCCACGGGACGACGGGCGCGATCCTGCGGGGCGACAGCGGCTGGATCGGCCGGGTGGCGAACATGGACACCCTCTCGGTCGTGATGGCGGACCTGGACCAGGAGTCCGCGCCCTTCCGGGCCGTCGCGGACCGCTCCGCCCTCTACCTGGTGCCGGAGGGCTACGACGGGACGGCGCTGCGCATCCCGCTGAGTGAGGACGCCGCTTCCGCCGTAACGGTCCTCGGCACCACGCCGCCGCGTGCCCGCCTCGATGACCGGCCGCGCATCGTGGTGCGGTCGGCCTTCGACGTACGGCGCTTCACCCACGGCGGGGAGACCGTCACCGACCTCACCGTGCGGCTCGCCCTGAACCCGGGGGACGGGCAGGCCGACACCGACGCCGTCCTGGCGCGGGTGCTCCAGGGTGTGGAGGAGTTCTACAACCGGCCGGAGCACAAGCTGCCGAACGGGGACCGGCTGCACGTCACCGTCGAGCCGGTCCGGCCGGACGAGAAACCGCACCTGACGGCCGATCTCGTCGGCCGTGACCAGCGGATGAACCAGCGGGCGTGGTGGGCCGACGCCGACCCGGCGGACTTCGCGCACGAGCTGGCACACCAGCTGTTCCTGCGGGACGAGACGCACGACGCGAGCAACCCCGGACGGCTCCACGCGCCGGGCAGCCTGCTCGGACCGTTCCGCGAGCAGGCCCCCGAAGGCCTCGCGCAGACCGGTCTGCGCCCGCGCCACCTCCAGCTGTGGGCGGCGGTGGCCGGCGACATCGAGGCGCACACCCCGCCGGAGGGGACGAGCTGGGCCGACGCGCGGACGGGCGCGCCGAGGGAGAGCCGGGAGCCCGTGTGGGTCGACCCCGTGTCGCTCCCCGCCGCCTCCCCGCAAACCGGCCCGGACGGCGCCGTGCCGCCCCCGCTTCCCTCCGGGCGCGACCTGTCCCCGCTCGCCGAGGAGTCCGAGGAGTCCGAGGACTCCGACGACCCGGACTCCGACGACGAGGCGGCCGACCCGGGCTGGCTGAACACCGTGTTCGGCCCCGACCGGGGAAGCATCCCGCGCGCCCGGCTCCGGGAGACCTCCGAGGCGCTGCTGGACCTCGTCCGTGCGGAGGCTGCCGCGCACCCGACGGCGCGTACGCCGCGCCACGGTCTGAACCGCGTGACCCGCGAGGTCCTGCACATGGCCGGCGCCTCCCGGCCGGGACCCGCGGACTTCCTGCTGCTCGGTTCGCTGGCGCTCGACGCCTCCTCGGACGACCTGGCGAGCTCCGAGCAGCTCGCCCTCTACTTCATCGAGCGGCAGATCGAGACCGGCCGCGGTGCCATGGACGAGGGCACACTGCTGCGCGACGGCGAAGGAACCGCCGTCGGGCGTGACTTCACAGGGCAGGGACTGCCGGCCCCCGAGACGGGGTCCTACGCCGTGCGGGGCCGGGGCAGGGTCGTCCCGCGGCCTGCTCCGTGGCAGAACCCGTACCTGGTCGTGGCCAGGGCGGCCGGCCACGCCGTCGAGGTCGCCATGCCGGGGCGTACCTTCCGGGTGGACAGCGCCGAAGAGCTGGCCATGCTCATCTCGTACGATTCCCGGCGGCCCCGCGGCGCGGACATCGTGCTGGCGCTGCCCCCGGCGTACGCCGCGACCGTCGCCCTCCTGGTCACCGGAACGACGGGCCGCCGCGCCTGGTATCCCGAGGCACCGGTCCACGTGGCCACACACCCCACCGCCGGGACCCGCCACCTCATGCTGGACCTGAACGACGGCAACACCGGTGCGGGCTGGGCATCGAGCGACCCGTCCGAGGGCGACGGCCTGCCCGGAGCCCGCGACCTCGACACCGGCGGCAGGTCCGGCCCGGACAGCGACGACGAACCGTCCAGCTCCGACGGGGACGCGGAGTTCGACCGGCTGGCCGACCAGGCGGTCCTCGAACGGCAGATCGAGGGACTCCGCCCCCGGCCGCTGACGACGCGTGACTACGGCGTCATCGACAAGCGCGGTACCGGGGTCCTGTTCACCCGGCCGCTCCCGCCCGCCGTCGGCGAGGTCCGGGCGGGCACCGGCTCCGACGGGCTGGTCCTGCCGCGCCAGGACCAGGGGACCCTCCCCATGGCCGACCGGCCGCCGCTGCACATCTCCGAGGACCGGACGCTGGCGATACTCGCGGGCGACGGCGACACCACCGGCCGCAGCCGCCAGGTGTACGCCACCCGCGCGGCGGTCGAACGCTCCTCGGCGCGGCTGACCGCGGCAGGGGCAGGCGTCAGGCTGAAGGCCGACGAGTCGGCCGGCGTACTGCTGCCGAAGGAGGACGGTTCGTACGGCGAACCGCTCTACCGCGTGGAGCCGGAGTTCCTGACGGCTTCCGGCGGCTCGGAACACGCCTTCACCCGGAGCTTCGCCCAGATGGTGGCCGGCTCCACGAACGCCCCCCTGTCCCACATCGCCTTCCGCGGGCCTACCGGCGCCGTCGTCTCCACCGCCCCGGTGAACGGACAGCACAGCCGTGAGGTCACCGGGACGCACCACCTGGCCCAGGCGCTGACGGAGGTCGCCGAGGGCTCGCGCCCCGCCACCGAGGTGACCCCCCGGTGGGCCGCCCGCCAGGCGGGCCGGGACAAGCGCTACACCGGTGGCGTGGTGGGCGCGCCCACGCCGGGCGAGCGCTACGGCCGGGCCCTGAGCTACGAGCCGGACAACGCGCTGCGCACCCCGCTGGCGTCGGCCGCGCGGCGCATCGGTGTCAACGAGTACGCGTGGGCGGGGGTCGGAGAGGGCTATCTGATCCAGTCGGTCAGCACCACGAACGACGGCGGCGCCCAGCTGTTCACGCACAACCACGCCAAGCCCGGCGACCGGGTGGGCCCCCACGCCCCGTACCACTTCGCGCAGGTCGTCCTGGAGAGCGAGAACGGCACCCACCAGATCACGCTGGAGAACGAGACCCACTCCCGGACCGCGATCTCCCCCGAGGTCCTCGACGACGTCATCGACGAGAACCTCGACCGCTACGGGGAGCACCAGCTCCTCCAGCTGGCCCGCGGCGCCGAACGGCACGTCGCCGAGGCGCGGGAACACGGCGCGGACCGGTCGCAGACCGACGGTCCGGAGGGCTTCGCCCGGGTGGCCAGGGCCCTGGCCGCCGTCCACGACGCCGAGCAACTGCCGCCCTTCTTCGACGAGGACCGGCCCGAGCACGCGCTGGCCCTGGGCGAGGTGGAACGGGCCCGCTCCCGCGCGAGGGAAGCGATCCGGGACGCCGCCCCGGTGATGGACGACAAGGACCTCTGGTCCTTCCGTGCGTACAGCAAGCGGCCCGGTGAGTCCGCGCACGAGGTCAACGCGGCACTGCTGTCGGACGCCCCGCCCGCAGTGGCCAATCCGCTGACGACGGTGGTGCTGCACGGCCACGCGCCGCGCTGGCACCAGCAGGCGATCCACTTCGACGAAGGGGACCACGGCGTCCCCGCCGACGCGGACGGCACGATCGACGGCCTGGCGCAGTCACTGGCGCGCGCGGGACTGTGGAACCGCGCCCACGGACTGGCCATGCCCAAGATCACCCTCACCGGGCACGGCAACCGCTCGCAGGCCAGCGGCCAGGACCGGGCGGACGCCGTCGCGAAGGCGCTCGCGGCCAGGCTGGGCCAGATCCTGACCACCCTTCAGGCGGGCACGGGCGGAACGCGGGTCGGCGTGAGGAACTTCGGTCTCACCAAGGCCGCCAAGCGGGTGCGCAGGGCCACCGACCCGGCCCAGGGGCGCGTGGTGACGATCGAGATCGACGACCAGCGGCTCGTCCCGCCGGGTTCGCAGCCGTCGGGAACCAGCACGCCCGTCAGGGAGAGCGCCGCGTCCGAACGGCCCGCACCCGACCGGACCTCCGGATCCCCGGTCACCGGGCAGGAGACCGGTGAATCCCCGTCCGCCGGGCCCGAGGAGACCGCCGAGCCCTTGACGGTCCCCACCCCCGAGCGCGGCAGGTCCCGCTCCCGGGGCCGTTCCGCGATGCCCAGCCCGGAGCGCAGGAACAGCGACGCGCCCCCGTGGGTCCTGGCGCGCATCCGCTACGCCGAGGAGTCCGCAGCCTTCGACCGCCGGCTCGGCGAGTACCTGGCCGAACACGAGGCGGTGACGGCCGAGTTCCGGAAGATGGCGAGTGCCGCGTGGGCGGCCGCGCGCATGAGGCATCCGCGCGCGCTGGCGACGTTCGGAGACACCAGCAAGTTCAAGGCGGGCGTCGTCGGCACGTCCCGCGACGCCCTCCAGCGTGTGCTCAGGAGCGGAAACCTGCGGGAGCTCGTGGCGTTCCTGTACGAGGGGATCTCCGAGAACCTCGTGCCGGAGATGCTCGGCGGCGTGGAGGAGCAGCACCCGGAGATCGCCGCCGAGCGGCCGAGCCGCCGGCAGCGTGAGGCCTACGCCGAGTACATGCGGCGCGCCATCGAGATCCAGCAGTCGGCCATGACCCTCGAGGAGAAGGAGGCCGCCGTCAGGGAACTGCCGCGGCCCGTGGCCGATCCGCCGCACCCGGACACCGCGCGCCCGCCGCTGAGCGCGGCGGAGCGCCGGATCGCGGTCGACGAGGCCGGACTGACCTGGATGCCGGCGACCGCGGTGTACGACCTCGCGATGAGCGCCGACTTCCAGGGCCGGTCCGAGGACTCCGGCGGCCTGGTGGCGACCGGCACCGCCGGGTCCACGTACCGCTTCGTGCTGCACGCCGCACGGATGCGGGACCAGTGGGGCCTCGACCTGGACCTCGGTCTGATCCGGGCCGGGATGCTGGCCATCTCGCTCACCGTGGGCCACCACACCGCCCATGAGGTGATGCGCGGCGCCCAGCTGGCACTGGACGGCGTCCCCGGCCACGACCCGGCCCTCGACTACACGGACAACTGGGGCCGGTACTGGAACGTCCATCCCTTCCGGGAGCGGGACCTGAGGGAGAACGTCGCGCGGGACGGGCTCTTCCCCGACGAGCACGCGCAGGCCCTCCTGGACGAGCTGGAACCGAAGCCCGTCGGCGGCGTCGTACGGCAGGACGGCGCGCGCACCCACGCGACGCTTCCGCACCGTCCGGTGCACACCCGCCCCGTCGCCTCCGAGCCGAACCACCCGGCTCCTCAGATGCCGGACGCTCCCGCCCCGCACCAGGGCACCACCGCCGCGCCGCCCCAGGTGTCGCCCGACGACGCGGAGCGGCACCGCGAGGCGGTCCTCGACGCCCTGTACGGCCTCGGCGCCCTGAACGGCGTCGACCGGGAGCGGGCCGCCGAGGGGCTGGAACGGCTCGACCGGCTGCGGGCCCTGGACCCGGAGCTGCGCGGTGGCTTCCTGGACATGGACGCCCTGGTCCGCCGGACGCTGCTCCTCGACCCCTCCGACACGGTGAACGCCGCCGCCCGCGGTGCCCTGATGCGGCTCGTTACGGACCCCTCCACCGCAGGCGCCCGCACACTGAGCGCGGTGTCCGCCCACTACCTCGTCCGGCGCGGCGCCTTCCACGCGGACTTCCGGCTCACCGACGCCCAGGGCCGCCCGCGCGGCTGGAACTGGCTGGGCCAGCCCCTGCCGGCCGACTTCGACCCGGGCACCACCGGCCGCGTCTCGCGCGCCCCCGACGGCACGACCGGCCACAGCGGGCCCGAGACCGCGCCGTGGCTCCCCACCCCGGGCCACCCCGACCCGTACCTCGTGCTGCTCGGAGGCCGGCCGGACGGGGCCGTGGTGCGGGGACTCGGCGGCTTCGCGCGTCCCGTCCCGCCCGAGGTCCTCCACGAGCTCATGGCCCTCGACCGGGGCCTCACGGGCCGGCCGGGACCGCTGCTGCTGCACGTCGCCCGGTCCGGAGCCGCCTCCCTGGATCTGCCGCGCGGGCTCGCCGACCGCCTCGGCAGAGAGGTGTGGGCCACCACCGGCCGGTCGGCCATCGGGCGCCTCCCCGGAGCCCCGGACCGCTCGGTCGTCCTGCTGCTGGACGAGGAGAAGCAGGCGCCCCGGGGCCAGTGGTTCTCCAACACACCTGCCACACAGCCCACGTCGTCCACCGACGCGGTGGACGGCCAGATCAGCTCCCTGTCCGTCGCCCACCGCGGGAACCGGTCCACGGGCTACATCTCCATGGACCTCGCCGACTCCGACGACGGCGGCTGGTCGCGGACGCTGACCCACAGCCGGCTGGGGACGGTCACCTCGTACACCTTCCAGCGCACCTCCTACGACGCCACCCAGCCCACGACACCTGTGCCCTGGGTCGAACTCAACCTGCCCACGCCGTACTTCCCCAACAACCACGGCCTGCCGGGCTCCGTCATGTGGCACACCCCGCAGGGGGAGCAGACCGACGACGGGCCGCAGTTCGCCCGCAGGCTCGCCCGCCGCCGCAGCCTGGCCTCCCTCGCCCCCGAGCACCCCGTGGTGCTGCTCGTCTGCTACGCGGCGGCGACCCCCGGTATCGGGGAGATGCACGGGCAGCACATCGACGGCCCGCTGCCGTTCACACCCGACCCCCTCGCGGACGTCGCGGTCGGCCAGCACACGGCCAACGAGACGGGCCGCACGGTGTTCGCGACCACCCTCATGAACGCCGCCGTCCAGTCGCGGCACGGCGCGCAGGAGGCATATCTCAGCCTCCACACCGACGCACGCGGCCGCGCCTACCCGTGGAGCATGTTCCGGCCGGAGCCCACGGGGGCGGCACTGGAGCAGCGGGCCCGCGACGCGGGGCTGCACCACGGCCCCGGCCCGGTCCCCGAGGCCGTGCAGGAACGGACACTGCGGCTGGTACGCGCGCTGCGCCAGATCTTCGGCCCCACGGTCGACGACGCCCCGGACCACCCGGTGCTGCTCCGCGGCATCGGCGCGCTCGACCTGATGCGCGAGGCCGATCCGTACCTGGACCGGGACGGCGCGCGCACGTTCACCCTGGACCTCTACCAGCAGCTCCTGGCCGGCTACCACACCGGAGGCCCCGCGACGGGGCCGGCACCGCAGTTCACACCGGACGCCCACCGGAGTCTGCTGACGGAGGCGGCCAGGCGCCAGGACACGGGACCGCTCGAACCCCTCACCCGATGGATCGCGCTGCCGCACCTCGTCCACATGCTGACCGATCTCGCCGCCACGCCCCGCCGGGAGGACATCGCCCGCGATGTCCTGGGGCTCGACGTGTCCGCGCCGGTGGGCGAGGCCGAGTGGTCGCGGCTGGTGTGGGCATCGTTCAAGGTCGCCCTGATGACCGGGCAGGTGGACCAGGGCGCGTTCGCCGCCGCCGTACTGCACCTGCCCGCGCCCGATCCGGCGCGGTTCGGCGAAGCGGTCCTCGTGGCACGGCGGGCCGCCGCCGTCGGCCGCGACCCGTGGCAGCTGAGCGAGATCGCCGCACACCACCTGGAACAGCAGGGCGCGCTGGAGTCGGACCGGCTCCTCACGGACGACGACGGCACGGCCTGGGGCCGGGCGCTGGACGGCGTGTCCCGGCCGCAGGGCACGTTCGACCCGGACGTCGTCACCCTGCTGGGATACGCGCCCGACGGCACGCTCGTGCCCGTCGGCACCGAGCCCGCGCCCTGGGCGGCCGACCCGCACCGCCCGCGGCCCTTCGTCTACGTCGCCGACGGTGACGCCGACGGTCTGCGGATGCAGGGACCGGTGCCGCCCGGCGAGTTCGGCGAACTCGTCTTCCGCGACCCGGAGCTGCTCTCCGAGGACGGGTACGCCGAGGTCATCGCCGTGGTGCCGCACGGCAGGCCGTCCGGCGCGCGGCCGGTCGAGGGCAGCGTTCCCGGTGAGGGCGCCCGCAACTCGGCCCGCAACTGGTGGGCCACCCACAGTGCCACCACGCTCCACCACGACCCGGCGACCGGGACGTACACCGTCGCGGTACTGCCGGACCCCGACGGGCAGCCGGCCACGGCGGGCACCTGGGGGCGGATCACGAGCGCGGAGGGCGACGGCCCCGGCACCACCGGTACGGCGGTGGCCACCAACGCGAAGCCGCCCCGCACGGGCGCGGCGTCAGGACCGGCCTCGGACCTCGCTGCCGCCCGGGACGCGCACGCACGCGCGCTGGGCGCACTCGCTGAGGCCGCCGTCGAGGCCGCGACGACGGAGCGCACCGGCGGTGACGAGACCGTGGTGGCCGACGCCTGGGCCGGGGTCGATGCGGCGCGCCGCCTGCTGGAGGACGCCGAGGCGCGGCTGTGGACCCTGGGCGTCGCACCCGAGACGCGGGACGCCGACCCGGACGACGCCTCCGACGCCCGTGACGCGGTCCCGGTCGTCCCGCGGAACGCCGACCAACGCATTTGGATCGCGCGGCAGTTGACCGAGGGGGACCTGCCGCCCGCCCCGGTGCGACCCGCCGAGGACGAGACCTTCGGCCCACGGGAACGCGAGGCCGTGGGCATCTCGCTCTCCGTCGGCCAGCGGACCGAGATGATGCTGCGCGGCGACGACCGGCTGCCCGCGGGCGCGCTGTCGCCGCTGGACCTGATGCGGGTGCGGATGGCGGGCGACGTCGCCTGGTCGGACACGATGGACACGGCCGCCGCGCACGCGTCGCGGCGGCTGTGGGCAGGGGCGTACGCCGACTTCGCCGGAACGGCGCCCGAGGGCACGGGCGAGAGCGAGACCGTCCGCGCCTGGGACGCCGCCGTCTCCCTGGTCCTGCCGGCCGAGACGCACCCGGTCCTCGCCGACTCCCGGTACGCCGGTGACGGCTTCCGCGACGCGGTACGCCGCGTCGCCGGTCATCTGCTGGGCGCCTGGGCCGGCACCGGGGCAGCACCGGTGTCCGCCGTGGAGCTGGCCGACACACTCCGCTCCGAGCTGGGCCTGCGGCGGCGCCGGACGGCGTCCGCCACGGACACCGACGCCGACGTGGAAGCGACCCCGGTGGCGCAGTCCGGCACCGACGCCGACATGCCCGACATCGACATGTCGATCCTGGACGAACTGGGCCTGGGAACCGGCGACCTCGACATGTCCGCATGGGACGACCTCGATCTCGGCGACTTCGACTTCGACTTCGACTTCGGCCTGCTCGGGACGGCGCTCGACGGCCTGACCGCCACCGACGCGACCGACGTGGATATGGCCGACGCGGAACCGACCGGCCCGGACCCGACGGCGCTGGAAACGGGCGGGACACAGCCGGTGTTCGCCGCGCCGACGGCCGCCGCCCCGGCCCGGTCGCTCGCCCGCCTGCCCCGGCTGAGCCTCGTGACGTACGCCCAGGGGGAGACGCGCCCCTCGGACGACGCCCAGGAGGGCGTCGAGCGGCTGGCGGTCCAGGTCGCCAGGGCCGGCCTGCGCAACCTGCGTACCCGCGTACCGCTGCCGAGGATCGACATCGCGGGCTTCGGCGCCGACGCCCGCGGGGCCGGAACCGCGCAGGAGCGGGAACAGGCCGCCCGGCAGAGGGGCGACCAGCGCGCCCGGACCGCGCACGACCTGTTCGTCCGGAAGCTCGACGACGCGCTGCGCACCCTCCAGGCGAACCTGCCGGCGGGGCGGACACGCCTGACGTCGAAGGACTTCAAGATCACTCAGCGTGGCCGGGCGCGCCTCCCCGGCCAGAGCGGCACCGCCGGCATGCCCGAGTCGGTGAGCCGCGCGGACCTGGGCCGCCAGGCCACCATCGCCCTCACGTCACCGGGTCACGCGGCGGCCGTCGAGGCCCTGGACGCGTCGCGCCGCGAGGACCGGGAGCTGCGCACCGGGCGGTTCGACGTGGACGCGGTCGCCCGGCGCATCCTCCACCTCGCCCCGTCCGTCCTCGTCGATCCGGAGATGCGCAGGGACCTCTACACGATGGTCGAGCGGGCGCTCGCGGCCGGGCGGGCGGACGGCCTGGCGGCCCTCACGGCGTTCTCCCTCGAGGAGGACGGGATCCTCGCCGCGGACCGCGCCCGGCACGTCACCGTGGGCGGGGTCCGGGTGGCGGGTCTGAACTGGGCCGGAGCGGACGTCGTCGAACTGGACAGCATGTTCATCGAGGGCCTCCGGCCCGACGGGTCCGGCGGCTTCGAGTCGATGGGCATCACGGACTTCGCCCCCTGGACGTGGAGTGAGACGCCGTACGCCGTGCTGGCCGACGGGCGCCACGACACGGTGACGGCGCGGCTGCCCGACGGGACGACCCGGGACCTCGACGCCGCCGAGTTCGCCGAACTGGTCAGCGCCGACCCGGCGTTGCAGGGCCTCCCGGCCGAGATCCCGATCGTGCTGGCCGTCCCCTCCGCCGGCGACCGGTACCTGGACCTGCCGCGCACGCTCGCCGAGCGCACCGGCCGCACCGTGTGGGTCCACAGCGGCCAGGCACGGCGCCACCCCGGTCCGGCCGGGCAGAGCACCATCGCCGTGATCCGGCAGGACGGCCTGCCGCACGGCTCCTGGTTCCCGGTCCGGCCCGGCCTCGCACCCGAAGGCGACGACGGCGCACCGGACTGGCACCGCGACGTGCTGACCCAGCCCGTCGTCAGCGCCCTGACCGGCGAGCAGATCGGCCGCAGCCTGCACGAGCCCGGTGAGCTGGCCGGGATGCGCGAGCACAGCTTCAGCCGCCTCGACCAGATGACGCTGTACGTCCACTTCGATCCCGCCACGGGCACGTACTCCGCCAAACTGCCGCTGGACGACCCAGGACCGAAGGACAAGGCGTACCACCTGGCGGGCCACGGCCTGCCGGGGCAGCTGGTGCTGCCGCTGGCCGGCGGCGGGTCGAGGACGGCGGACCGGCACGAGACGGGCGAGTGGCTGCGTCGGCGCAAGAGCCTGTCGAGCCGGCCCGCCGACCACTGGATCGACATGGTGGTCTGCTATTCCTCGACCCCCCTGGACGGGACCACACAGGAACTCTCCCAGGCCGGCCACTCCTTCACCGTGCCGTTCGCCGCCGATCCGCTCGGGGACGACGCCCTCTCCCTGGGGCAGCACCTCGCGAACGAGACACGGCGCACGGTGCGCCTCTCCTACGCCCTGCAGGGCGCGTTCACCTACCAGGACGACCCCGTGCGGGTGCTGTTCACCGACGCGAGCGGCCGTCAGTGGTGGTGGGAGACCCGCCGTCCGGAGCCCGACGAGGCAGAGCTCGACCGGCTCGCGGAACTGGCCGGATTCCAGGGTGAGGCGTCGCCGGGGAGCCGGGCCGCACTGCTGCGCCTGGTGCGGGCCATGCGACTGGTCTTCGGGCCCGACGTGGAGGACGCGGACGACTTCACGACCCTGATCCGCGGAGCCGCCGCGGTCGTCAACATGTGGCACGCCGACCCGGAGCTCGGCCCGACAGGACCGTTCTCGCACGACCTGCTGCGCAGGGTGATCGCCGCCCATCCCGAGGCCGCGTCCGGGGTGGACCGGGACGTCACCCACCGTGTCCTGGCCTCGGCGGCACAGGCATGGCAGTCCGGACCGTCCCTGCCGGTGAGCCGGTTCGTGGATCTGCCGGTGCTCGACTCGGCCGCCCGCTGGCTCACGGACACCGCGGCGGTGGACGGGGCGGCCGTCACCGCGCTGGAACTCGCCGGCCCTGACGCGGTGGGCGGGGCCGAGCGGGCACGCATGTTCTGGGCGCGGGTCAAGGCCGAGGAGGCGCTGCTCGCTGCCCAGGACGCCGACGCGTTCACGACGCGGGTGCTGCACCTCGACCCCGCCGTCGAGGTGGACGAGGCGTTGCGCGGCGAGGCGCTGACGCTGCTCACCAGAGGGTTCGCGGCGGGCCGGGACATGACGGACGCGGACACGGCGGCCGCGTACGACCTGGAGACACGTGGCGCCTTCGGCCACTCCTCGGCGGCCACGGTCATGGGGCTCTCCCTCGGCGACGGCCGCGACTGGAAGGACGGCTCCGCCGCCCTCCTGCCCGGACTGGACCGGTTCCGGGTGCCGAGCGGCGTCGTCGACGCCCCGTGGGCCGGGCAGGACGCCGGGGGCAAGGACAAGCCCGTCCCCTACCTGGTACGGGCGTCCGTGGATCTCCAGGACAGCAACCTCCTGCATCTGTCCCTCGGCGGCGCCCCCTACGAGGTGCGGGCAGCAGAGTTCGCGGAACTGCTCGCCTCCGACCTGGAGTTGCGACGCAAGGACCTCACGACCCCCGTCCTCCTGGTACTCGACGGATTCGACGGGCCCGCACCCGGCGTCGCGGACCTGGTGGCCCGGCGGCTGGGCCGGGGCGTGTGGTGGAGCCCGTTCCCGGTGGAGCTCTCCGGAACGGACGACGAGGGTGTCACGGTGCCCACGCTCGTCAGCTCGCTGAGCACCCTGACCAGCCCGACGGCCGCCGACTGGCGCGAGGCCCGGCCCGTCGACCGGGGCGGTGCCCAGGAGGGCCGCCGCCCGGTCGGTTCTCCCCTGCCCGCGGCACCGCCGTCCGGCACGCAGGGCCCGGCGGCCTCCCTGGGGAGGGCCCGCTCCTCGACCGGGGACCCCATGCAGGGTGTGGAGACGGACTCGGACTCCATGCAGGGTGTGGAGACCGACTCGGACTCCATGCAGGGGGTGGAACCGACCTCGGCATCCGTGATCACCGCGCCCGTCCACGCGGCCCCGGCCGCCCCGCCGCCGCCCGCGCTGCCCACGAGCAGCCTGGTGGCGTACGCGCACGGCGCCACGACACCGTCCGCGGACGGCACGGAGACCCTGCGCCGGCTGGCGTCCCAGGTGGCCGCCGCGGGTCTGCGCAACCAGCGGGCGGGTGTGTCGCTGCCGCGCGTCGCCGTCACCGGCTACGGCGCCGACGCGCGCCGTGACGAGCAGGCCGTTGCGGCCAGGCGGCGCGCACAGACCACGCGGACCCTGTTCCGGCGGCTGCTGGCCCGCGCCCTCGACGACCTACAGCAGGACCGGCCCGCCGGCGAACCGCGCCTGACCGTCGAGGACTTCACGGTCGGGGCGCGGAGCGTGAGCCGGGCCCCCGAGGGCTGGGTGGGCACGGGTGCCCTCGACGGCGTGACCCGCGCAGAGCTTGGCCGGCAGGCCACGATCGGCATCACGCAGCCGCCCGACGCGGCAGCGGTGCAGAACCTGGACACCCTGCGTCGCCGGGACCCCTCCCTGCGCGACCGCCCGCTGGACGTCGACGCTCTCGCCCGCCGCCTCCTGCATCTGGACTCCGGTGCCGACGTCGGGCAGGCCCGGCGGTCGGAACTGTTCGCCCTGGTGGAGCGGTCCACGGCCGCCGGAACGGCCACGAGTCTCGCGGCACTGGGCGCCTTCCACCTCACCGAGCTGGGTGTGAGGGCGCCCGGCCGCGCGCGCCACTTCACCGTCCAGGGCCGCCGGGTGCCGGGTCTCAACTGGGATGACGACGCCGTCGCGGAGCTGGACACCACCAACGGCGACGTGCTGGAGGACACCCCGTCCGGTACGTACGACATCCTCGACACGGTGCGGACGCCTTGGCCGCACGGCGTCACCCCGTACGTCGTGGCCGCCGACGGAGCGCACGACCGGGTGGGCGCACGGCTGCCGGACGGCTCGACGCGCGAGCTGGGCGTCGACGAGTTCGTGGAGCTGGTGGCCGCGGACGTGGCGGGTGAGGGACTGTCGCACGACACCCCGATCGTGCTGGCCATCCCCTTCGCGGCGGACGCCTACCTCGATCTGCCGCGCAAACTCGCGGACCGTACCGGTCTCACGGTGTGGGCGCACAGCGGCGAGGCGACGCTCAGTTCGGCGCCCGGCGCGGCGAGCACCGTCGACGTCGTCCGGCGCCCGGAGGTCCCGCAGGGCGACTGGATCGCGAGCCAGCCCGGCCTGGCGCCCGACCCCGACGACGACGCACCGGACTGGCACCGCGAAGTGGTGACGCGGCCCGTCGTCAGTGCCCTGACCGGGAAGCAGATCGGCCGCGCCTCGCACCACCCCGCCGAGTACGCCAAGCACTTCGAGGACGAGGGCCGCCACTTCGACCGGATGACGACGTACGTGCACCACTACCCGGCCACGGGCGAGATGTCCCAGGAACACGACCTGCCGCGCCCGGGCCCCGAGGACACCGCCTACCGCCTGGACATGCACGGTGAGCCGGGTGTCCTCCAGCTGGCGCTGCGGGACGGCGGCGTCCGGCTTGCCGACGAGCGGGAGGCCGGTTCGTGGCTCAAGCGCCGCAAGAGCCTGGCGAGCCTGCCTGCGGACCACTGGATCGACCTCGTGGTCTGCTGGAGCGGGGCGCCCAGGGACAGCGCGGTGCCGGCCCCCGGCACCGTGAGCGACGCCTTCCCCGGCCCGTTCGTCCCCGACCCGCTGCGCGACGTGTCCATGGGGCAGCACCTGGCGAACAGCACGGGACGCACCGTTCGCCTGGCGTACAGCTCGCAGGGGACGCGGTCGGCCGACGGCCGCTACATGCGCACCCTGTACGCGGACGCGCAGGGGCGCCACCGGGCATGGGACCTGTTCCGGCCGGAGCCCGCGGGCCCCGGACTGGACCGCCTGGCCGAGGTCGCCGGATACCGGGCGCAGGCCGGACCGATCACGGACGAGACGCGGGAGAGGACGCTGCGGCTGGTGCGGGCGCTGCGGCTCACGTTCGGACACGACGTGGACGACGCGACCGACTTCGGCGATCTGCTCCGCGGTGCGGCGGCGGTGGACCACATGTGGAGCAGCGACTCCGACTTCGACGCGGCCGGCCCGTTCACGCTGGACCTGCTGCGCAGGGTGGTCGAGGCGCACGCGGGGGCCGGCTCCGGCGTGAACCAGGAGGCCACCCGTCGTGCGTTGACCGCCGCCGCCGAGCAGTGGTCGATGTGGCCCGGCGACGTGCTGGTCGGCTTCGTGGATCTGCCGGCGGTGGAGGCCGCCGCCCGGTGGATGCGGGACGGCGACCCCGTGGACGAGGCGGCGACCGCTCTGGACATCGAACCCGACGAGGTCGGCGGGACCGAGCGGTCACGCATCTTCTGGGCCCGGGTCAAGGCCGAGGAGACGCTGCTCGAAACCGACCCTGACCAGCACGACTTCATCGCGCAGGTCCTCCACCTGCCCCCGGGCGCCCGGGCGGGGCACGCGGAGCGCGAGGAGACGCTGGACCTGATCACCCGCGCCTTCGCGGTGGGCCGCGCCGCGTCCGACCCGGACGTGGCGGCGGCGTACGCCCTGGAGGAGTCCGGCGCGTACACCACCACCGGTCTGCGCACGGTGCAGGACGGAGTCCCCGGGGGCGGCCGCGACTTCACCGGCGGACCGATGCCCTCGCACGTCGACCTGGCGCAGTTCCGCACCCCCGCCGGAGTGGTGGACGCACCGTGGAAGCAGGAAACGGACACACCGGTCCCGTACCTGGTGCGCATCGCGCCGGACGCGCACGACCCGGACCTCCTCCAACTGTCCTACGACGGCGAGACGGCCGGCGTGCCCACCGGCGAGTTCGCGGAAATGCTGGCGAACGACCTGAGGCTGATGCGCCAGGAACTGACCACCCCCCTGGTCCTGGCGTTCTCGGGACCGCCCGCCGACGCCGGGGACGTCGCCCACCGGCTCGCCCAGCGGCTCGGCCGCTCCGTCTGGTGGACCGACTTCCCGGCGGACCTGTCGGCGGCCGGCGACTCCGGACAGCCGGTGCTGACCCTGCACGACTCGGCCGTCGCCGGGAGCGTGCCGGGGACCGGCATCTGGCACGAGACGCGCCCGTTCCGGTACGCCGCACCCGGGGACGCGCCCCGTACGCTCCCCGCGCCGGTGCCCCGGTCCACCGGACGGGGCACCGCGAGCCCGGCCGCTTCCGAGTCGCCGTCCGCCTCCTCGCTTGCGTCCGTCGACACCGTCTCGGGCCCGCTGCTGTCCGAAGCCACGCTGATGACCGACGCCCAGGGCGCTCCGCGCGGGCGCGACTGGACCGGCACCGGCATCAGCAGTATCGACACCGCGCGGATCCGGCTCCAGGAACAGCGGGGCGGCGAGCTGCGGACGGTCTCCGAAGAGGCGTCACCCTGGGGCGAGGCGGCGTACGTGGTGGCGGCCGAGGCCGGTTACGACGAGGCCCTGTTCGCCGACGGCCGGGAGCTCGGCCCGCAGGCGCTCGCAGACCTCCTGGCCGCCGATCCCGTGCTGGCCTCGCTGCCCCGCGACGTTCCGGTGGTGCTGGTGAGTCCGTACGCGGGAGCGCAGTACGGGCCGTTGGCACGGGCCGTGGCGGAGCGGCTGGGCCGCAGGGTCTGGGCCCCCAGCGGCGACGGTCGTGTCACCGGCGCCGAGGGCGATCCCGGTGCCACGGCCACCGGGCCGGTCGCCTCCGTACCCTCGCTCGTCGACTCCGACCCCGACGACGCGTACGGCGACTGGGTGCCGTTCGACCCCCCGTCGGACGGGTCCGCTCGGGCCGAGGACCGCGAGTGGGTCACGGTGGACGGCGTCCGGTTCCGGGACAGCGACGTGGAGACCAGGCCGCTGGTCGGGGCGGACCACCGCTTCGAGGGCCGCGAGTCGATGCCGGACGACGGCCGCAGGCGGCTGCGGGAACGGCGGCTGAGGCTGTACCGGGGCATGCGGGAGCGCACACACGTGGTCCGCCTCGGCGACGCCTTCCACACGGTCGGCGCGGAGGAGACCGCCCCGGACCCCGAGGCGTCCGTCTACACCTTCCACGCCCACGGAGTCCCCGGAGGCCTGAAGCTGGCCGGCAAGGACGGCCGGGTGCTGCTGCTCGGCTCCGCGGACGGCGGGCGCTACATCGGCGGGCTGCCCGAGGTGGTCACGCGGGCTGCCGGCGACGAACTGCACGTCGCGAGCTGCTACGGCGCCGTAGCAGGCGACCCGCTGCGCCGGCAGTCCCTCATCAGGCCCGCGCCGCTCGTCGAGGACCCCCTGGAGGAGGTCGCGCTCGCGCAGCACGCCGCCAACCACAGCGGGCGCACCACCACTGCCGCCACGGGCAGGACCGGCTACAACGACACCGTGCGGCTGCTCGCGGCGACGCCCGAAGGCACCTTTGCGCGCATGGAGACCTTCCTGCCCGAACCGGTCGACGCGATCGCCGAGTTGGCCGAGGCGGCCGGCCTGCGCCCCCTCCCGCGCCCCACGGGTCTTCCCGCCTGGGACGACGAGGCGCCGCGCGCCCTCCGGCTGGTACGGGCGCTGCGGCTGGTCTTCGGCAACGAGGTCGAGGCCGATCGCGGCGTGCCGGGCGGCCGTCACGAACGGCTGCTGCGCGGGATCGGCGCGCTGGAGACGCTGCGCGCGAACGACCCGGCACTGAGCGGGCTCACCCCGCTGCGCATGGAGCTGTGGCAGCTCCTCGCGCCGACGCCCGACGGGCCCGCCCCCCGGCCCGCCGACTTCGAGGCGGTGCTCGACCGGGCCCTGGCCGCGCCGAGGGACGCCGCGCTCACCGCCGTATGGGACGTGCCCGCCCTGCGGGCCGCGTCCGACCGGCTCACCGCCGGTGGCGACGGAGCGGTCCGGCCGGTGCTGCGGATGCCCACCGGACCGCTCACGCAGCGCGCGTACGCCCGCGCGCTGTGGGCGATGACCGGCGCCGCACGGCTGCTTGACGCCAAATCCCCTGCGGAGCGCGAGGAGATGGGGCGTGCGGTGCTCCATCTGTCCGCCGGCGCCGCGTGGGACGCGGCGGCGGATGCCCGGCTGAAGGAGCTGGCCGAGCAGGCCTTCGCCACCGGACGGGACTCCGGCCACCAGGACGAACTGGCCGTCTTCCACCTGGAGACGATGGGGGCGTTCGCCGACGGGAGCCGGATGCGTACGCCCGACGGCCCCCTCCAGGGCCGCGACTGGGGCCCTACGCCCCCCGGCGGGCCGGAGCCCGCGCGTCTGTTCACAGCCGGGAACGGTACCGCCCCGGACACCGGCTCGCCCGAGTCCGCCCCGTGGGCCCAGGAGGGCGCCGTCGCCCCGTACTTCGTGCACGCGGAGACGGACACCGCCGGTGCCGTGGTCCTGCACCTGCCGGGTGGCACCGCGCAGGTCACGGTGCGGGAGTTCTTCGCGCTGCTGGAGTCGGACCCGGAGCTGCCGCTGATCGGCGGGCACCGCCCCGTGGTCCTCCTCGTGCCCGGTCTCGGCTCGGGAGAGCTGCGCGACCAGCAGCACTTCTCCCTCACGAACGACCGGACCGTGTGGAGCCACGACGGTGCTCCGGCCGTCTCCGAGGGCAGCGCGACGCAGCCGGAGGCACCGGGCCCGGGCGTCTGGCGCAGGACCGTGCCGCAGTTGCCGTCCGCCGGGCCGCCCGCCACGGCGGACGCGGTGCGTAACCCGGAGTGGAACGCGAGCCCCGCCACCGATCCGGACGCCGGTGCGGCCGGTGCGGCCCCGGCCGGGCAGGCCCTGCCCTACTCGGCGGACGGCCGGTTCGACGAGCGGTTCGCGGAGACCCTCGAGGCCTTCCCCGTGGCCGCCTCCACCGACCGTCACACGGTGTGGGGTTACGGCCAGGAAGACGCGGACTTCCACGTGTTCGTGGCCGAGATACCGTCGCTCGGACTGCGCGGCGAGTACACCTCCGACGGCCCGTCCGCCGGTGGTGTCACCGACATGGCCGGGAAGGTGTACTCCGACGGCCCGGCCTGGGACTGGTACCTGCCCGGCCGCGGACTCGTCGCCTCCTCCCGCCTGCTGACGGAGCCGCACACCGCGACCGAGGACGGCCCTCCGCCCGTGCCGGTCATCTGGCCCGCCACCGGGCCGGTGAGCCCCACCCCGCCCGTCGACCCGGCCACCGTCGCCGCCGACCCGGCCGCGCTGGCAGGCGGCACGCTCCCCGACGCGCTGTGGCGCGACCACGACGGCCCCCTGTTCCGCTTCAGCCCCGACGGGCCCGAGCGGGTCTTCGGTGAGGGTCTCAGGCCGTACGGCCCCGACATGGTGCACCTGATCGACCACGTCTACGGCGGCAGCTCCCTGGTCCCGACCACCGTCTTCGCGAGCACGACCGCGAACCGCCACTACGTGCGCGACAGCGCCCGCGCGAACCCGATGGGCGCCCCCGCCCTGTACCACCGCTACCGCTGGCGCTACGACATCCAGGTCCCCGGAGGCATCGACGTGAACGCCACCCTGGGCCTGGCCTCGCCCTTCCCCGACCAGGAAGAAGTGCTCTTCCCCGGAGGCATCGACCGCCGGTACGTCCGCGGCGCGCAGCCGATGGAGTACGGCATGCCGCTCGGACCGTACGTCGCCAACCCGCACTTCGCGCCCGCCGCGCAGCCCGGCGGGAACGGCGGGGCGTCCGTCGGGGACGGGGAGACCGGCGGACCGGGGGCGGGGGGCTCCGGCCGTGTGCACGGGTGATGAGATGTCCTCGTGTCTTCCTCCGCGAGCCGGGCCTCCGCGCGGCGTGACTGTCTGGAGTGACCCCATGCCGACCACCAGCGGACAGCCGGACGGCGCCCCCGGGCCGACCACCGCTCCCGGAACGACGCCCGCCTCCGGTACGGCATCCGAGCCCGCAGCGGTATCCGCCTTCGAGGCGCCTGCCCCGCCACGCGTGACCGTCGCGCGCGGCGAGCCGGACTTCCCCGTCCCGCCCGAGGAGATCGTCGCCGCGGCCCGTACCGCCCCCGATCACTGGCTGTCCGTGACGGACCGGCACTGGCTGGGCATGACGGACGACGAGCCCGCGCCCCCGTGGGCCGTGCTCGGCCGCTGGCGCAGCAACACGCAGGGCCGGATCGTCTCCTGGGAGGCGAACCCGGACTACCGGCCCTCGCCCGCCGCGCTCGGCTGGGCCCCGCCGGTCGACGACGCCGACGCCGCCCTGCACCTGGCGGCCACCGGATACGGTCCCGACGAGGATGTCGCCGAGGCGATCGCGGAGGCCGGCGCCGTGGCCGTGTGCGTGGCCGGGGACGGAGAGCCGGCGTGGACACGGGCACCCGGCGGCGCACACGCGGTGGCCGTCTTCACGTTGCCGCCGGAGGCGTCGGAGGACCGACTGCCCGCGTACGTGACGATGACGCTTCCCGATCTCCTCGACCGGCTGCCGTCCGGCCGGGACGTGATGTTCCTCAGCTCGTCGGCCCCCGCCTCCCTGCTCGTCCCGGCGGACGAGCTGCGCGCACGGTGGGACGAAACGTCCGGCGAAGTGCACCGGGCCCGGACCACCGGGCACCCCCGCCCCGAATCAGGTACCCCCAGCAAGCGAGGCCAAGATGAGTGAGTCCGGCGCCGAGACCCCCGCCGCCCCCAAGGATCCCGTGCCGCCCGAGGAGTTCGTCCAGGCCGCCCGACTGGCACCTGACCACTGGCTCTACCTGTCCGATCCCGCCTGGCAGGGGGACGGCCCGCCGCCCGAGTGGGCCGTCGTCGGCCAGTGGCGCTCCGACTCCGAGGGCGAGATCGTCGAGTGGGAGGACAACGAGGACTACAGGCCGTCACCCGAGGCGATGGGATGGCCCGAACCCGCCGACGACGTGGACCGCGCGATCCAGCTCGCCACCACCGGGTACGGCCCGGTGGAGGACGTCACCTCGGCCCTGGCCAGGACTGACGTGGCGGTGCTGGTCACGGCGGACGGCGAGCCGGTGCGCGCGTCGGCGGCCGACGGCACGGCGGTGGTCCCGGTCTTCACCTCCCCCCGCTATCTCCAGGCCGCCGGGCAGCTGGGGTTCGAACGGCTGCCGGTCGTGGACCTGCTCGGCCGGATCCCTTCCGGTCACAGCCTCTGCCTCAACAGCTCGGCCCCGGTCAGCATGGTGCTGACCACGGACGGGCTCGCGGAGGTGCTGCGCGAGGCGGGGGATCCCGGGGCCGCCGGGTCCGAGGCCGACGGGCCGGAGAGGGGAGAGCTGCGGGGTTCCGCGGACGGCGAGCCGGCGGCTCCTCCCGCTGCGGAGGGTTCCCCTCACTCAGGTCCGCCTGCTGCGCGCTGACAGGCGTTCACCGAATTCCGGGGAATCCTCGGGTACTTGTGCCCGACGCACGCTTCGGGCCACCCCGCTCGCCTCCGGTTCAGGGGCGCCGGCCGTACTGCGGGGGATGCGCACCTGGTCGCCCAGCGCGTGGGCGGCCCGGGGGCCCAGGTGGGCTCGCGCAGCAGCTGCCGGCCGACGAGGACCGCGTCCGCCTCGCCGTTCGCGAGGATCTTCTCGGCCTGTTCCGTGTCGGTGATCCCGCCGACGGCCACCACCGGATGAGGCCGGGGGTGATGCATCGGGCCGGTCAGGGTCGCGCGGAGCGCTCCAGGCGCGTGCGGAGCGTGGCGGCGAAGTCCTCGGCGCGGGCCAACTGGATCCGGAGATCCTCGATCTTCCGGGCGGCGGTGACTTCGTACGCCCTGACGCGCTCCAGGAGTCGGTCCCTCTCCTCGGCCGCCGGTGCCTCACCGGTGTCGAGGCGGTCCGTGGCTTCCAGGAGGTCGCGCATCTCGTCCAGGGTGAAGCCGAGCGGCTTCATGCGCCGGATGACCATCAGGCGTGCGACGTCGGCCTCGGTGTAGAGGCGGAACCCTCCCTGTGAGCGGGCGGAAGGGATGACAAGGCCCGTCTCCTCGTAGTGCCGGATGGTGCGCAGCGACAGCTCGGTCCGTGCGGCGACCTCACCGATCTGCATGTGCCGGCTGCTCACGCGGTGCCTTTCCTCTTCTTCCGCCGGGCCCCGGGGCGGCCGGCGTCGATCTCTACTGTAACGTTAGGTTAGAGTTGCGGAGCCCTCGGGGGCGGTTCCGGTCGCCCGCGCGGGACGGCCCCGGTTCCGTAACCCGCGCCGGGGCCGATGACGCTCCCGGCGAAGACCGTCCCGCAGGAGTTGAGCGCACGCATGTCCATGACACCCGGCGTCTCCGCCTGCCCGCCGTGATCCTCCGCCCCAGGTAGTTCCGGGTCCCGCTCACCCGTGTCCGCCATCCCTGTGACTTCGGCCCGCCGTACGCCGCCTCCACAAAGGACCGCTCCGGTCCCTCCCGTTCCTCCCCGCACGCCCTGATGCCGCCGGGTGTGCCCGACTACGACAGGTAGCCCCTCTTGTCCATGTCCGTACTGTCCCCGGCCGCACGGTTGCGCGGTCTGCGTCCCGACTGGCTGCGCGACCCGAAGGTCTGGCGTACCGAGGTCCTGGCGGGACTCGTGGTCGCGCTCGCCCTGATCCCTGAGGCGATCTCGTTCTCGATCATCGCCGGCGTCGATCCCGCGATCGGCCTGTTCGCGTCGTTCACGATGGCGGTGACCATCTCCGTCGTCGGTGGGCGCCGCGCGATGATCTCCGCGGCGACCGGCGCCGTGGCGCTGGTGATCGCACCCCTGAACCGAGAACACGGCTTCGGGTACCTGGTCGCCGCCGTGATTCTGGCGGGCGTCTTCCAGATCGTCCTCGGCGCACTCGGCGTCGCCAAGCTCATGCGGTTCGTACCCCGCAGCGTCATGGTCGGCTTCGTGAACTCCCTCGCCATCCTGATCTTCATGGCGCAGGTCCCCGAGATGCACGACGTGCCCTGGCCGGTCTACCCGCTGATCATCGGTGGCCTCATGCTCATGGTCTTCTTCCCGAAGATCACCAGGGTGGTCCCGGCCCCGCTGGTCTCCATCGTCGTCCTCACCGTGATCACCGTCGCCGCCGGCATCGCGGTCCCGACCGTCGGCGACAAGGGAGACCTGCCGTCCTCCCTTCCGGTGCCCGGCCTGCCGGACGTGCCGTTCACGACGGACACCCTGACCACCATCGCCCCCTACGCGCTCGCCATGGCGCTGGTCGGCCTGATGGAGTCCCTGATGACGGCCAAGCTCGTCGACGACATCACCGACACCCATTCCTCGAAGACCCGCGAATCCGTCGGTCAGGGCATCGCCAACATCGTCACCGGATTCTTCGGTGGCATGGGCGGCTGCGCCATGATCGGCCAGACCATGATCAACGTGAAGGTGTCCGGTGCCCGAACCCGCCTCTCCACCTTCCTGGCGGGCTCGTTCCTGATGGTGCTCTGCATCGTCTTCGGTCCGGTCGTCTCCGACATCCCCATGGCGGCCCTGGTCGCGGTGATGGTGATGGTCTCCTTCGCGACCTTCGACTGGCACTCCGTCGCCCCCGGGACGCTGAGGCGGATGCCTGCCGGCGAGATCGCCGTCATGGCCGTCACCGTGGCCTGCGTGGTCGCCACGGACAACCTCGCCGTCGGTGTCGTCGTCGGCTCCGTCACGGCCATGGTGATCTTCGCCAGGCGCGTGGCCCACCTCGCCGACGTCACCGCGGTGACCGGCCCCGACGGCGACAGCGTGGTCTACACCGTCACCGGCGAGCTGTTCTTCGCCTCGTCCAACGACATCGTCGGCCGGTTCGACTACGCGACCGAGGCCGACAGGATCGTCATCGACCTGACCGCCGCCCACATCTGGGACGCCTCCTCCGTCGCCGCCCTCGACGCCATCGAGACCAAGTACGCCCAGCGCGGCAAGACCGTCGAGATCATCGGCCTCAACGAGCCGAGTGCCAGGATCCACGCACGGCTGAGCGGCGAACTGACCGGCGGCCACTGACCGTGTCGGGCGTCACACCGTGAGCTCGACGAGGAGCGCACCACGGAGGGCGACCCGCGCCACCCGCACACACGCGCCGTGCCGGTCGAGCCGGGGAAGATCGAGGAGTACGTACTGCGCGTCTATCCGTTCGGGGCGACGTTCCTGCCGGGACACCGGCTGGTCGCGGAGCTGTCCAACGCCGAGCCTCTGGCCGACGAGCACAACGCCCTGCTGCCTCCGGACGCCTTCCACCTGCCGGTGGGCCGCCCCGTCACCCACAAGATCTACCGTGACGCCGCACACCCCTCCCGGCTCGTGCTGCCGTTCACCAAGGCCGCCGGGACGGACGCGACCAGGCCGGGCTCCGCGCGCGACCGCGCAGGGGACCGGGTCAGCGGTTCCTGACAAGGTGATCATGACGTCTGCCGGAGGCTGCCGAGCCTCCGCCAGGCGTCATGCCTCCTCGGCCCGCGCGTGTCCTGGGCGTCACTTCCGCCAGAACAGGTGATGCGTCACGCCGCTCGCGCTGGGCACGACCTCCAGGTGGAACCGGTCGAGCAGCTCGTCGGGTGACTCCCAGAGCCGCAGCCCGGACCCGAGCTTCACCGGCGAGACCGCCACGTGCATGGTGTCGACGAGGCCGGCGTCGAGGAAGTGCCGGATGGTCGTCACCCCACCGCCGAGCCGTACGTCCTTGCCCCGTGCCGCCTCCCGTGCCTGTCCGAGTACCGCGGCCGGGTCGCCTTCGACGAAGTGGAACGTGGTGTCGGAGAGCGTGAACGACGGACGCCCGTGATGGGTCATCACGAACACCGGGGTCCGGAACGGAGGCTCGTCCCCCCACCAGCCACGCCACTCGTGATCGCTCCAGGGCCCGCGCTGGGGGCCGAACTTGTTGCGGCCCATGATCTCGGCACCGATGTTGCGCGGGTAGTCCCGAGTGAAGTAGTCGTCGAGGCCGCGGCTCCCCCCGGGATCGGTGCGCATGGGCCAGCTCGCGGTGGCGCCGGCCCAGGCGAACAGTTGCCCGGGATCCACGCTACCGAACGGATGTTCGAGACTTTGGTTCTCGCCGGCGGCGATGCCATCACTCGAGATGCTGAAGTTCTGGACTCGCAGTAGCTGAGTCAACGGTTTCCTCCTGCGTTGTCGACAACATCAGTAGGACGCTCCCCGCCGGAAGAACTCATCGCTGCGTCCGGGGGGGACCGTGCTCCCCATTCTTGCCGACACCGCCGGGATCCGGCTCCTCGCCGGAGTGCGACGCGCGTCGAAGAGCGGGAGAGTGAGCAACGTCGTCCACCGCGGGGGCCGAGGAGGGAGCGTGCGGAGCATGGCGAAGGAAAAGAAGCTCGGCAAGGGTGACGAGGTCTCCTGGAACAGTCACGGGCAGAACGTCCCGGGCAAGGTGAAGAAGAAGATCACGGGACGCGAGGAGGCGGCCGGACGCACCGTCGACGCCTCCGAGGACGAACCGCAGTACGAGGTCGAGAGCGACAGGAGCGGCCGCAGGGCCGTCCACAAGCCGCAGTCCCTGCGCAAGAAGAAGGGCGCCGGCTCGTGAAGCGGAGGACCTCCGGCGTGCACGGCGCGGTGCGCGCGCATCCGGGAGAAACGGGATCACCGGCGTGTGCGGGGTACGGCTCACGCCGTCGTGCGCTTTGATCGGCGGAGGACAGCGCCGCGTCGCGCAGAGCGCCGGCCAGGCAACAGATCGTCATCGGAGCGCCCGGCATGGCTGAGGAAGAGTCCGGCACCCCCCACTGGCTGTTCGGCGACCAGCTCGGCCCGCATTTCGTCGACCCGGCGCGGGGCGGCCCCCACCGGGACGCGACGCTGCTGATGATCGAGGCCCGCAGCGTCTTCGGACGACGGCGGTTCCACCGCGCCAAGGCCCATCTGGTGCTGTCCGCGATGCGCCATCGAGCCGCCGAGCTGGGTGACCGCGTGCGGTACGTCAAGGCCGACACCTACCGGCAGGGGCTGCGCGAGGCGGTGGGGGACGGTCCGGTGACCGTGCACCATCCCACGTCGCACGCGGCCCTCGCCCTCGTGCGCGCGCTGCCCTCCGTACGCGTCCTTCCGGCGCGCGGCTTTCTGGTGACGCACGACGAGTTCAGGAACTGGGCGGACGGCCGCCGCACGAAACACCTCCGGCAGGAGGACTTCTACCGGTGGGTCCGCCAGACGCACGACCTGCTCATGGAGGGCGACCGCCCCGTGGGCGGCCGGTGGAACCTGGACCACGACAACCGGCAGCCCCCTCCGAAGGGCGCCGCGGACCTTGGCCTCCCGGCGCCCTACCGGCCGCGGGAGAGCGACATCGACGCCGAGGTGCGGTCCGACCTGGACCGCTGGGCGCGTGACGGCGACGTCGAGTTCGTCGGCGAGGACGCGCCCCGCAGGTTCCCCGCCACCCGCCGCGAGGCACTCTCCGCGCTCCGCCGCTTCGTCGAACACCGCCTCGCCACGTTCGGCGCGCACGAGGACGCGGTTCTCGCCGGCGACGCGACGATGAGCCACAGCCTGCTCTCCTCGTCGCTCAACCTCGGCCTGCTGGACCCCGCGGAATGCGTCGAGCGGGCCGAGGCACGATGTCGTTCCGGCGACGTCCCGCTCAACAGCGCCGAGGGATTCGTGCGGCAGATCGCCGGGTGGCGCGAGTTCGTCTGGCACGTCTACTGGTACTTCGGTGAGCAGTACCGTGCGAGCAACGCCCTGCGCCACCACCAGCGTCTGCCCGACTGGTTCACGGAACTGTCCTCGGACGGGACGGAGGCGAACTGCCTGTCCCACGTCCTGGAGCAGGTCAGGACGACAGGGTGGACGCACCACATCCCACGTCTCATGATCCTGGGCAGTTTCGCCCTGCAACGTGGATGGGAGCCGGAGGCCGTCACCGACTGGTTCCACCGCAGTTTCGTCGACGGTTACGACTGGGTCATGGTCCCGAACGTGGTGGGCATGTCCCAGTACGCGGACGGAGGCCGCATGACGACCAAGCCCTACACGTCCGGAGGCGCCTACATCGACCGCATGAGCGACCTCTGCGGTCCCTGCAGGTTCAAGCCTTCCGTGCGCGTGGGTGAGGACGCCTGCCCCTTCACCGCCGGTTACTGGAACCTTCTGCACCGCCACCGCGACAGGTTCGAACGCAACGCGCGGATGACCCAGGCGGTGCGGGGGCTGGACCGGCTTCGCGACCTGGACGAGCTGCTCGAGCAGGAGCGCGAACGTCAGGGCTGAGACCCTCCGGTCGGAAGCGGCCCGCGCGGCGCGGCATGATGGGTCCCGGGCCGGACGGACCCCGGCCGGCCGTCCGCGGAGCGCGTACTCCGTCCCCCGGAATCCGATCGAGAGGCCGCAGCACGCGGTGAGGAGAAGTACGTGGAGCGACCGGCGTCGGAGCCCGCCCCGGGAGAGTCCGGACAGCAAGCGCTCTTCGGGTGGCCGGACGACGCTCCGGCGCAGGCCCCTCACCAGCCGTTCCGGGACAGCCCGCAGGCACGCCGGATGCTCGACGTGCGGGAGGTCTACGCGGAGCCGGCGGCCCTCGACTCCCCGCGCGGCCGGCAGATCATGGCCCGGCTGCCCGGAGCGCGCGTGACCGAGGTCGACAGCCACTGGCGCATCCCCTCCCTCCACGGAAACGACGGCAACATCGCCCGGTGGGTACGCATCAAGACCGAGACGCTCGTCCTCGGGGTCAAGCACACGCTGGCGACGCGCCCCAACGGCAGGTCTGCCGACTGGATCGCCCCCGGCCCCTCCAACGGGTGCGCGATGGCCTGCGCCTACTGCTACGTCCCCCGCCGCAAGGGCTACGCGAACCCGATCACCCTGTTCACCAACATCGAGGCGATCGTGGCCCACGTCCGGCGCCACGTCAGGGCGCAGGGCCCCAAGACGACACCCAACCAGTGCGATCCGCAGGCATGGGTCTACGACATCGGCGAGAACGGTGACTGCTCCGTCGACGCCCTCGTCTGCGACAACACGGCAGACCTCGTCGCCGCCTTCCGCGGTCTGCCGACGGCGAAGGCGTCCTTCGCGACCAAGTTCGTCAATCCCGATCTGCTCGCACTCGACCCTCAGGGGCGCACCCGGGTGCGCTTCTCCCTCATGCCGGCCGACGACGCCCGGCTGCTGGACATCCGCACCAGCCCGGTCGACGAGCGGATCGCCGCAGCGGCCGATTTCCTCGATGCCGGCTACGAGGTCCACTTCAACCTCTCGCCCGTGGTCCTGCGCCCGGGCTGGCAGCGGGACTGGGCCGACCTGCTCATCCACCTCGACGACGTCCTGCCCGCCCGGGTGAAGGAGCAGGCTGCGGCCGAGATCATCATGCTGACCCACAACCAGCAGCTCCACGAGGTCAACCTGGGCTGGCACCCCCGCGCGGAGGAAGTGCTGTGGCAGCCGGCCGCCCAGGAGACCAAGCGCTCACAGAACGGTGCCCTCAACGTGCGCTACGCCCGCGAGATCAAACAGCAGTCCCTGACCCGGATCCAGCAGCTGGTGGCGTCGCACGCGCCGTGGCTGCGCATCAGGTACGCGTTCTGACCGGGCGCGACGCGGAATCGCACGGCCTCCGCGCCGACGGGGACGACCACGTGCCGACCGCGGCCCCGGGCCGTCAGTCGTCGCTCCCGAGCCCCTCCTCGCTGACCCCGTGAGCGTCGCGCGCGTACGGCACGATCTGCACGGGGCAGTGGGAGTGATGCAGCGCGGCGTGGACGACATGGCCGAGCCCCAGGACCGAGACGCTGCGCCGCTCGTGGCTCCCCATGACGAGAAGCGCTGTCTCCCGGCTCGCCTCGACGAGGGCGGACGCCACGGACCGGGCCGTGACCACCTCCGCACGCACGGTGAGACCAGGACGGTCCGCGCGGAGCCGGGCGGCCAGGTCGTTCGTGAGCCGCTCACCCGGACCTCCGGCGTCGTCCGACGGGGCCGGACGGCCACCGATACCGCCGAGCAGTCTCCGTACGTTCAGCAGACGCAGTGACTGCCCGCGTGCCTGTGCTTCCTGTGCGGTCCTGGCCAGCCACACGGCGTCCCGCTCGTCCCGGACCGCTGCGGTGACCGGCGCGCCGTCCTTCCCGCCGGTCTCACCACGCACCACGATCACGGGAGCAGGGCTGCCGACCGAGGCTTCGAGTCCGGTCGATCCCAGCAGCAGAGGGCCGAACCCGCCGCTGCCCCTGCTGCCGACGACGATCGTGTCGCCCGGACGGGCAGCCGCGTGGAGCGCGGCGACGGGGTTCCTGCGACTCATCTTCACCGCGAGGTCGAGCGAGGGGAATCGGCGCCGTATCTCCTTCTCGGCCTCCGCCAGCAGGGCGTTGCCCCTGTCCTTGACGTGCTCGGACGTCTCGAACGAGGCGAATCGGTCCAGGCGGTCCAGGTTGGTGGCGTGTACGAGAAACAGGCCGTGGTGCAGCCGTGCGGCATCGGCCGCACTCCAGAGTGCCGCGGCCGTGGCCTGCTCGGACCCATCCACGCCCACGACCGTCCTCGGCCGCTCCCTGGCGCCGGACATCGGGGTACGCATGGCTACTCCTCGTGCCGGCCGTCTTCTGTCCGTACCTTCATGCTGTCACCGCCTGACGTGATCCGGCCAGCGCGGGAGAGGCCCGGAACGGGAGATGAACACCCTGCGACCACGATCACGCCTGCTCAGCCGCACTGGTTCCGAAGCACTTCCTCGGACGTCTCCGGCCACCGCCCCGGGCCCCCGCAACGACTCGTCCAAGAGGCCACCCGGGCAGGGAAAACGCAACTTCGACACCGCCCGCAGAGGCAGCTACCTTCACCTGGTCCTCGGCAATCGCCCTCGGGCGTGGGGGAGTTCGTTCGGACCGACCCACCCGCGACGGGACGAGCCGGCCACGCCCCACGAGTCCTCGCCCCCGTGCGCAAGCCACCGGACCGTGTCCACACACCCTCGACAGGGAGAGACGCATGCCCCATCTTGCTCTGTACACATTCGGCGTCCTGAAGTCACCTCTCGCCGATCCCGCACCTCTCACGCGCGAGTTCTACGACATCGGTGGGGCCGTCTACGGGAAGATCAGTCAGCACCCCGGGTACCTCGCTCGTGCCGAAGCGGCAGACGGTGACCCGGGCAAGCTCTTCGAGGCGGACTGGGGTGCATGGGGAGAGTTCGCCGTACCGGCCTGGTACGGCAAGGGCCGTACGGTGGAGACCACCGCCCTGGCCACGACCCTCTCACTCTGGACCGACCTGCGCCCCGCCTTCGACGCCATCTACACCGGTCTGCACCGTGAGGCGCTGAACAGGCGTTACGACTGGTTCGAGAGGACCGGACACCCGAGTCACGTGTTCTGGTGGGTCTCCGACGGAGTGACACCGACCTGGCAGGACGGGGTTTCCAGGATGGAACACCTCCACGACCACGGCCCCGCGCCGCACGCCTTCACCTTCCCCCACTCGTTCACCCCGGACGGAACTCCGACCCGGACCGAAGGCGTCGGGCCGGCGAGCGGCCAGGTTCGCCGAGAGGAAGCCTGAACGGTCACTCCGGTCTGTGGCAGCAGTGCCCGTGAGTCCGGGGCGCCTGCAGCCGCTTACGCGTGTGGGATCCGCCGAGCAGGTGCCCGGTGCGGAGCCCTTCCTGAGCGGAGGGGGCCGGTCGGCGGTGTGCCCCCGGGAAGAAAATGCCTGTCGCGGGTGGCCGGGAACGGAGGAGACTCTGCCCATGGCTGACATGGGGGCGTTCCAGGAGGCGGTCACCGCGTGGGCGGCAGGTGGCCCCGACCGTCCCGCGCGCGAGCTGGCCGCGCGGCTGCCCGTGCGGACCGTCGTCCTGCTCGAAGGGCTGAGTGACGTCGCGGCGGTCGGCGCGCTCGCCGAGAGCCGCGGCCGGGATCTGGCGGCCGAAGGGGTCTGTGTACTGGCGATGGGCGGCGCGATGAGCGTCGGGCGCTTCGCACGGCTCCTCGGCCCACCCGGCCTTGGCCTTCGCCTCGTGGGACTGGTCGACGAGGCGGAGCGTGGCTACTACGCCCGAGGGCTGGAGCTGGCCGGAGCGGCGCAGCAGGAGTTCTTCGTCTGCGAGGCGGATCTCGAGGACGAGCTGATCCGCGCACTGGGCGTGGCACGGGTGGAGGAACTCGTCCGGGCGGAGGGCGATCTGCGCGCCCTGCGGACCTTCCTGCACCAGCCCGCCCAGCGGGGGCGCGGCGCGCAGCAGCAGTTGCGGCGCTTCCTCGGCACGAAGAAGGGGCGCAAGATCCGCTACGGCCGCGTCCTCGTCGAGGCCCTCGATCCCGGCCGCGTACCCGCCCCGCTCGACGGCCTGCTCGCCGGACTCCGACCGCCGGCCGGACCGGCGGGCCGGGGTCCGGCGGGCAGAGGCGGCCGGGCGCGGTGAACGCCGGGTCGAACGCGTCGCGGCCGGGTGGGCCCGCTCACCCGATGGTCACCACCCGTGCCCAGGCGGGTGGCCCGTCCGGGACGTACTCGGGGTCGGACTCGTCGTAGGACGAGCGCAGCCTGCCGAACAGTCCCACCACCGTCCGGCAGGGCGGGCGCCGGGACGGCCACGGTGTCTGGCCGTCGGTCAGCATCACCAGCACGTCAGGGCGGGGGCGGGACTCCAGGGCACGCGCGAAGCCCGCACGCATGTCCGTGCCCCCGCCGCCGAGCAGCTCGACCCCCTCCGTGCCGCCGCACAGGGGGCGGACCTGGTCGGCCGCCGCGTCGCACGGCAGCACACCGACCAGGTCCCGGCGCCCGCCCACGGCCCGTGAGATCGCCGCCACCTCCAGAAGCGCGCTGCCGAGCTCCGCGTCGCTGACCGAGCCCGAGGTGTCGATCACCACGACCACACGTGTCGGCCTGCGCCGCAGACTCGGCAGAACCGCGCCGGGGACAGCCGCCGAGCGACGTGCCGGTCTGCCGTACACGTAGTCCTCGCCCGTGCCCGGCGCGGACGCCGCCGCCCGCACGGCGGCTCCCAGCAACTGCCGCCAGGGCTGCGGCGGGTGGAGCGCCTCCTCCGCCCACCGCCGCCATCCGGCGGGTGCGTTCCCCGGACGGCCGACGATGCCCTGTGCCACCCGGAACAGGACCGTGTCCCGTTCCTGCGTGCTGAGTCCGTGCGCCCCGTCCGGGCCGAGGTCCCACGGGCGCGGGAGGCCGTCCGCGCCACTGCCGCACTCCAGCCATGCCAGGTGCGCGGTGTGCGGACCGAGCCGGAACTGGCGGAGGTAGTCCTCCATCAGCTCGCCGTCCTCCAGCCCCAGGGATCCCGGGCGTACGGCTCCCTCGGGTGCCACCAGGCCGTCACCGAAGATGTCGTCGTTGATCTCGCAGTCGGCCGCGATGTTCATCCGCAACCGCTCGGCCGGTCCGGTCAGTTCGTGCCGGTGCGCGTAGCGGTCGCCGCGCCCGTGGTGGTCCCGCAGCAGGTGGGACACCTCATGCACCCAGACGCCTGCCAGTTCCTCCACAGCCGTACGGTCCACGAAGGCGGGCGACACGTAGCACCGCCAGTACGGATCGACCGCCATCGTCGGCACGCTGCGGGACTCCACCGGATGCAGGGCGAACAGTGCGGTCGCCAGGTACGGCCGCACCCGTGCTGCCTGGAGGCGGGCGGCGAAGAGCTTCCCGGTGTCCAGGGTGCTCGCAGGGAGGGCGCGGGGGCGCGCGGGCCGGGATGCGGCGGGCGGGCCGGGGGTGGATGCGCTCATCGGCCCGCCCGCGTCACGGTCAGGGCCCGGACCTGCGCCCGGTCGGCCCGCCGGGACACGGACACCACCCCGGTGAGCCCCTCGATCGCCCCGGGCACCTCCCAGTCGTCACGGCGCAGGGCGGCCAGCGTCGTCGCCGGTACGACCAGCAGGTCCGGAGCCCCGGTCTCCGCCGCCCTCACCAGGAGGGCCCAGGCCGCGTCCCACCTGGACCTCTCGGGGCGCGCACGGACCGCGGCGACCACCGCGTCCAGCGCGGCCTGGCGCAGATCGCCCCGCTCGGGCAGCTGCGCACCCCCGGGGTCCGCCAGCAGGTCCTCCGGGTCGGGCAGGTCCATCCTGTCCAGGTAGGCCAGGAACTCCAGCCCGGGGCCGTCGCCCACCGTCCCCCTCACCAGCATGGACAGGACGTCGCGCGACGCACCGGCGGCGGTCGCGAACGCGGTCAGGCACAGTGCCATGTCCCAGCTGCGCGGTGACGGCCACGCCCCGCCCCGCTTCGCCTCGCCCGAGGGCAGCCGGTGCACCAGGGCGGGCCGCGCGCCCAGCAGACCGCACACCGCGCGGCGTGCGAACGCCACGGCTTCCGGGAGCCGTTCGGCGTCGAGCGTCGGCAGCACGGCCCGGGGCCAGACACCGCCCAGGCCCTTCACCACCACATCGGCGTCGTGCGCCCACTGCAGATGGACGAACCGGTTGGCGAGTGGCGGGCTCAGCTCCCAGCCGTCGGCGGCGGAGGACCGGGGATTGGCGGCGGCCACGATCCGGACACCCGGCGGCAGGCGCAGCGCGCCGACCCGCCGCTCCAGCACGAGGCGCAGGAGCGCCGCCTGCACGGCGGGCGGGGCGGTGGACAGTTCGTCGAGGAACAGCAGTCCGCGGCCCGCCCGCACCAGCCTCACCGCCCAGTCCGGCGGCGCCATCGGGATGCCGTTGTCCGCAGGGTCGTCCCCGATGACGGGAAGACCGGAGAAGTCCGACGGTTCGTGAACGCTGGCGATCACCGTGGTCAGCGGCAGGTCCAGGGTGGCTGCGAGCTGGGTGAGCGCGGCCGTCTTGCCGATGCCGGGCTCACCCCACAGCAGCACCGGCAGGTCGGCCGACACGGCCAGGGTCAGCGCTTCCAGCTGCGGGTCGGGGCGCGGGGTGGTGGTCGTGTCGCGGAGCAGGGCCAGCAAGGCGCCGGACACATCGAGCCGGGAGGCCCGCGCGGAGGGAACCGGGGCACCGGACGGGGCCGAGGCGTCCGGGAGACCGGTGGCGGGGGCGGCGTCGAGCGGGGCGTACGTGGACATGAGGCATCACCTGTGGGTTCGTCGAAGGGGGCCGCGAGCCGGGCGGCCGGCGTAGGGAGGGGACAAGGGCGGTAAGGCAGGAAGGAGGGGCGGCAGGGGCGCCGGATGTCGAGGTCCGGATCAGCACCCGGTGCGGTCAGTGGTGGGCGGCGTTCCGGGGGCGGGAGCGGTGGACGCCATCGCGGAAACGCTCCCGCGGGGTCACGGGCTCCCTGGGTCCGGGATCGGCGAGACCTGCCCTGAACAGGCCATGCCGTACCCGCTGCCGGGCCGCGTCGGTGAGCAGGTCGCGCAGGTCCCCGTCCCTGAGCAGCGCCGCGGCCCCGAGCATGTTCTCGATCCCGGCCAGCGCACCGGCCGAGTCCCCGTGCGCCAGCCGGTCACGGACGTCGTCGAGGCAGTCCGGCCGCCGGTGCGCCACGTCGATGGCCTGCAGGCAGGGGAGGGGGTGCCGGTCAGCGCGGCGAGCAGCTCCTCCCGCCGGATCTCGGCGGGGTCGTGGTCCAGGGGGACCAGCACACCGCCGACCAGGCCGATCCGGTGCCGGGAGCCCCGGCAGTCCACCAAGCGCGGTGCCCCGTGGCCGTCCGCGTCGGGGCAGCCGGACTGCGGTGCTCCCGGAGCCAGAGCAGCCGCGACCAGGGGGTGCAGCCGTTGCGGCGTGACGAGACCGGAGCGCAACAGCTCCAGATCGGGCAACACCCACGTCGCGGCGTCGGGGAGGACCGGCAGCCCGGCGCAGGCACCCGCCCGTACGAACCGGGCGGACAGCACCTCGGACGTTCCGGCGCCCTGCCCCGGCGGGCCGGGGGAGACCCGCACGTCCAGCAGCAGCCGGTGCCCGCCGCCGAGACGCACCGTGACCTCGCCGCCGGCGGGGCGCCCCTCGGCCGCCAGGAGCAGCGCCGCCTCGTCCGCCCACCGGCCGAGCGCGAACCGCTCCGGTCCGGGCACCGGCGAGGCCCAGCGAGGTACCGGTCCCTCGGAGGGGCCGGCCCGGTCCGCCCCCGCACGCGGGCGCAGTTCGTCGCTGCGGTCCGCATCCCAGACATGCCGGTGCAGGTCCAGACGGAACCGCCGGTCGGGGGGCCGGTAGCCGCGAGGCCCGTACCCGGGGCCCTGCGGGGTGAGGCCGTCCCACACCGTGAGGCTGATCCGCTGCCCGGCCTCCGCCCACGCAGGCGCGGTACGCACCACGAGACACACGGGCCGAGAACGCCCCGGCTCGTCGTACCGCGCGAGCGTGACGGTCGTACCCGTGCGCAGCAGTCCGTCGGGCGCGGTCCTGGGCATGTGCCACCGCAACAGGTCGGGCGCCAGCCGGCGCAGGTCCGCCCGGAGCCGGGCGGCCATGCCGCTGCCGTGGACACGTGTGACGGTACGCAGGTCGAGATCGACGTCGAATCCGGCGGCGGCGCACGCCCCCGCCCAGTCGCCGGCGGTGCGCCGGGCCGTCGCGGTCTTGATCATGGAGGGCGGCACGGCGATTTCGCGCACGCGCGGCCAGAAGGAAAAGCGGGAATCCTCGAACGCGGTTCCGGTGAGCATCAGCACTCACCTTGCGCGGTCAGGACCCCCAATCCACGGGCATGTCGAGTAGTCATCGGCGGGAGCCTAGCCCGGACGGGCGCGGAGGGCGATCTCTTTTTCGGGACGGTGCGGGACGGCCCGGAACGGGCGCGGGACGGCCCGGAACGGGTGCGGGACCGCGCGGGACGCCGGGGCGGGCAGGCGGCGGCGTGCCCCCGCCCGCCACGGGTCCTCTTCCGCAGGCCCGCTCGTCGCGCGTTCCGGCCCGGCGGCCGCAGGCTCCGTCACTCGAAGAACTTGAGGCTCCAGCCGGTGCTGGTGTTCGACCCGGGGACGTTGGCCCTGCTGTAGGTGATGTCGCCCCACCAGGCGAACGTACCCGTGTACCAGTACCGGTTCGCCCACGAGTACGGAGTCCCCTTCGCGACCGCGTGGAACATGAGGGGGAACCGCGGGCCGGCCGGCGGGCTCGTGTTGATGTCGCCGTCGAGCAGGACGAAGCTGTGGTGGCCGGGGCCGTCGACGTTCAGGGTGGGGTCCCAGCCGGACATCATCGTCGCGCGGGAGGAGCCGAAGAGGCAGCCGTTCGACTTGTACCAGTCCCATACGTACGTGGGGTCGCCGCCGGCCCGGAGCCGCAGGTCGGCCAGGCAGTACTGGTTGCTCCAACTGCCGTTGGCGGAGTACACGATGTGCAGTTGCCCGTTCGGGTCCTTGATCGCCTCGGGCGCCTCGTTGATGAACGGGTTGCCGACCACCCGCTCCCAGCTCTCACGGGGCTGCGAGATGACGTACCGAGCGCCGGTCGGCGCGGTCGGACTGCTCATCCGGCTGATGTAGAGGTTCTGTTCGACGTTGGTGTCGCCCGCCCAGCCCGACCAGACGAACCAGCGCTGCCCGTTGAAGGTGAACAGCGTGCCGTCGATCGCCCACTTGTCGTCGGGCAGAGCCAGTTTCGTCTCGCCGGTGTATCCGCTGTCGGGTGCGGCCGAGCCGATGACGTACATACGGTGGGCCGCGCCTCGTCCTGCCGAGAAGTAGATGTAGTAGCGGCCGCCGTCCCGCACGATCTCCGGAGCCCAGACCTCGCCGAGGTCACGGGTGTCCGACCAGACCTGGCGGGCCGGCGCAGAGGCCAGAGCCGCCGTCGACGAAGCCTGCCGGACGGCGATGCCGCCACCGGTCGACTGCACCGAGATGTACGTGCCGCCGACACGGAGAACGCTGGGGTCCGCGGCCCGCAGGCCGGTCCGGTCCGCCCGCGCCGGTTCGGCGGAGGCGAGGCACATCGCGGCTGCGAGCAGGGCGGAGAGAGCGAACGCGGCGATACCGGAAAGGTGACGAGGAAGCTTCATCATCCCGCTCCATGGTCGGCCTCCGCGCCGCGCCGCAGCAACCGGGGGAGCGGTTGCCGGCACGCGGGCAGGGGCTGGTCAGGACCACGCCGGAGAGGCACGCGGGGATGACGAGCAGTCATGTCCCCCGCCTCCGCACCGACATGTACATCGATGAAAAGAGCGCTCCCACAGCATCACGACTGGGTCTGCGCATGTCAATAAGGAGGTGTGGTCGACGACCACGTCACCGCGGGAAGCAGGCATCCCGGGGCCGACCGAACTCGCCGCCCACCGAGAGGCCCTGGGCCGGCCGGGCAAGGACCAGGAGGGCGGGGACCCGGAGCCCGACCGACGAGGAGGAGCTCGGTGCCGCCCGGTCCGTGGACCTCATGGCACCATCACGAACTGTTATCTCTTCAGCCCTCACATCGAATGCACATGAGGGCACTCCCGCTCGGTTCACCGACACCTCCGGAGGACGACGCATGGCCGAGAACGCAGCGCCCGCCGACGAACTGCCGCTGTCCGGCATCACGGTCGTGAGCATCGAACAGGCGGTGGCGGCTCCCTTCGCCACCCGGCAGCTCGCCGATCTCGGCGCACGGGTGATCAAGGTGGAGCGTCCGGGCGGCGGCGACTTCGCCCGGGCGTACGACACCACGGTGCACGGTCAGTCCAGCTACTTCGTGTGGCTGAACCGCTCCAAGGAGTCGGTGACCCTGGACCTCAAATCGGAACAGGGCCGGGAGATCCTCGAGGAACTCCTCGCGCAGGCCGACGTGTTCGTTCAGAACCTGGCGCCCGGTGCCGCCGCACGCATGGGCCTGGGCACCGACGACCTGGCCGAGCGCTTCCCGACGCTCATCCCGTGCTCGGTCACCGGCTACGGATCGAGCGGCCCCTGGGCGGACCGCAAGGCCTACGACCTGCTGGTGCAGTGCCAGACCGGCCTGGTCTCCCTGACCGGCAGCGCACGGGAGGCCGCCCGGGTCGGGGTTTCGGTCGCCGACATCGCCGCCGGTATGTACGCCTTCAGCGGCATCCTCACCGCGCTGTTCACCCGGGCGACCCGCGGTTCCGTGCGCGCCGTGGAGGTCTCGCTGTTCGAGGCCCTGGCCGAATGGATGAGTCAGCCCGCCTACTACACGGCGTACAGCGGCGCGCAGCCACCCAGGGTCGGCACCCGGCACGCCACCATCGCCCCGTACGGCACCTACACGGCGGCCGACGGGAAGGACGTACTGCTCTCCGTGCAGAACGAACGCGAATGGGCGGCCCTGTGCGAACGCTTCCTCGTGGCTCCCGGCCTCACCGACGACCCCCGCTTCGCCACCGGGTCCGCCCGGGTGAGCCACCGCGAGGAGGTCGACGCGCTCCTGGCCGCCCGGATCGCCGCGTCCGACAGCGGCGAGGTGATGGAGTTGCTGGACGCCATCGGCATCGCCAACGCCCCGGTCAACGACGTGAAGCAGTTCCTGGAGCATCCCGTGCTCAGCGGCCGGGACCGGTGGCGGGAGGTGACCGTACCCGGCGGGAAGGCGATGACGGCCCTGCTGCCGCCCGTCGACCTGGCCGGTATCACGCCGTGCATGGGTGCGGTCCCCGCCGTCGGCGAGCACACCGAACCGATCCTGGCCCAGCTCGGATACACGCCTGACCGGATCGCCGCCCTGCGGGCCAACGGCGCCGTCTGACCACCCGGCACGCGGGCAGTGCCCGCGGCAAGCCCTCATCGAGCAGATGAGGGAACTCGGCATCTTCGGCCTCGCCGTCCCCGAGGAGTACGGCGGCACACCGGTTTCGACGTCCTGCTACGTCCTCGTCGCCGAGGAACCGGCCCGCGGCTGGATGAGCGTCATGGCTGAACTACGCCTGTGTGTAACGCCGTTGTCGATACCCGCCGCACGGCGGCGTTGGATTTCACAAGTGTCATGAACCTTGTCAGCTCCACGGCAGGCGCTCTATTGTCGCGGACAGAAAGCGCTTTCCCCTCCTGCGTCCAGGCCGGTGGAAGCGTCCGTCGCGACGGCCGTCGCGACGGACGCGCATGAGCCGCCACCGGCCGGGCGCAGGGCTTCGACACGCACAACCCACCGACGTCAGCTGCACGGTGATGTTCCGTCAGCTCCGCCGGTTCGCCGTTGCGACCGCGGCATGGAGCAGCAACACCAGCACGTGAAGACGAATGGGGACACCAACATGAGACGACCAGTCGCGCTGCGACTCAACGCCGCTCTGGCCACGCTGGCCGTGGCGGCCGCGACCGGTGTGGTGCTGTCGATGCCCGAGGCGGCGTCGGCGGCCGCGACCGGGAGTGCCACCGGGTACGCGACCCAGAACGGCGGGACCACCGGCGGCGCCGGCGGGACGACGGTGCGGGCCACCACGGGTACCGCGATCCACACGGCCCTGTGCAACAGGGCCAGCAGCAGCACCCCGATCACCATCGAGGTCGAGGGCACGATCAACCACGGCAACACCACCAAGGTGTCGGGCGACAGCTGCAACACCGCCGCCGGTGTGATCGAGCTCAAGCAGATCAGCAACGTCACGCTCGTCGGCGTCGGCAGCGGTGCCGTGTTCGATCAGCTGGGCATCCACATCCGCCAGTCCAGCAACATCATCATCCAGAACGTCACCGTGAAGAACGTCAAGAAGTCGGGCTCTCCCACGTCCAACGGCGGTGACGCCATCGGTATGGAGAGCGACGTCCGCAACGTCTGGGTCGACCACACCACTCTCGAGGCGTCGGGTGGTGAGTCGGAGGGGTTCGACGGCCTCTTCGACATGAAGGACAACACCCAGTACGTCACGCTCTCCTACAGCACCCTGCGCAACTCCGGACGCGGTGGTCTGGTGGGGTCCAGCGAGACCGAACTCTCGAACGGCTACATCACCTACCACCACAACCTGTACGAGAACATCGACTCGCGCGCACCCCTGCTGCGGGGCGGCATCGCCCACATCTACAACAACTACTACGTGAAGCTGAACGAGTCCGGGATCAACTCCCGGGCCGGCGCGCGTGCCAAGGTGGACAACAACTACTTCAAGGACTCCAAGGACGTCCTGGGTACGTTCTACACCGACGCGGCCGGGTACTGGCAGGTCAGCGGCAACACCTTCGACAACGTCACCTGGTCGGCCCGGGGCAGCGAGAACAACCCCGCCGGGCCCGACCCGAAGTCCAACACCACCGTCAGCATCCCCTACTCCTACACCCTGGACAACGCGAGCTGCGTCCCGGCGATCGTGGGCGCGACGGCCGGTGCCAACAAGGGCCTCAAGGTGTCGGACGGCAGCTGCTCGCCGCAGACGCCGACCCCCACGCCGGACCCGACGGACCCCACGCCGGACCCGACGGACCCGACACCGGACCCGACGGACCCCACCCAGCCCGGCGGGACCAACCTCAGCATCGGCGCCGGCTCCGACGGCTCCAGCAAGGCCACCGGTTCGAGCTACGGCAACGTGCGGGACGGTGACATGAGCACCTCCTGGTCGCCGGCCGGATCGACCGGTTCCATCTCGGTCAAGTGGGGAACCGCCACCTCCGTCGCGAAGATCAACATCCGTGAGGCATCGGGCTCCACCGGCAGCATCGGCTCGTGGAGGGTCCTCAACGGCGACACCGGCGCCGTCCTGACCTCGGGCAGCGGGGTGGGCGTCATCACCGTCCCCAGGACCTCGCTGAAGAAGATCACCTTCGAGATCACCGGCTCCTCCGGGACGCCGAAGATCGCCGAGTTCGAGACGTACGCCGGATGACGGCACGGTCCCGGCGTCCGTCCGGGGCCGGGCACCGGCGCTCCGGGACGTCCGGAGTGCCGGAAGCGCGGGCCGGTCACGCCGGAACCCGGCTCTGCCGCTGATCGCCCGTCACGGGGGCCGTCGAGTGCGACGGCCCCCGTTCGCGTGCGGTCCGGCCACCCGGTCGCGCCCGGTTCGCCGCCCTTTTACGTGCCTCCCCTGCCCGGATGTCTCCGGCGATGTCGGTCGCGGGCCTCGGGGCGGTCGTGCGCCGGGGCGGATCAGCGCCAGTCGGGGGCGCCGGACGCAGGGGGCAGGACACCCTCGATCTTCGTCCGGATCTCTCGCATGACCGCCACGACCCGGGCCTCGTGCCCCTCACTGAGCCGCGCCACCGGCACCGAGCAGCTGATGGCGTCGACGGCCGGTGAGTCGTACCGCAGGGCGAAGCCGAAGCCCGCGATGCCCGTCACCGTCTCCTCGCGGTCGATGGAGTAGCCGCGCTCGCGCACCCCGGCGAGGTCGGCGAGCAGTGTCGTGTGCTCGGTGTGCGTGTTTGCCGTACGGGGCGTCAGGGGGCCCGCGGGGATCGGCAGTCGACCGTCCGGGCGCTCGGCGAGCAGTGCCTTGCCGAGCGCTCCGGCGTGGGCCGGGATGCGGCGGCCGACCCGGCTGATGGTGCGCAGGTACTCATGGGACTCGCGCGTCGCGAGATAGACGACGTTGGAGCCGTCGAGCCGGGCCAGATGGATGGTCTCGCCGAGCGCCTCCGACGCCTCGTCGAGAAAGGGGCGGGCGGCGCGCACACGAGGATCGCTGTCCAGGTAGCTCGTCCCCGTGTGCAGGGCGCGGATGCCGATGCCGTAGAGGGACCCGGTCGTGTCGGTCCGCACCCAGCCGCAGTCGACGAGCGTGCGCAGCAGCTGGTACATGCTGCTGCGCGGTACATCCAGCTCCTCGGCGAGCTCGTCCAGGCGCGTCGGGCGGTCGCCCCTGGCGGCGAGGAGTTCGAGCAGCGCGACGGTGCGGGACGCCGACTTCACCCCGCGTACCCCGCTGTTCTCCGGCATGCCTCCATCGTAAATCCGCTCCGTCACACCCATTGACCGCGTTGCGTTCACCCGCCTAACCTCCGTTCCCATACATGTACGCCATCTGCATATGGAGATGAAGCTTGTGGAGCGGATCAGTGCGGACACCGAAGGCGTCGTCCAGCGGCTGCGGGACGGCATGGCGGGCGGGGTGCTGGCGTTCCCCCTCACCAGCTTCCGGGAGGACGGTGGTCTCGATCCGGAGTCGTACCGGGCGTATCTGACCGCCCAGGTGGCCGCCGCACCCGGCGCGCTGTTCCCGGCGTGCGGGACCGGCGAGTTCAGCGCACTGGACGAGGACGAGTACCGCGAGGTCGTGCGGGCCGCCGTCGAGGTCGCCGACGGCCGGCTGCCCGTCGTGGCGGGTACCGGTTACGGGTGGGCGCAGGCGCTGCGCTTCGCCCGCATCGCGGAGGAGGCCGGAGCCGACGCCCTCCTGGTCATGCCCCACTACCTCGTCGCGGCCCCGCAGGACGGTCTGGTCGAGCAGTTGCGCCGGATCGCGGGCGGCACCCGGCTGCCGCTGATCGCCTACCAGCGCGGCCAGGTCACCTTCACCGCCGGCAGCGTGCGCCGGGTCGCCGAGATCCCCACGGTCATCGGTCTCAAGGACGGGCACAGCGATCTCGACCGGCTCCAGCGCCTCACCCTCGCGGCCCCCGACGGTTTCCTCTGCTTCAACGGCGCCGCCACGGCCGAGATCCAGGCGCGCGCGTACGCCACCGTGGGCGTCCCCGCCTACTCCTCGGCGGTCCACGCGTTCGCGCCCGAGATCGCGAACGCCTTCTTCGCCGCTCTGCGTGACGGCGACGAGGCGGTGACGCGGACATTGCTGCGCGACTTCTACATCCCACTGGTCGAGTTGCGCGACCGGGTCCCGGGCTACGCCGTGTCCCTGGTCAAGGCCGCAGCCCGGCTGCGAGGGCTGCCGGTCGGCCCCGTGCGCGCCCCGCTCGTCGATCCCGGCCCGGCCGACCTCGCCGACCTGGAGAAAATCCTCGACGCCGGGCTGGACCTGGCCGGCGCCACCCGCCGCGGTACCGCCTGAGCCGTGCCCCCACCACCCCGGTACGCCGCTCCCGCCGCGGAGCCGTCGCGGGCCGGCGGTTCGACAGACCGACAGTTCAAAGGGGAACTGACATGCCGCTCGTCGTAGTCGGGATCAGCGTTCTGGTGCTGCTGCTCCTGATGACCCGTATGAAGCTCAACGGCTTCGCCGCACTGCTGCTCGTGGCCGTCGGCGTCGCACTCGTCCAGGGGATCCCCGCGATCGAGATCCCGGACGTCCTCTCGGCGGGCATCGGGGACCAGATCGGCGACACCATGCTCACCATCGGCCTCGGCGCCATGGTCGGCCGGGTCATGGGCGATTCGGGAGCCGCCCAGCGGATCGCGGGCAAGCTGCTCGACGCCTTCGGGCCGCGTGGGGTCCAGCTGGCCATGGTGGTCACGTCCATGCTCATCGGCGTGACCATGTTCTACGAGGTCGCCTTCATCATCATCGTCCCCATCGCGTTCACGCTCGTCAGGGTCACCGGGGTGAACCTGCTGTGGGTGGGTCTGCCGATGTCGATCTCCCTGTCCACGATGCACAGCTTCCTGCCGCCGCACCCCGGTCCCACCGCCGTGGCCGCGACCTTCCACGCCTCCGTCGGCCACACCCTCTTCTACGGCCTCTTCATCGCCGTACCGGCCGGCGCGGCCGTGGCGCTCCTGTGGCCGCGGCTGCCGTTCGTCAGGGCGATGAACCCCTCCATACCCAACGGCCTGGTCAGTGAGCGGGAGTTCACCGACGAGGAGATGCCCGGCATGGGCTGGTCGCTGTTCGTGGCGCTCTTCCCGGTGGTCCTGATCGCCGGCGCCGCCGTGACCGACATGCTCACGTCCGGCGAGAGCCCCTTCCTGCACGGCGTCGCCTTCATCGGCTCGGCGCCGATCGCGCTCCTGCTGGCCCTCCTCCTGGCTGCCTGGGCGTTCGGACCGCGCATCGGCCGCAGCCTGGCCGACGTCAGCGCCTCCTGCACCTCGGCCGCCAAGGCGATGGCGATGATCCTCCTGGTCATCGGCGCGGGTGGGGCCTTCAAGAACGTCCTCGTCGAGGGCGGGATATCCGACTACATCAAGGACGTCACGGAGCACTGGGCGGTCTCGCCGATCATCCTGGCCTGGCTCATCGCGGCCATCCTCCGTATCGCACTGGGTTCGGCGACCGTCGCCGTGGTCACCGCGTCCGGCGTGGTGCTGCCGCTCCTGGCGGGCAGCGGCGTCCACCCCGAGATGATGGTGCTCGCCGTCTCGTGCGGATCGATCGCCTTCTCCCACGTCAACGACCCGGGATTCTGGTTGTTCAAGGAGTACTTCAACCTCTCGGTCATCCAGGCGATCAAGGTCCGCACCGGCTATACGACGGTGCTCGCGGTCCTCGGTCTCGGTGGAGTCCTGGCGGCCGAATGGGCCCTCGACGTCATCGGCGTCTGAACCGCCGGTCCCGGCCGGGCCACCCTCTCGTACATAAGGAACCGACCAGCATGAACCAGCCGACCATCACCCACTTCGCCGTCTATCCCGTCGCGGGCCGCGACTGCATGGAGCTGAACCTCTCCGGCGCCCACGGCCCCTTCTTCACCCGTAATGTCGTCGTCCTGAAGGACTCCGAGGGCCGTACCGGACTGGGCGAGGTGCCCGGGGGCGAGAAGATCACCCAGACCCTGCGGGACGCCGAGCCGCTGGTCGTCGGCTCGAAGGTGGGCGACCACAAGCGCGTCCTGCGCGAGATCGGGAGCCGGTTCGCGGACCGCGACTCGGGCGGACGGGGCGCTCAGACCTTCGACCTGCGGACCACCGTCCACGCCGTCACGGCCGTCGAGTCGGCCCTGCTCGACCTGCTGGGCCAGCACCTCGACGTTCCGGTGGCTGCGCTGCTCGGCGACGGCCGGCAGCGGGACTCCGTACGGGTGCTCGGCTATCTCTTCTACGTCGGTGACCCCGGCCGCACCGACCTGCCGTACGTTCGTGAACCCGCGTCCGACGTCGACTGGTACCGCATCCGGCACGAGGAGGCCCTCACCCCCGCGGCGATCGTGCGTCAGGCCGAGGCCGCCTACGACCTGTACGGCTTCAAGGACTTCAAGCTGAAGGGCGGGGTCCTCGCGGGCGCGGAGGAGGTCAAGGCCGTTCGCGCGCTCAAGGACCGCTTCCCCTCGGCGCGGATCACCCTGGACCCGAACGGCGCCTGGTCACTGCGCGAGGCCATCGAGCTCTGCTCCCCGCTGGTGGGCACACTGGCCTACGCCGAGGACCCCTGCGGGGCGGAGGACGGCTATTCGGGGCGCGAGGTCCTCGCCGAGTTCCGCCGTGCGACGGGCCTGCCCACCGCGACCAACATGATCGCCACCGACTGGCGGCAGCTGACCCACGCCCTGGCCCTGCAGTCGGTCTCCATCCCGCTGGCCGACCCGCACTTCTGGACGATGCAGGGCTCGGTGCGCGTGGCCCAGCTGTGCAACGCGATGGGCCTCACCTGGGGCTGCCACTCCAACAACCACTTCGACATCTCACTCGCCATGATCACGCACTGCGGTGCCGCCGCACCGGGTGAGTACAACGCTCTGGACACGCACTGGATCTGGCAGGAGGGCCTCGAGCGGCTCACCGTCGACCCGCCCCGCATCACCGACGGCGAGATCGCCGTTCCCGACGCCCCGGGCCTGGGCGTCGAGCTGGACACGGACCGCCTCCACGCCGCCCACGAGCTCTACCTGGAGGAGGCGTTGGGCGCGCGGAACGACGCCGACGCCATGCAGTACCTCGTACCCGGCTGGACCTACGACGCCAAGCGGCCCTGCCTGGTGCGGTAGGCAGTTCGGGGCGCGGGGGGAGCCGCGAACTGAGGCTTCATTTGCCCTGCTCCGTCCTTCTGTGTCGCTATTAAATTAAAACGTGCATTCGATTCTCTTGGTACCGTCCGCTGGTGTTCATTTCGACCAGGGGGGTTCTCATGAAGACTCGCAAGGTAGTCACCGTGCTTGCCGCAGCCGCCGCGTTCTCGTTCCTCGGGGCCAACGCCGCCGTCGCTGCTGACTACAAGATGACCACATTGGGGCACTTCGTCGTCCCGGGCGGGACGATGGAGTTCACCAAGTACGGCGACATCGTCAAGGTGTGCGACACCGATGCCGACGGCATGGCCGCCAAGGGCTGGGTCAAGGAAGCCGGTGGCGGCACGCGCTACAGCCTGCAGGCCGGTGGTAACGGGAAGTGCGTGACCAAGCGGGCCAGCATGGGCGGGGACTACGACATTCCCGAGGGTGGGACGCACGAGTTCCTGGTGTGCCTGCACACTTCCACGGATGACGGGTACTGCAACCGGCAGAACTGGAAGAACAACGGCTGACCTTCCGTCGGCCGACCAGGACGGCTCCCCGCGCCCTCGGGTGCGGGGAGCCGTTTTCCGTGCAGGCCCTCCTGTGCGGGCGGTCGCGCCATGGGACGGGCTCGGTCCGCGCGCGTTCCCACTGCCGCGAGCTCCCCGGTGCCCTGTCGCCAAGGATCCGTTCCCTGGTGAAAGTACCGCCGCCGCAGGCCCGTTGGTGCCCGCTCGTGCCGGCTGTTGACGACCGGACGGGTCGGTGAAGCGGCAACACGGCATCCGGTCCGTAGCGGCTTGGCGGACCGCAGCCCAAGCGAGCCCGCTATGAACGGTGTCGACCGGCCGTCAACCCTCCGAAGCGACTCGAGCGCGTCGTCGCGGGCCCGATCGGCCCGTGATCCCGGACCTCGTCGTGCCGTCAGTGCCCGTGCCCTCCGCTCTCGCCCCCGTCCGACGACCCGTCCTCATGTCCGTCCTCGCGTCCCTCCGAGGGTGCCGTCGGGTGGGGGGTCTCCGGCGCCGCTCCGGACGGAACGGTGAAGGCCACCGTCCGGACGGTGCCGTTGTGCTTGAAGTCCAGGAACAGCCGGTAGGTGGCTGGGCTGGGCGCGGTCGCGGTGAAGGAGACGTCCGGCCCCGGCTTCGTGGAGCCGTCGCCGGGTTCGCCGTCAGGGTGGACGTGGAGGTAGGCGAGGTCGCCTGCGCGCAGGGCGACGAGGTGGCCGTACGCACCCAGATAGGGCTGCAGGTCGGTGACGGGCCGGCCGTCCTTCCGCACGGTGAAGGTCACGTTCTCCGGTGCCTCGGGGCGCAGGGTGCCGTTCAAGGAGACCGTGTACCCGTCGACCGAGGCCGTCCGGGCAGGCTTCGGGAGCTCCGCGGCCTTGTACGGCCCGGATACGGCCAGGTCCGCGCCCAGTGTCAGGTCGGCGGCGTTCCCGCCGGCCGGTGTGAAGTCGGCGAAGACCCGGTAGTCACCCGCCGCGGGCAGCTTGACCGGGGTGCTCCACATGCCGTCGTCCGCCCGGGTGGGATGCAGGTGGCGGTAGGTGGTCAGATCGCGTGAGGCGAGGATCAGGTGGAGTTCCTTGTCGTGCTCGCGTTGAAACGCCGTGACCTGCCGGCCCGCCCGGTCCCGGACGGCGAAACGCAGCTCGCTCGGCTGCTCCGCCTCCAGGCGGGGGGTCCTGAGGTCGAGCGTGTACCCGCCGTCGGAGATCTGGAGACCCCCGGCTGCAGAGTCGCCGCTCCCGGGGCCGGTGCTCTCCGCGTGACCGGTGGTCCCGGCGGGGTCGGCGGAACCCGTCCCGGGGTCGACGGCGGCCCCTATGCCGTAGGCGGCTCCGAAGGAGGCCGCGAGTGCGGCGGTGAAAGCGGTGATCTTCGCGGCGGGGTTCATGACTGCTCCTGTGCTCTCTGCGCGGAGGGCCCGCGATGGTCCGACGTCATGAGCGTATACCCACCAGGGGTATATGCAACCAGGCTGCACCGGACTTGCGGCAGATACGGGTGGGGGGTATATGTTGGGCATCGTAATGCATACCCATCAGGGGTATACTGGCCCCGTTCGGAGGAGGAGCAGGCAATGACTCCCACGACCCCCGGCGCCGCCCGGGTCGAGCTCGCCATCGGCGGGATGACCTGTGCCTCGTGCGCGGCCCGGATCGAGAAGAAGCTCAACCGCATGGAGGGGGTCGAGGCCACCGTCAACTACGCCACGGAGAAGGCCGGAGTCGCCTTCGCCGACGGCGTCTCGGTGGACGACCTCATCGCCACGGTCGAGGCCACCGGCTACACCGCCAGGCAGCCCGCCCCGCCCCGCCCCGGGCCCGCAGGCGCCGATACACCCGCCGGTGGCCCGAGCGAGGAGGAGCGGGCCGACGCCGAGTTGAGGCCCTTGCGTCAGCGGCTCGTCACCGCGGCGCTGCTCGCCGCGCCGGTCATCGCGATGGCGATGGTCCCGGCCCTGCAGTTCGAGTACTGGCAGTGGCTCTCACTCACGCTCGCCGCGCCGGTCATCACGTACGCCGCCTGGCCCTTCCACCGTGCCGCCTGGACCAACGCCCGGCACGGCGCGGCCACCATGGACACCCTGATCTCGGTCGGTACGTCGGCCGCGTTCCTGTGGTCGTTGTGGGCACTCTTCTTCGGAACGGCCGGCATTCCGGGCATGACGCATCCGTTCGAATTCACGATCAGCCGAAGCGACGGGGCGGGAAACATCTACCTGGAGGCCGCTGCCGGTGTGACGGCCTTCATCCTGGCCGGCCGGTACTTCGAGGCCCGCTCGAAGCGCAAGGCGGGCGCGGCGCTCAGAGCGCTCATGGAGCTGGGGGCCAAGGAGGTCACCGTGCTGCGCGAGGGCGGGGAGACCACCCTGCCCACGGCGGCTCTGCGGGTCGGGGACCGCTTCCTGGTCCGCCCCGGCGAGAAGATCGCCACGGACGGGACGGTGGTGGAGGGCTCCTCCGCCGTCGACGTCTCGATGCTCACCGGCGAGTCGGTGCCCATCGAGGTCGCCGCCGGTGACGCTGTCACGGGTGCGACCCTCAACGCCGGCGGCCGTCTGGTCGTCGAGGCCACCAGGGTCGGCGCAGACACCCAGCTGGCCCGGATGGCCGCGCTCGTGGAGGAGGCGCAGAACGGCAAGGCCGCCGCACAGCGCCTCGCGGACCGGATCTCCGCCGTCTTCGTACCGGTCGTCATCGGGCTGGCCCTCGCGACGCTCGGTTTCTGGCTCGGCTCGGGCGCCGGACTCACCGCCGCGTTCACCGCGGCCGTCGCCGTGCTGATCATCGCCTGTCCCTGCGCACTGGGCCTGGCCACGCCCACCGCCCTGCTCGTCGGCACCGGTCGCGGGGCCCAGCTCGGCATCCTGATCAAGGGGCCGGAGGTCCTGGAGACCACCCGCAGGGCCGACACGATCCTCCTCGACAAGACGGGCACCGTCACCACGGGGCGCATGACGCTGCTGAAGGTCCACACCGCCGGGGCCACGGACGAGACCGAAGTGCTCCGTCTCGCAGGTGCGTTGGAGCACTCCTCCGAACACCCGGTCGCCCGGGCCGTCGCCGAGGGCGCCGCGGGGACGGTGGGCACGCTGCCCGTTCCCGAGGACTTCGCCAACGTCCCCGGTCTCGGCGTCCAGGGCGTCGTCGAGGGCCGTGCCGTGCTCGTCGGCCGCGAGAAGCTGCTGGCAGAGTGGGCCGTCGAGCTCCCCCAGGAGCTCAGGACCGCCAAGGACGCGGCCGAGAGGGAAGGGAAGACCGTCATCGCGGTCGCCTGGGACGGCGAGGCGCGTGCGGTCCTGGAGGTCGCCGACGCGGTCAAGGACACCAGCGCCGAGGCGGTCGGGCGGCTGCGCGGCCTGGGGCTGACGCCGGTCCTGCTGACCGGTGACAACAAGGCGGTCGCCGAATCCGTCGCGGCCCAGGTGGGCATCGACGAGGTCATCGCCGAGGTCATGCCGCAGGACAAGGCCGAGGTCGTCAGGAAGCTCCAGGCCGAAGGGCGCAGCGTCGCCATGGTGGGCGACGGCGTCAACGACGCCGCCGCCCTCGCCCAGGCGGACCTGGGCCTGTCGATGGGGACCGGCACGGACGCCGCCATCGAGGCGGGGGACCTGACGCTCGTACGCGGGGACCTGCGGGTGGCGGCCGACGCGATCCGGCTCGCCCGCAGGACGCTGGGAACGATTCGCTCGAATCTGTTCTGGGCCTTCGCCTACAACGTGGCGGCCCTCCCGCTCGCCGCGGCCGGACTGCTCAACCCGATGATCGCGGGAGCGGCCATGGCCTTCTCCTCGGTCTTCGTCGTCGGCAACAGCCTGCGCCTGCGGGGCTTCCGTGCCGACGGCTGAGCCGGCCCACGTGCCCCGCGCCTCCCCTCCGGGCGGGCCACGGGGCTCGGTGAGCAGGTAGGTTCGGCACTGTGGCCACTCTGCTGATCGTGCATCACACGCCCTCGCCGAACTGCCAGGCGCTGTTCGAGGCGGTGGTCGCCGGTGCGACGACGGAGGACATCGAAGGCGTACGGGTCGTGCGGCGGGCCGCGCTCTCCGCGACGCCGTCCGACGTGCTCGCCGCCGACGGCTATCTGCTCGGTACCCCCGCGAACCTCGGCTACATGTCCGGCGCCCTGAAGCACTTCTTCGACCAGGTCTACTACCCCTGCCTGGACACGACGAAGGGCCGGCCCTTCGGCTACTACGTGCACGGCGGCAACGACGTCACCGGCGCCGTACGGGGCATCGAGACGATCACAACCGGCCTCGGCTGGCGCCGTGCGGCCGATGCGGTGACGGTCACCGGTGAGCCGGTCAGGGCCGACACCGAGGCGTGCTGGGAACTGGGTGCCACAGTCGCCGCCGGACTGATGGCCTGACGGGTCCCCGGCCGGGCGGTGGTCTCACGGCCGCCGGCGGACGGGTGGCTCGAGAGCCCCGGCCGCGCCGGTGGTCCGACGGCCCCTACCGGGGGACGAGGGTCGCCTCGGTCGCCTTCACGCTGGTCCAGACCGACACCCCTTCGGCCAGGCCGAGTTCGGCGGCGGCCTGCGGGGTGATCTCCGCGACGAGGTCGGGCGCCTCCGTGGAGGAGACCAGGACACGCAGCCGGCTGCCGCTGGCGGTGATCTCGCGGACCGTACCCGGCCAGACGTTACGCGGGCTGCCACTCGGCCGCTCGCGGTGCACGGAGACGGCTTCGGGACCGATGACCGCGAGGGCGGGGGTTCCGGCGGGCAGTGGCTCCGCGGCGACCAGATGGCCCCCGCCGCGGAGCCCGAGGCCCTCCGCCGTGGCCGTCCCCGGCCAGGCGTTACGCCCGAGCATCCTGGCGACCCAGGGGGAGCGCGGATGACGGGTGACCTCACCGGGCGGCGCGTCCTGAAGGGCCCGTCCCTCGTCGAGTACGAGGACGCGGTCGGCCAGCGAGACGGCCTCGACCGGATCGTGCGTGACGATCAGGCAGACGCCCCCGAAGCCGTCGAGGTGGGTGCGCAGGGTATGGCGCACATGGGCGCGGGTCGTCTGGTCGAGGGCGGCGAGCGGTTCGTCCAAAAGCAGCAGTCGGGGACGCGCGGCGAGCGCGCGGGCGAGCGCGACGCGCTGTGCCTGGCCGCCGGAGAGCTGTGCGGGCCTGCGGGCGGCGAGGTGCCCGACGCCGAGGCGGCCGAGCCACTGACGGGCAGTGTCCCTGGCCTCCGCGCGCGAAACGCCGTGGGCGCGGAGCCCGTAGGCGGTGTTGGCCAGTGCGGAGAGGTGCGGGAAGAGGGCGCCGTCCTGCGGGACCCACGCGACGCCCCGCCGGTGCGGGGGCAGGCTGCCGGTGTCGGTGTCCCCGAGGCGCAGTGCGGCGTGGGCACGCGGCGTCAGGCCGAGCAGGGCGCGCAACAGGGTCGTCTTGCCCGCGCCGTTCGGGCCGACGACGGCGATCGTCGTACCCGGCTCGGCCTCGAGGGTGAGCCGGTTGAAACCGGTGACCTCGGCGCGCAACGGCCAGCTCTCGCGGGACCCCGGGGGAGCGATGGGGGGAGCCGGTTCGTTCGCGGGCTGCCCCGGATCCGGCTCCGAGGGGCGGCGCGGCGGCGCTGCGGCGCGGGGCGTCCCGGCCCATCGTCCGCGCAGGGCGAAGAGCACCGCCATCGCGATGACCAGCAGGAGCAGCGAGACGGAGGTGGCCGCCTCCGGGGAGTCCTGGAGCAGCAGATACACCTGCAGGGGCAGGGTCTGCGTGGTACCCGGCAGATTGCCCGCGAAGGTGATGGTCGCGCCGAACTCACCCAGCGCCCGTGCCCAGGTCAGTGCCGCGCCCGCGGCGAGGCCCGGAGCCACCATGGGCAGGGTCACCGTGAAGAACACGCGCACCGGTGAGGCGCCCAGGGACGCGGCCGTCTCCTCGTAGCGCGGATGCAGGCCGCTCAGGGCCCCTTCGAGGCTGATCACGAGGAACGGCATCGCGACGAAGGCCGCGGCGAGGACCGCCCCGGAGGTGTGGAACGGCAGCGTGACGCCGAACGTGTCCTCCAGCCAGGGCCCGAGCAGCCCCCGTCGCCCGAACGCGAGCAGCAGGGCCACACCGCCGACGGTCGGCGGAAGCACCATCGGCAGGAGGACGAGCGAGCGCACGAGGGCCTTGCCCGGGAAGTCGACGCGGGCCAGCAGCCAGGCCAGGGGCACGCCCAGCACGAGGGAGAGCCCGAGCGCCCAGCCCGAGACGAGAAGCGACAGCCTCAGGGCCTGGGTGGTGCCGGGACCGGTCAGATGCGTGCCGAGCTCTCCCCAGTCCGTGCGCGCCAGGATGCCGGCCAGCGGCAGCATCAGGAACACGACCGCGAGCAGTGCGGGAATAGCCAGGGTCAACGGGGTACGGGGCCCCGAAGAGCGGCCGCGGAACTGTTTCATCGCCTTGCCCCACGGGTCCGTCCGGTCGTCACGGCTTCTGGAATCCCGCGTCCCGGAGGATCTTCTGCGCCTCGGGCGTGGACAGCCAGGACACGAACGCGGCCGCGGCCTCGCTGTTCCCGGACGACTTGAGTGTCGCCGCCGGGTAGGAGGCGATGGCGTTCTGCGCGTCGGGGATGTCGATCGCGTCGACCTTGTCGGTGGCGGCGGCGTCCGTCCGGTAGACGAGACCGGCGTCCGCCTCACCGAGCTCGACCTTGCTGAGGACGGCGCGGACATTGGGTTCCTCGGAGACCGGCTTCACGTCGATCTTCTGGGCGTCGAGGATCTGCCGGCCGTAGCGGCCGACCGGTACCTCGGGTGCGGCCAGGACCACCTTCAGTGCGGGATCCGCGAGGTCCGCGAGACTCTCGACTCTGCCGGGGTTCCCTTCGCCGGTGGCGATGACCAGACGGTTCTTCGCGATGACCGTGGATCTGCCGGTGTCCGCCGTCAGGCTGTCCATCGTCCTGGTGTCGGCGGTGACCAGCGCGTCCGCGGGCGCGCCCTGCCCGACCTGGGCGGCGAGCTCCTGCGACCCCGCGAAGGAGAACGTCACCTCCGTACCGGGGTGCTCCTTCTCGTACGCGGCGCCGGCGGTCGCGAAGACGTCGGTCAGGGACGAGGCGGCCAGCACGGTCAGCCTGGTCCTCGCCTCGCCGGAGGCGCTGTCGTCGTCGCTGCCGCACGCGCTGAGGGTGGTGAGCAGCACCGAGGACAGGACCACGGCGCCGCCCCGGCGGCCGGTGAGGGTGAAGGACATAGGGAGAACTCCTCGGTCAGGGCCACCGCGCGGCGGCTGGTGCCGCGTCAGGTGCGGTCGATGTGCACGCTGGTCGACTTCACGCGGGCCGTGGCCTGCATGCCGACCTCGAGTCCCAGCTCCTCCACGGCTTCCCGGGTCAGGAGCGAGACGAGGCGGTGCGGACCGGCCTGGATCTCGACCTGGGCCGCGACGTCACCGAGCTTCACCGCGGTGACGATGCCGGGGAAGGCATTGCGCGCCGAGGTGTAGGGGACCTCTTCCTCGCCGGGGCCCGCCTGGGCGACCTCGACGGAGAACGCGGCCAGATCACGGCCGTCGATGAGGCGACGCCCGCTCTCGTCGCGATGGGTCGCGACCCGGCCGGCGTCCGCCCAGCGGCGGGCGGTGTCCGGGCTCACGCCGAGAAGGCGTGCCGCCTGCCCGATGGTGTAGGACTGCATGTGCGAAACAATATGTCGAGCATGCTCGCATTTACAAAGCACATACCGTTCAGCCCTTGCAGATGCGTGTTCCTCGGGGTTGCGAAAGTCGCGTCGGCGCCGCGGTCGCTTTGCGCCAATCACGGGGCCCGCCGAGCTGTGCGCTCCCGGCCCCACGCAGGCCACCGGCCGAGCTCGGCTCGCCGGGGCCAGAAGCGGAACCACCCCATTCATGCGCTCGTCGCCGCAGGTGGCGGGGGTACCGAAGGCTGCCACAGACCCTCCGGTGCCGGGCGCGTGACCATCTCGGCCATTTTTAAATCAGTCGCTTGACCGGTGAGGCGGTCCCGGATTGCCTGGACACTCCGAGACGCCCTCGACCGAGGAGACGGCGCATGGAACGGACGGTGCGGGCCGGGCAGGTCAGCGAGACCAGGGAGCGGATCCTGCACGCCGCGGAGCGGCTGTTCGCCGAGCGCGGTGTCTACGCGGTGTCCAACCGCCGGGTCAGCGAAGCCGCGCAGCAGGGCAACAACGCCGCGGTCGGCTATCACTTCGGGACGAAGGCAGACCTGGTGCGGGCGATCACCCGGAAGCACAGCAGACAGATCGAGGAAGCCCGTGCCCGTCTGCTCGCCGGTATCCAGGACCCCACGGACATAGGGGAGTGGGTGGCCTGTCTGGTGCGCCCCACCACCGAGCACCTGGCCGCGCTGGGGAGCCCCACCTGGTTCGCGCGGTTCTGCGCCCAGGCCATGACCGATCCGGCCCTGCAGGACATCGTGACCGAGGAGTCGCTCGCCTGTCCGCCGACGCTGAGAACCCTCGAAGGGCTGAACCGCTGCCTGCCGGACCTGCCGGCCGACGTCCACGTCGAGCGGGCCGCCATGTCACGCATCCTGATCCTTCACACCTGTGCCGAGCGTGAACGCGCGCTCGCCGGGAACACCTCCACGCCCCGCAGCAACTGGCACGAGACGGCCACCGGGCTGATCGACGCCGTCGTCGGCCTCTGGACGGCGCCGGTCACGTCCTGCCGCTGACGGCGTCCGTCCCCCTGTGCTCCTGCGGCGCCCACGGTTCGTGTCCTGTCGCGAGCGCGACGGCACAGCCATGGCCTCGGCCGGAGTGCTCCCGAGCCGACGTGCCCGAGCCGCCAGGACTCCGGCGGTCCGGTCACTCGAACCGTCCGCGCCGGGACAGCGGCCGACGGCAGGTCACCCGCACGACGAAGACGGCAGGGCACCCGCACGACGAAGTGAGGAAGCGATGACCAGCACCGTACGTCCGGAAGAAGCGCACACGCCTCCGGCCCCGGAGTTCCCGATGTCCCGCGCGAAAGGCTGCCCGTTCGACCCGCCGCCCGCGCTGAGGACCGAACAGGAACAGGGGGCCCTGAGGAAGGTCGGCCTGTGGGACGGGAGCACCCCCTGGCTGGTGACCCGATACGCCGATCAGCGCACCCTCCTCGCCGACCCGAGGATCAGCGCCGACGTCACACGGGCCGGCTACCCCAGCCCCGCGCCCTTGAGGGGAACGAGCTTCAGCTTCATCCTCATGGACGACCCCGAACACGCCCGCCAGCGAAGGATGGTCACCGCCCCCTTCACGATCAAGCGGGTCGAGGCGATGCGCCCGGCCGTCAAGAAGATCGTGGACGGGCTGATCGACGAGATGCTGTCCGGGCCGCCGCGGGCCGACCTCGTCCCGGCGTTCGCCCTCCCTGTTCCCTCGCTCGTGATCTGCGAACTGCTCGGGGTGCCGTACACCGACCACGACTTCTTCCAGGAGAACAGCAGGACCCTGATCAGCCGCAGCGCGGCTCCTGAGGTACGCGCCGGGGCCCACGGCAATCTGATCGGCTATCTGGACGAACTCATGGGCCACAAGATGGCCCGGCATGCGGGCGACCTCCTGTCGGGGCTCGGCACCCGGGTCGAGGCGGGCGAGCTGTCCCGCCGGGAGGCGGCCGAGATGGGCGTGCTCCTGCTGCTCGCCGGACACGAGACAACCGCGAACATGATCGCGCTGGGCACCCTTGCCCTGCTCGAACACCCCGACCAGCTCGCCCTGCTGCGGGGGACCGAGGACCCCAAGGAGGTCTCCGGCGCCGTCGAGGAACTGCTGCGCTACCTCAACATCACCCACAGCGGGCGCCGTCGCGTCGCTCTCGAGGACATCGAGATCGCGGGCGAGGTCATCCGGGCGGGCGAGGGAATCATCGTGCCCAATGACATCGGCAACCGTGACCCAGCGGTCTTCGCCGACCCGGACCGGCTCGACCTCCGGCGCGACGCGCGGCGCCATGTCGCGTTCGGATTCGGCGTGCACCAGTGCCTCGGACAGCCGCTGGCACGTATGGAGCTGCAGGTCGTCTACAGCACCCTCTACCGTCGCATCCCGACCCTGCGGCTGGACGCGGCCGTGGAGGAACTGTCGTTCAAGCACGACGGGTCCGTCTACGGCGTTCACGAACTGCCCGTGGCCTGGTGATCGCTTCTCACGCACCCGACCCACCGTGACACCACCGACCAAGGAGTGCATATGAAGGTGATCCTCGACCAGGACAAGTGCGTGGCGTCCGGGCAGTGTGTGGTCGCAGCCGACGACGTGTTCGACCAGGACGACGACGGCATCGCCGTACTGCTCGACCCCGCGCCGCCCGCGGCCCGGGCCGACGACGTCCAGCAGGCCGCGGCCGTCTGCCCGGCACTCGCCATCCGTATCCAGGACTGACGCGGAAGCGTCGCGCCCGGACCGCGCCGCGGGGGGGGCGGGGGGCGACGCGGCCGGCGCCCCGCCCGGCCCCCCCCCCCCTGGGGGGCGCGGATTTGTAGTTGAAA
>NZ_JBEXYB010000008.1:0-220835 GCF_040630715.1 Streptomyces sp. NPDC005752 | reverse complement strand
GCCAGCAGTCCCCGCAGAAGAGCGAACCCGGTCCCCTGCGACGTCGCGACCAGGACCACCGGACCCCGTGAGCACGGGGTCCGCCGCCGTGCGACCTGTCACCGCAGGGGGCGGGAGCGAGGGAGGTGACTCAAGGTGCGAAGCCGGCCTGGGCTCACCAGCCGGCGGGGGCGTAGTCCTTCAGGAAGCAGCCGTACAGTTCCTCGCCCTGTTCACCGCGCACGATCGGGTCGTAGACCCGGGCGGCCCCGTCCACGAGGTCGAGCGGGGCGTGAAAACCCTCCTCGGCGAGGCGGATCTTGTCGGGGTGAGGCCGCTCGTCCGTGATCCAGCCGGTGTCGACGGCCGTCATGAGGATGCGGTCCTTCTCGAACATCTCCTGGGCGCTGGTGCGGGTCAGCATGTTCAGCGCGGCCTTGGCCATGTTGGTGTGCGGGTGTCCCGCGCCCTTGTAGCCACGACCGAAGACCCCCTCCATAGCGGAGACGTTCACCACGTAGGCGCGGTCCGCCGCGGCCCTGGCCATCGCCGGGCGGAGGCGACTGATCAGAATGAAGGGCGCCGTCGAGTTGCAGAGCTGGACCTCGAGGAGCTCGATCGGTTCGACCTCCTCGACGGTCTGGATCCAGCTGTTCGTGTCGTGGAGGTCGGGGACCAGACCGCCGGCGTCGATCGCGGTACCCGCGGCGATGCGGGCAGGTGAGGCGGAGCCGGTCACCAGCGCGAGATCCGTGACGTCCTGCGCGCTGAGGCCTTCGCCCTCCTTGCGGGCGGCCGGCAACGCCGCGACGCGGTCGACGGTGCCGCTGCCGAACGTGCCGATCACCTGGGCGGAGGGCAGCTCGCCCGCGGGCAGCGGGGCCGACTCCGCGGCGAGCAGTTCGCCGTAGGCCTCCGGAGAGCGGCGGACGGTCTGCGCGGCGTTGTTGATCAGGATGTCCAGCGGACCCTCGGCGGCGACCGAGTCGGCGAGCGCGACGACCTGGGCGGGGTCACGCAGGTCGATGCCCACGATCTTCAGGCGGTGGATCCAGTCGTCGCTGTCCGGCATCGCCTTGAAGCGGCGGATGGCGTCGCTGGGGAAGCGTGTGGTGATGGTGGTGTGCGCACCGTCACGCAGCAGCCTCAACGCGATGTACATGCCGATCTTGGCGCGGCCGCCGGTGAGCAGAGCCCTGCGTCCCGTGAGGTCGGTGCGCGCGTCGCGCCGGCTGCGGTTCTCCTTGGCGCACTGCTGGCAGAGCTGGTGGTAGAAGGCGTCCACCTCCACGTACCTGGTCTTGCAGATGTAGCAGGACCTGGGGCGCTGCAGTACCCCCGCGATCTCGGCGGTTGCCGAGGAGGACGGGAGGACGCCCTGCGTCTCGTCGTCGATGCGCTCGGCGGAACCGGTCGCCGTGGCCTCGGTGACGGCCTTGTCGTGCGCGGTCTTGGCGGCGCGCCGCTCCTGACGGCGACGCTGCTTCACGGTGCGGTAGATACCGGCGGTCGCCCGCCGCACGGCGACGGCGTCCGGGTGGTCGACCTCGATGGTGTCGAGCTCGTCGAGCACACTCAGGCAGACGGCCAGCCGCTCCGGGTCGATACCGGGACCGAACTCGTCGATACCGGGAGCGAACTCCTGGCTGTCCTCTGTCACCGTCATTGCCGTTCCTCTGTCACTCGTCACTCATGCCGCTGCCGGGCTTCGAAGTGGGGAGTGATCCGGCCGGGAGCCGGCGAGGGCAGGCGCGCACGGGCGGAATGCCCCGGTCAAGTCTGCCACGAGTCGCGCGCTGCTCCGTTCGGCTGCCGCCCCCGGCTCCCGCCCGCCCGGGGGAAGCCGCTACGCGCCCGCGGTCGTACCAGCGGGAGCAACGCCGGAGGCGCGACCCCGATCACGGAAAGCCCTCGGGCGAACACCGAGCGTCATGACCGACGGTGCCCATCCGGCCCTCTCTGGGATCTCCACAAAAAACTTCGGCATCCGGTGGCATTACTTCCGGATTCCCGGGAATGCGCTCGTCACTGCAGTGGACACCAGGGAGGGCGACATCATGACGGCCATGTCAGCGCGAACCACCGAAGCGATCGACACGGCGGCCACGCGGTGCAGCGAGGCGGAAGCGGTTTCCGACACGGCTGCGCTTCCCTGGATCGAGGACGCCGGCAAGGTGGCCCCTCAGGACGCCCGGGCCATGTCGAAGCTCTTCTTCGACCGGCTCCAGGTCCTCGAGGAGGGCACGCGCGAGCACCAGTACGCGCGGAACACCCTCATCGAGATGAACCTCTCCCTGGTGCGCTTCGCCGCCTCGCGGTTCCGCAACCGGGGCGGTGACGACACCGAGGACATCATCCAGGTGGGGACGATCGGCCTCATCAAGGCGATCGACCGGTTCGACCTCTCGCGCGAGGTCGAGTTCGCCACCTTCGCGGTGCCCTACATCGTCGGCGAGATCAAGCGCTTCTTCCGCGACACGACCTGGTCCGTGCACGTGCCGAGGCGGCTGCAGGAGCTGCGGGTCGAGCTGGCCAAGGCCAAGGAACAGCTGTCGGCGAAGCTCGACCGCGACCCGACGGTCGCCGAGCTCGCGGCGCACCTCGACCTCCCCGAGGAGGAGATCATCGAGGGCCTGGTCGCCGCCAACGGCTACTCCGCCGGCTCGCTGGACACCCCGAACGCCGACAGTGAGTCGGGCAGCGACCAGCGCGCCTACGCCGACCTCCTGGGCGAGGACGACCCGGGGATGGAGAGCGTCGAGAACCTGCACGCACTGGCCCCTCTGCTGCGCCAGCTCGACGAGCGGGAGCGGAAGATCGTCAACATGCGCTTCGGGCAGGAGATGACGCAGGCGCAGATCGGCGCGGAGCTCGGCGTCTCCCAGATGCACGTGTCGCGCCTGCTGAGCAGGATCGTCCAGCGTCTGCGCGCGGGCATGAGCGTCGAGGCCTGATCAGCGGCGTACACACGGATCAGCGGAGGCCCGGCCTGGTGCCGGGCCTCCGTCACATATGCTTCCTGCCGATACGGCCATGGGTGAGCCGTCCGTCGGAAGGGGTGGAGTGTGGCCGAGTCGCCGTTGGACACCTCTGCGCGCGTGCAGGAACTCAACGGGATTCCCGGGCAGCAGAGCGTGACGACCGCCACCGACACGTCCGTCTGGGACGTGGACGCGGTCCTGCTCCTGGTCGAGGACGACTCCGGGGACGCCCTGCTGGTCGAGGAGATGCTCACCGACAGCGAGCTGGACGCCCCTCTCACGTGGTGCAAGACGCTCGCCGAGGCACGGCGGTTCCTGCTGGGCCGCCACACACCCGTCTGTGTCCTGCTGGACCTGCATCTGCCCGATGTGAACGGTCTCGACGCCGTCCGTCAGCTGGTCGAGTCCGCCCCCGACGCGGCGGTCATCGTCCTGACGGGGCTGGACGAGTCGGAGACCGGGCTGTCCGCGGTGGCGCAGGGCGCCCAGGACTACCTCGTCAAGGGCCGGATCGATCCCGAGGTACTGGGCCGCGCGGTCCGCTACGCCCTGCAGCGCAAGCACGCCGAGCGGTCGGCCGCCGCGATGCGGACCAGTCGGCTGATCGCCCAGGAGAACGCCCGCCTGGAGCGCGCTCTACTGCCGATCCCGCTGCTGCTGGACGACGGCTTCCAGGTGGCCGCACGCTACGAGGCCGGACGTGCCCACGGGCTGCTGAGCGGCGACTTCTACGATGTGGTGCAGACCGCCGACGGTGCGGTGCACGCGGTGATCGGCGATGTGTCCGGGCACGGTGCGGCGGAGGCCGCCCTCGGCGTATGCCTGCGGGTCGCCTGGCGCACGGCCGTACTGACCGGTGTCTCGCAGCGCGAGAAGATCAGCCTCCTGGAGGGCATACTCGTCGCCGAGCGGTCCGATCCCCATGTGTTCGCCACGCTGACCACGCTCGTCTTCCCGCCCGGCAGGGACAAGGTGTTCATCGCACGGGCCGGGCACCCCGGACTGCTGCTGCGGCGCGGCACGGACGTCAGCTGGGTCGAGCCTGACGCGGGCATGGCCCTCGGTCTCCTGCCCGGCGCCGGCCGCTGGTCGATCACTGAGCTGGAGCTCCTGCCGGGCAGTGAGCTCATCCTGTTCACCGACGGTCTGTTCGAGGGGCGTACGGGGCCCAAGTCCCGGCTCGGCGAGGACGGCCTGCTGGCCATGGCAGGCAGGCACGGCGCCTTGGAGCCGCGCGCGTTCGTCGACGCGCTGATCGCCGAGGCCACCGAGAGCGCCTCTCCTTATGGCGGTCTGGCCGACGACGTCGCCGTTCTCCATCTGGGCTGGAAGGCCGACTCATGAGCACGACGCGTACGACCTCCGAGCGGCCCGGACGGATAGCCCGGCTGTCGGTGCAGAACTGGGTCCATCTGATCCTGGCCGGCTTCGTCCTGGTGGTCTGCGGGTGCCTCGTCGTGGGCGGGCTCGTCCTGTCCCGCATCTCCGACCGGACCACGGACCTGGTGGACCGGATTCAGCCCGCCCGCTCCGCCTCGTTCCAGTTGCAGAACTCGCTCCTGGACCAGGAGACCGGTGTACGGGGCTTCGCGCTCACCGGTGACGCCTCGTTCCTCGAACCCTACGAGTCGGGCATGCGGGCAGAGCGGGAGCGGCTGGCCCGGGTGCGTGCGCTGGTCGGGAACGAGCAGCCGTACGCCGACGACCTGGACCGGATCGAGAATGCCGCGCGGGAGTGGCGGACCCTGCAGGCGGAGCCGCTGATCGCCGCGGTGCGGGCGAACGGACCCACCCGTGCGTCATCCGCTCCGATCCTGCGGAGCAAGTCGGAGTTCGACACGCTGCGCGCTCTGTACACCGTCGAGCAGCGTCATCTGGACGACGCCCGGGACGACGCACGCGCCCAGCTGGATGACGCGCGCACCACTCGGGACCGGGTGCTCATCGCCCTGGTGGCAGGCTTCGTGCTGGCGGTCGTGTCCCTCAGTCTGCTGCTGCACCGCATGGTGGGCCGGCCGCTGGACGCTCTGAGAGCGGCGTCGGACAAGGTGCGGTCGGGTGCCTTCACAGGAAAGATCGAGGTCCGCGGCCCCTCGGACGTCAGAGCGGTGGCGGCGGCGGCCGAGGACATGCGCCGGCGCCTGGTGGCGGAGCTGGCCGAGTCCCAGGACCGGGAGACGCTGCTGGCCGAGCAGACCACGGAGCTGCGGCGGTCCAATTCCGAACTCGAGCAGTTCGCCTACGTGGCTTCGCACGACCTCCAGGAACCGCTGCGGAAGGTCGCTTCCTTCTGCCAACTGCTGGAGAAGCGGTACGGCTCGGTGCTGGACGACCGCGGCCGGCAGTACATCGACTTCGCGGTCGACGGCGCCAAGCGGATGCAGGTACTGATCAACGACCTGCTCACCTTCTCCCGGGTGGGCCGGGTGCAGCAGAGCTGGAAGCCGGTCGACCTCGACGTGGCACTGGACAGGGCCCTTTCCAACCTCACGCTGGCCGTCGAGGACGCCGGGGCCGTCGTCGCACGCGAGGAACCGCTGCCGGAGCTCCTCGGCGACTCGACGTCGCTCACCATGGTGTGGCAGAACCTCATCGGGAACGCCGTCAAGTTCCGCCGCGCCGACGTGCCGTGCCGGATCACCGTCGGGTGTGTCCGGGAGGACGACGTCTGGCATCTGACGGTCGCCGACAACGGCATCGGGATCGCGCCGGAGTTCGCCGACAAGGTGTTCGTCATCTTCCAGCGTCTGCACGCCCGCGACGAGTACGAGGGAACCGGCATCGGGCTCTCCCTCTGCCGCAAGATCATCGAGTTCCACGGTGGCCGGATCTGGCTGGACCCGGAACCGGCCGAGGGCACACTGATCCACTTCACCCTGCCCGTACTTCCTGAGGCACCCACGCACACCACGGCGGAGCTGCTCGCCCCCGCCCCACCCACCCCCCGGTCGGGAGACACCCAGTGAACGACGACGTCAAGCCCATCGAGGTCCTGCTCGTCGAGGACGACCCCGGCGACGAACTGATGACCCGTGAGGCGTTCGAGGACAACAAGATCCGCAACACCCTCCATGTGGTGCGCGACGGACAGGAGGCGCTGGACTTCCTGTACCGCCAGGGTGAGTACGCCGATGCGCCGCGCCCCGACCTGGTACTCCTCGACCTGAATCTGCCGAGGTACGACGGCAGGCAGGTGCTCGAGCGGATCAAGACCGACCCCGACATGGCGCTGATCCCGGTGGTGGTGCTCACCACCTCGTCGGCCGAGGAGGACATCCTCCGGAGCTACAAGCTCCACGCCAACGCCTACGTCACCAAGCCGGTCGACCTGGAGCAGTTCATCGGGGCGGTGCGCCAGATCGACGACTTCTTCGTCAGCGTGGTCCGGTTGCCTCCGCGTGCGTAAGATCTGGAGGGATCCCCCGGAGTGGGATCTCTCGACGCGGGTAGACGAACGGCGAGAAAAGGTCTGAGACCTCCCCTGCGGCGCTTTGGCTGGAGCACATGAACGAACAGGCCACCTCACGGTCGGACGGCCCCCTGCGGGGGCCCCCGTCCACGGAGGTTCTGCTCACCGCCGAGGTTTTCGACGGCGAGCCGGGGTGCATCGCGCAGGCCCGGGCGCTCGCCGACCGCTTCCTCGCGCGGTTGGTGGCGGAGTGGCTCGCGGTCCTCGGGGAGCACACCCGCAGCGACCTGATGCTGGCGGTCAGCGAGCTCGTCACCAATGCCGACCGCTACAGCCACGGTCCGTACCTCCTGGAGCTGGAGGGCGACGCCCGGCGCATCAGTGTCACGGTGTACGACAGCAGCACGGCGCTCCCGGTGCTGTACTCACCGGACCCCGCACGCCTCGGCGGTCACGGCATGGAGATCGTGGTCGCCCTGTGCGACCGGGTCACGGCCGAGCGGGTGCCCGTCGGAAAGCGCATCCGCGCCGAGTTCATGCTCAGCACCTGATCGACTCCTGGGCCCGTCCCCGGCACACTTCCGGTTCGACGGCGTTCCGGAAACCCCGCGCAGCGGGAGAACAGCACCGGGTGACCTCCGCGACGAACTTCTGAGCCTTCGGGCCAGGAGGACTACCGTCGAGAGGAGGACCCAGGAGTGCTGGACGTACTACTGGAGCAGTACGCCGAATCGCCGCCTCAAGGACGACGACGCGGCGGCTTTGACGGGACATCGTGGTGTACATGAGTTCCCTCGCGTTTTCCGTGCTGCTGTCCCTGGTCTCCGCGGTCGCCTACGCGGCCGGTGCGATCGTGCAGGAGCGCGTGGCCGCGGCCGGTGACAGCCGCCCGTACGCACCGCTGCGCAACGGCGCCTGGTGGGTCGCCGTGGCACTCAACGGTGTGGGAGCCGTGCTTCACGTCGTGGCGCTCGCCTACGGGCCGCTCAGCCTCGTGCAGCCTCTTGGGGCCCTGACGATCGTCTTCGCGCTGCCGATGGCGGCGATCTTCGTCCGCCGCAGGGCGGGGCGGACCGCGTGGCGTGGCGCCCTGATGGCCACGGTCGGACTGGCCGGGCTGCTGGCCCTCACCGGGAGCGCCGGATCGCACACGCTGGCCGGGCCGGAGCAGCTGGTGCTCGCGGCCGGGACCTTCGGCGCCGTAGCGCTGCTGATGGTCCTCGCCCGGGGACTGCACCGGCCGATGCTGCGCAGCGTGGTGCTGGCCACCGGCGCCGGCGTCGCCTTCGGCATGGCGTCGGTGTTCACGAAGACGGTGGCCGTGGAGTGGACCTCCGGCTCGGTGACCTCCGGTCTGCCGACCCTTCTGGTCATCGCCGGGCTCGCGGCGTCGGGGCTGCTGCTCTCCCAGGCGGCGTACCGGGGCGCAGGGCTGACGGCGCCGCTGGCGACGGTCACCGTGGTCAACCCCGTCGTGGCCGCAGCCGTGGGCATCACCATGTTCGGGGAGCAGTTCCGCTACGGCCTGACGGGCACCCTGCTCGCACTCGGCTGCGGGGCGCTGGCGGCGGCCGGCCTGGTGCTGCTGACCACGGAGCGGGTGGGTGCGGAGCGGCGCGGTGAGGAGGGGCCGGTAGCCGGGCGACGGACGGCGGAAGGAGCGGGGGCCGGGAAGGGTACGCGGGAGGGGCACGCCGACGTCCCGGCCGAGGGCGCGGGGGTGCCGGTGCCTCGCACGGTCGTGCTGCCCGAACCGGCCAAGCCCGCCGTCCCTCAGGGGGCGGCGGTGCTGCCGGACCCTTTTCCGGCGCCCACGGCGCTCTCCCTCCCACTGACCCTGCCGTTGGACCACGGCGGCGGGCGCGTGGAGTTCGGCGCCGGACGGCCCGCTGCCGACTCGGCCCGCCGGGGTGACTTAGAGGGCCCGGCGGGAAGCGTTCAGACGCTGGCGCCGCCGGCCCTGAGGTAGGCCAGCGGGTCGATGTCGGACCCGTACCCGGGACCGGTTCGGATCTCGAAGTGGAGATGCGGGCCGGTGCTGTTGCCGGTGGAACCCGAGCGTGCGATGCGCTGACCGCTGCCGACCTGCTGACCCGCGCGCACGTGGAGCGAGGAGAGGTGGGCGTACTGGCTGTACCTGCCGTCGCCGTGCCGGACGACTATCTCGTAGCCGTAGGCGCCCGCCCAGCCGGCGGAGACGACCTTCCCGGACGCCACGGCCTTCACCGAGGTGCCGGTGGGGACCGGGAAGTCGACGCCCGTGTGGTAGCCGCTGGACCATGAACCGGCCTGATGGTACGGAGTCCCGGTGCGGGCCGACACGGGAGCGGTGAAACCGGAACGCGGCTTGGACGCCTTCTTCTCGGGCTTGGCGGCGGGCTTCGCCGCCTGTTCGCGAGCGGCGGGCGCGGGCTTCTCCTTGGCCCTGGGTGCGGCGGGCGCGGGGGTCGCCTTCTCCTCGGCCCTGGGTGCGGCGGGCGCGGGGTCCGCCTTCTCCTTGGCCTCGGGCGCGGCGCTCTGTGACTCGGCCTTCTCCTGAACCTTCGGGGTGGCTCCCTCGGGCTGGGCCTTCTGCCTGGGGGCCGTGCGGGGCGCGGCGGCCACGTCGAGGGTCAGCCGCTGTCCCGGGAGGATGAGGTCGGGGTCGGCACCGACCACGGTGCGGTTGGCCGAGTACAGCCGCTCCCAGCCGCCCTCGACCCGCTCGGCGGACGCGATGCCGGAGAGGGAGTCGCCGCGCGCGACGGTGTACGAATCACGCGGGCCGGGCACAGCGGTGGGTGATGCCTTGGACGCCACGGCACCACGGGTGGTCCTCTCCGAATCTCCGGACTCCCCCGCCTCGTCCTGACGGGCGTCGGCGGCCACCTGACGCTTCGACTGCGGGGCGAGGCCGGGTGTGCCGCCGCCCTGCTTCAGGCCTGCCCGCACGGAACACGTCGGCCAGGCTCCCGGTCCCTGCCCGTCGAGCACCTTCTCGGCGACGGCCACCTGCTGGTCCTTGGTCGCGAGATCGGCCCGCGCGGCGAACGCCGTACCTCCGTAGGCCGCCCAGGTCGACCGGGTGAACTGCAGTCCCCCGTAGTGGCCGTTGCCCGTGTTGACGTGCCAGTCGCCGGTCGACTCGCAGGCGGCGACCTTCTCCCACACATCGGTCGTGGCAGCACCTGCCGAGGCAGCCGTGAGAAGCGGGAGCGCGATGCCGGCGCCTCCCACCGTCACCGTGAGCGAAGCACGGTTGATACGGCTGGGCTGGTATCTGCGGTGCCGTCCGGTCGCGGCCATGATCGGGCTCCCCCACTGCTGTAGGACACGTCGCAAGCGGCCAACTTATGTGCACACAAAGGGTGATGACAAGTGAACAGTCAGCACGCGCCACCCGTGCACCCGGCGCACCACCCCGGGGGGCGAGCCCCGCGGGCCCTCGGCCGGACCTCGTCGTGCTCTCCGGGAGAGCGCTCCATCCCGTCTGCTCCCCTCCTGTCTAAATGCGCTCATGACGGATGCTCTGCGACCGCCCGGTGCGGCTCCCACCCTGGAGGACGTGGCGCGGGCCGCCGGTGTCGCGCGCGACGGTCTCAAGGGTCGTGAACCGGGTGCGCAACGTCGACCCCGCGATCCGGGAGACCGTGCTACGGGCGGTCGCGGTCACGGGGTACACCCCCAACCGCGCGGCACGCTCCCTGGTCACCCGGCGTACGGACGCCGTCGCGCTGGTGGTGTCGGGCGCCGGGGTGGAGCCGGACGGACAAGGACCCGCTCATGCGGGGTCCTTCACCGCTCAGGTCTTCGCCGACCCGTTCTTCAGCCAGGTGGTGACAGGGGTCGTCGACCATCTGCGTCCGCGGGGGATGCACCCGGTGCTGATGTTCGCAGAGACCTCGCGGGCCCGCGACGAGGTGCTGGCGTATCTGCGACAGGGCAGTGCCGACGGGGCGCTGATCGTGTCGACCCACGCACTGGACCCGCTGCCGGGCCTGATCACGGAAGCCGGACTGCCGGCCGTGCTGTACGCCCGCCCGGCCGGACCGGTGCGGATCAGTTACGTGGACCTGGCTCATCGGGACGGCGCCGCGTTGGCCGCCGACCACCTGCTGGCACGCGGCTGCCGCAGGATCGCCACGATCAGCGGGCCGTTGAACATACCGGCGGGGCAGGAGAGGCTCGCGGGCTTCCGGAACAGGCTGGAGCGGCATGGCCGTCTTGATGTCCCGGTGGCCGAGGGTCAGTTCACCCAGGAGAGCGGCGAGGCCGCCATGGAGCGGCTGCTGGCCGAACACCCCGACCTGGACGGAGTGTTCGCCGGGAACGACCTGATGGCGACAGGCGCGTGCCATGTACTGAGGGAACACGGGAGGCGCGTACCCGAGGACGTGGCCGTGATCGGCTTCGACGACAGCAGCGCCGCTTCGGCATGCCGGCCGCCGCTCACGACGGTGCGGCAGCCGGTGGAGGACATGGCGGCGGAGATGGCCGGACTGCTGCTCGACCGGCTAGCCGCACCGGGCGGACCGGCTACTTCGGTGATCTTCGAACCGGTGCTGGTGGTGCGGGACTCGGCGTAGGGCCCGCCGGCCGCTCAGCCCCCCGTGGCCCGGCCGCGGGCCGGTGCCGCCCGGTCCGGGGCCGCGCCCGGCAGGGACGGCGGCGCCGGGCGGGTGCCGCCGCGGGCCAGGAAGTCGGAGAGGGGCAGGGTCGCGGCGCCGACGGTGACCGCGTCCGGGCCCAGGTGTCCCAGGTCGATCGTGGTGCGGGCGGCCGCGTGTTCCAGCGCGTACGCCCGGGCGTACCGGCGGATCTCGGGGAGCAGGTGCGGGCCGATGAGCAGGCCGGCCCAGCCACCGAGCAGGATGCGTTCGGGCAGGAAGAGGTTCACCAGGTCGGCCAGGGCCGCGCCCAGGCATTCGGCCGTCTCGTCCAGGATCGAGACCGCGACCGGGTCCGGGGCGGCGCCACCCCGTGGCGGGTAGGCGGCTGCGAGCAGCGCGGCGAGGGCGGTCTCGTCGTCGGTCTCCGGGGACAGCGGACCCCCGGCCTCCTGCCAGCGCTCCCGCATGGCCTCCGCGCCCGCGTACGCCTCCAGGCAGCCCCTGGAACCGCAACGGCACCGTCGGCCGCGTAGCTGCACCGTGGTGTGGCCCCATTCCAGGGCCGCGTTCGAGACGTCCTCGTCGAGGATGTCTCCCCGGTTCACGCTCGCGCCCACTCCCGAGCCGATCAGCGCCACGGCGGCCGCTCCGGCACCCCTGCCGCCGCCGAACCACATCTCGGCCTGCCCCAGCGTCCTCGCGCCGTTGTCGACGAAGAACGGCACTTCGGGCGGCACGTCCACGACTTCGCGGAGCAGCCGCTCGAAGGGGACGGCGCGCCATCCGATGGTCGGCCCGTGCACGATCGTGCACGGGCCGCCCGCGGCCGTCGGGGCCTCGCGCTCGATGATGCCGGGCACCCCGATCCCGATGCCGAGCAGCATGCGGAGGTCGGCCCCCGAGTCACGCAGGACGTCGGCCAGACCCGAGCGGACGTGGCCGACGATCCGCTCGACGTCGTAACCGTGCTGCGCGAGCAGGCGGTCGGTGCGGGCGAGTTCGGTCAACGCGAGGTCGAAGAGTTCGACGCGCACCCGGGTCTCGCCGATGTCAATGCCCACGAACAGCCCACCGCCGGGGGCGACCCGCAGCAGGGTGCGGGGGCGCCCGCCGTCGGAGTCGACGATGCCAGCCTCCTCCAGGAGTCCTTCCGAGGCCAGCTCGGTGACCACATTGCTGATGGACCCGGAGCTCAGCCCGGTCGCGGGCCCCAGCTCCTGACGGCTCAGCGGACCGTCGAAGTACAACCGTTGCAGGACCCGCGCCCGATTGCCCCTTCGCAGGTCACGCACGGTCCGTCTGCTGCGCTCAGCCATGTTGCTCCCTTCGCCCCGGCAACATACCCCGGCCACGGCTCTTGACCGTGACTTTCTTCACATCTTAAATTATGTCTTGAATTAGGGCAGGGATTCCAGCTCCCAGGGCTCCCGGTTCTCCTCCGGACCCGGCACATCGTCCTGCCCCTGGACCGTGCAGCAGTACGTCGACATCCGGGACATCGTCCCGCTCTCCGAGCACTTCGTGAACTCGCCGATCGTGGCGTGACAGGGGCGGCGAACGTCTGCCGGAGCCAGTTCATGGCCGCCTCGCTCGTCGTCGGCAGGGCCGTCGTCACAAGAATCCCGCCGTTGCGGCGCACCTCGTCGCCGCGCTCACCACAGGAGCCGTCAGGTGACCGGTACGGGACTGCGACGGCCCGGTGGACGATCATGGCGTGGGAGTTCCGGCGCCTATGCTCGCCGTATGGAGCAGAGTGAAGTCCTCAAGCGAGTGATCGGCATCCTCACGGAGGCGGGCGAGATGCAGCGCCATGCCGAGGAGGACGCGGGCGGCGACCTGGACGCCGGCGGGAACATGGTGACGACCCTTCTCAACGAGACGATGCCGCACATCGCCATTTCGGCCGACGCCACCGTCGAGGAGATGGCCGCCCTGGTGGGGCGCGAGGTCGGCGGCGCCGTCGAACAACTGGTCGGAGCGTTCACACTGGCCTTCATCGCGCTCGCACAGATCCACGACTCCGGCCAGGAGGACGTGACTTCCGCCGATGTGCTTCAGGACCTGGCGCTGCGTGCCGAGGAGCTGAGCTCGGGCGACGAGGGTACGGAAGGGCCCCTCTGAAGGTGCCGCGGAACAGGCGAGGCCGGATTCCCGGCGCAGGCGGCCGTCCTGCCTCTCGGAGTGGGCCACGCCCGGCGCGGTGGGTGCCGGGGTCCCGACGGGCCCGAAGCCTCAGGGCCCGGTAGGCCGAGGGCGGTGCGCGTCGAGGACGGGGCCGATGTGACCGTCACACGATTGGCTCGTTTGCCGAGGTGACGGTTCTCTTCCCACGGCTCGGAAGGCACACATCACCATGCCGCTCCATCCCTCGCCGCTTCGCCACCCCGGTCCCGATACCCGCATCGGTGTGAAGGAGGCCGAGGCCGCGCTCGTCGAGCACTACCCGCGTCTCGTGCGTCTGGCCTACCTCACGCTGCCACCGGGCCTCGGCCGTCATCGCAGGGTGCTCGCCGCTCACGCCGTGGTGCAACGTTCCCTGTACGGCAAGCCGCCCTCCGCACCTCGACCCGCGGAGGGCGTCCCCGCTCCCCGGTCCGGCGGTCCCGTGGCCGCCGCCACGCAGGCACCCGCGTACGCCGGGGTCCGCCTGCGGGTCGTACGGTCCGCGCTGGCGTACGGGCGGAGGCCGCGCTGGTGGCCGGGGCGGGTGCCCGCACCGGCGGCGCTGCGTCCCTCGGTGCCGGTGGTGCGGGGGCTGAGGCTGTTTCCCCGGGCCGGCGGGATGGACGAGTTCGCCCTGGACCGCGCCCTGGCGGATGTTCCGGCCCCCGTCCGTGCGGCGCTGGGTCTGCGGCTGCTGGAGTCGCTGCCCGCCGACGGTACCCGGCTGCTGCTCGCCGAAGCGGGCGTGGACGACCCGGCCGATGCCGTGCGGGCCGCCGCGCTCGTCGCCGGAAGCGACCACGAGCGGGTCCGGCGCATGCTGCGGTCGGGCGAGTTCGATCCCTGCACGGTGCAGACACGCCCCGGTGACCTGCTGCGCCGCCGGCACCGGGGACGAGCCGGCGCGGCCTGTCTGGTGCTTCTCGTGGTGGCCGGCGGGCTGGCGCTCTCCGCGGACGGTGGAGCCGAGGGGGCCCGGCCGCAGGTCTCGCCCCTGCGGAGAACGCTGCCTGGCGGCGCCCTTGACCCCGCGGGTCTGGTACGGACACCGCCCGCTCAGTGGGCCGACACCTCACGCGTGGACTTCAGCGCCTGGCCGCCACGTGGGGACCGCACCGACGACACCGGGCTTCTGGAGCGGGCTCTCGGCAACTGGGCCGGTCCCACGGCAGACGTCGCCGTGACCACCACCCCCGGCACGGCTGTCGTGCCCCCCGCCCAGCCCCCTCAGCTGCTGTTCGCGGGCGAGGTGGGTGACGAGGCCGTGGTGCTGTTCCACGACGGCGGGGTGCGCGTCGTCCGGTACGCCGAACCGCTGTCCGGAGAGGGAGCCCCCGACCTGGACTTCGCGCGGGTCGATGACGCGGACGTCACCACGGCAGCGGCACTCGCCGTCAGCCGCACCGGCACGTCGGTGCGGTATCTGCTGGCGCCCTGGGTGGCGGAGTCCGCGACGCGGGACCTTCTCGCGCCCGACGCACCGGCGCGGGCGCTGGACGTGGGCGGCGACGGAGTCACCGCGGCGGTGCCCCGCCCGGAAGGGGGCGGAGCATGCGACTCCTGGCCCGCGGTGCAACTTCGGTCGTCGGAGAAGATCGTGGAGAAGCACGCGTTCCTCGTCGCGGATCTCGGCGACCTCGCACCGGCGCACCTCACCCACACTCCCAGGCCCGGATCCGGCGCCCCGGCAAGGCAGCCGCGCGAGGCCACGGGCACCGATGGCCTGCTCAGCTGGGCCCGTACAGCGTGTTCACTACGGGATCTCAGGGATTCAGGGGTACGGGCGGTCAACAACTGGCAGTTCGCACAGCAGCGGTTGCCCGGCACCCGGTCCACGGCGGACTGGGTCTGCACGCGGGCGGACACCTGGCGCGGGCCGGGCCGCGTACTGGTGCAGTTCGTCCCGCCCTCCGCGTCTCCCTCCGCGTCTCTTTCGGCACGGGGCGAAGTGGTGTCCGACCGCCGGAACACGGCTCTGTGCAGCCGGTTCGGCCAGCACGTCGTCGCAGGCACCCACTGGAAGTCCCCCACCGGGGCCTGGTACGTACTCGCCGCCGGCAGCCGCGCTGTTCACCGGATCGAGGTCACAGGTTCCGCGCGCGGTGTGTCCGAAGGCCCGACGCTGGCGGTGCGCGCACCGCGGAACGCCGCGTACCACGTGAATGCGAGGCTGCACGACGGCGGCACCCTGTCCGCGTCCCCGTGACGGGGCTTCACCGACGGGCCCGCCCCTGCGCATGACCGCCGGTGTCCTGCCGCACACACGAGTCCGTGGTGGGCCACGGCCGCATTCTCTGAGGGTAACCGTGTGGCGCGAGGCGAGTGGAGACACTTTGTGCAACTCGGCGGACGGTGCAGATGACCCCATCGCGTGCAACACCTGTGGCGCTACTTGTGATTGAAGCGGCTGCCGGAACTCCCGAAGAGTAAGCCGCGGTCACCCACGCGGCGCGAAGGGCCTGACCGTGGCGCCGAGTGCATGGTCAAGTGGTGCGGCACAGAGCGTGGTCGATGAGGTTGCGCAGTGCGTCTTCCTGACGGGCGGCGGTCCGCGGGTCCGCGGTGCGGCTGTGCGCGGAGACTGTGATGGTGCGCCGGCCGTCCGTGGTTGTCGCTGTCCGGATGACATATCCGAAGCCGCTTCCTCCGTGCCCCAGGTAACCGCCGCCGCAGGACAGGGGTGTGAAGAACAGGCCCAGGCCGTCCTGGGTGCCTGCCGGGTGGCCGCTGGCCTGCGGCACCGGGACGGTGGTCCGCATGGCAGCGAGCTCGGTGGGCTTCAGCAGCTGCCCGTTGACCAGGGCGGTGAAGAAGCGGTTGAGGTCGCGGCCTGTGCCGGTCATCGAGCCGTCGGCCCCGCTGTCGAAGGGACGGTAGGGGGTCGTGGTGTCGACCATCGGGCCGTCCACGGTGAACTGCTGATAGTTGGCCGTGCGCGGTTGCGGGAGGAAGGGCCAGGTGCCCGGGGTGTCGGTGTCCCGCAGGCCGAGGGGGCGCAGGATGCGGTCGTGGACCTGCTGTTCCCAGGTGCGGCCGGTGATCTTCTGGATGATCATTCCGGCGAGTACGTAGTTCGTGTTGGAGTACGCCCAGCGGGTGCCTGCTGGGAAGGCAGGCTCATGGCGCATGGCCAGGGCGACCAGCTCTTCGGGCTGGTAGGCACGCCACCGGTTGGCGAAGTAGGTCTGTGCACTGGGGTTGGGGAAGACGTCGTAGATGTAGTCGGACAGGCCGCTGGTGTGCTGCAGCAGGTCGCGGACGGAGATAGTCCTGCCGTCGTTTCCGGCTCCGGACACCACCCCGGGCAGCAGTTGCTCCACCGTCTGGTCAAGGGAAATCCGCTTCTCGCCTACCAGTTGCAGCATGGCGGTGGCGACGAACGTCTTGGTGGTACTGCCCAGACGTAGGTAGCCGTCCGTCGAGACCGGGCGGCGAGTGACCAGGTCCCCCACCCCGGAGCGGGCTGTGACTGTCCCGCGCGGGGTTTCCAGGCGGACTGCTACGCCGGTAACCCCGGCAGCGTGCAGCGCGTCAGCGTCACGCTGCACGGACCAACCCGTGCCCGAGGGGTGCGGTGCGGCCGACGCCGCAGCGGACGGCAGAAACGACACAGCCAGCGCCAGCACTACAGCTGATAACCGTAAACGACGAGAGATCATGACCCGAGGCTAGGAACCGCAAGGGCCACCAGCCATCCGGGATACGCCCTTCTCGGACGGGTGCCAGCCGGATGGACAAGCGTGCCAGGCACCTGCCACATCCACTGGCCTCAGCACCTGATAATGCCCCGGAACAGTGGAAAGAGGACCTAGCTTCTGACTCAGCCGCGTTGGTTCAAAGCTCTGGTCAGGTCCCGGTTGGACTCACGCGCGGCGGCGATGTCGGACTGAGCCTCCTCCGACACGGCGGTCAGCTCGACGTGGCGCTGTTCCAGCCGGGTGATCTTTCGTTGCAGTTCGTCGATGTCCGTCGGGGCTCCGAGCCCTGACTCTCGCCATGCTTGGGCTCCCAGCGCCTGCGACAGCCGTTTCTCCAACTGCTGGACGCGGGTGGCAAGGCGGGTGTTGCGGGCCTGGGGGTTGGCGAGGTCCGCCTGGAGCGAGGACCGGCTCACCGGTGAACCGCCCTCGGGGTCCTGAGCTGCCGGTTCGAGCTCAGCGGCATGGACGAGTTCCAGGAGGTCGCGGTGACGGTAGAGGAACGTGCGGTCTACTCCGGCTTGCCGGGCGATGGCCGAGACACTGAGCGGGGTGCCGTTCTTGGCGGCGCTCTTGATCGCGGTCGCCACTCGCTGGCGGCGACGCTCGGTGTCGGCCCGGCGGCCGTCACGCATGGTGAGGATCACGGCAGTCTTCAGGGCCGGACGTCGGGAAATGGCTGGCCGACGCGAGGCATGCCCACGCCTGGTATGCCCAGCATCACCCTGCGGCCGCGGCGGACCACAGCGACGGCTTCTTCTATCTGGGAGCGTTCCTCGACGGACAAGCCGTCCAGATCCGCCTTGACCCGGTTGATGAGGCGGCGGACCCGGCGTATCTCTTCCTCGGAGGGCACGGCTTCGCTGCGGGCCCGGTCGTCGGCTTCCGACATCAGCCGCTCGCGGCTTTGCAGCAGGTCAGACATGTATCGTTCCAGGTCTGGAAGGTAGGAGACGTCGGTGCGGAAGTGGTTGCAGCCGACGCAGCGGAACCGGATCGGGCAACTCTGCCCCCGGCCCGCGACGTTGTGGGGCTCCAGTCGGTCGCCATAGGCCGTGGCGACCTCTCCGATAGCTCGCCGCACGTGCTCGGAGTCGGGCAGTCCCTGGACCTTGCGCCAGACGCGGTTGCCGTGCCGGTCGAACTGCAGGGCGGTGACCCGGTCGACCGCCTCGCGTCGTCGCTCCTGGCCGACCCGTAATGGTGGGCTCGGGTATGGGAACTCCCGGAATACTCGAGGTACCGACGATATGGGCCTCACCGAGTGACGAAACGCAGGCAAGGGCCGGTCGGGCACCGGCAGGATGTGCCTACGTTCGTCTACCGACCCTCGTGGAAGGGAATGCGGGCTCACCTGCGCGGGAACTCCACGCGTCGGAGCTCACGTTCCTGCAGGTCAACAAAATCCGTCGGTTGTCCGGACCCTGAGCCTCGCGGACACCCGGCGTCACGGCATGCCCGCACCGTGACGCCGCGGCTGCACACTGCGGACGGGCTACGTCATCAACTCGATGTGCGGATGCTCGGGCTTCGCCGGGCAGACGAACAGATGCTGCCGGTAGCCGCTGCCTATCTGGACCCCGGTCGCGTTGTAGCCGCGGTGGCCGGGGTACGGTCCAGCACCTGGGTGGGGGTATGGAGACCAGCTGTTCCCGGCGTCGTCCCCTTCCTCAAACGTGGCGACGGTCATCAGGACCTCCATGCCGGTGCCGCACTCGGAGCAGGGCTGCGGGCTGGGGTCGGTGGAGTTCCAAGCGGGCCAGCCGCCAACCTTCCAGCCGGGTGCGTTGGACAGCACACAGTCGTAATACGTGTCCGGGTCCATGTCTTCATCTGCTGTCTGCGGCACACTCCACTGCTTGAGCTGCTCCTGCAGTTCGTCGCTCAGGTCCAGATGGTCGGGGTACTCGGTGATCTGCTCCGGTTCGAGCACGCACGGTTCCGGTAGATAGCCGTCGAACTGCACTGCGGGCGGCTCGGGGGGCGCGTCGAGGATGTCGGTGACGGCGGCTGCGGAACGCCAGAAGAGCAGGGTCCTGGGCATGATCGGATGATCGAAGGGGCACCACAGAACCTGTAGCAGGTCCTTATCCTCCGGCGGGCTCAGATCGGGCACATCCCGTACGTATAGCTGCGCGACGGGCAGCATCGCTATGGGGCCGTCGTACGACTGGACCGCCAGCCTCACCGGATAGGTCTGAGGGGGCCGGATCCGCTCGAGAGTCTCCCGTTCCTCCGGAGTCAGGTCCCGGCCGTGCGAGGCGGCGAAGATCCGTCGTTGCAGCCGCAGATCCGCCGGGGACCGGGCTGGGTTGATGCCGTCAACCACATGCGGTTCCTCGCAGTGCGGCCATGGTTCCTCAGCGGGCCACAGCAGCGGCCCACCGATCGAGCTGTCGTGCCACGTCGGCGCCCCAGAGCGGGGGTGCAGGCGGGTCGCCGTGCGGGCCAGCGGGGCAAGTTGGGGAAAGACCGCGACAACGTCGATCGGCCGTGGCGGAGTGACAGGAGTGGCATTCATGGCCGCAACCTTGCCAAGCGTCTCTGACAACGGCCCTCGTGGCCGCCCCACGAAGAGCTCCGCCACGGGCGCCACCCGGGAGAGCCCTGCCGCCGGTCCGTCGCCGGTAGATGGCCCGCGGCCGGGAACTGCACCCACAGAGCTCGGGATCCCACACACGTGAATGGAGTCATCACAGCAGGTCAGCGCATTTCGTCGGTGGCCCTACCCCACTGTCAGGTGCTGTTCCGGCGGCTGACCTCGGCTGCGTAGGAATGTTGGGAGAGCGCTCTCTCCAACGCTGCCAGTGTTGCGTCGCCGCTGAAAGCATGTCAAGAGTTGGTGAACGGTACTCATTCCGGGAGGAGTTGACACTCGACGCACCGGAGCCGGGTCGGCAGTCGGCGCAGCGGACGGTGTTCGGCTGCCCCCTGTTCGGTGGTGGGCCGGCGGTGATCACGAGACAGTCGGCGGTGCTGACGTCCGGTTCGGCGCGACTCCCACCGGCCTCGCCTTCCCCGGCGCCGTGCATTCGACCTGCCCACGGCGGTGGCGGCGAACGCCGTAGCGCGCAGGACAGACACCACCGCGCGTCACATTCGAGCCGGCTGTCCCCGACGCCGTGGCGGCGGGCACAGGATCGTCCTGTCTCCACTGGAAAGCCGCTGAAGACAAGGCCGGCGCCACCCGGCGGAAGCACACGAAGGTCGGGCTACGCCTATGCGGGTCGGCCGCGATGACGGGGAGCACGTCCGTCACTCAAGGCGCCCCTCGCCCTCCACGTGCGCGTCGACCAGCGCGCCCAGGTCAGCGGTTACGAGGTCCGGCGGGGCCTTGACGGTGACCGGCTGATTGATCTCGAGGAAGGTGACAGTCATGTCGAGGGGGTCACCAAAGACTCGCTCGGGCAGCAGCCCCTCGGAGTTGTAGCGCGCCTTGAGGGTCTCGCAGCGCATGCGGAACTGCCTCGCACTGCCGTCCTCGTCGATCCAGAGGTCCATGGTGAGTGTCTCGTCGACCTGCAGCGCCATGAAACTGTCGAGGCTGTCGGTCCGACGGTCCCTGGACGCTTTGTCGGTGGCGTCCGCCTGGGCCTCTCGCAGACCGTCGAAGGGGACCGTTCCCCTGTAGTGCGTGGTCCGGGTGCCGCCGATCGCCTCGGCGCCGACCTCTTTCACGTCCTTCGAGCCGGACAGGATGGTGGACTGAACGACGGGGTTGCCCTCGATCTGGCGTGGCAGCACACCGTGGGTGTTGTTATCCGCCGTTCCACGACCCCAGGAGACGGCTCGGCCCGGAGCCAGCTCTTGCCGTCCAGTTCCGCGGCTTCCCCCACTCCGGCGCCCAGCGCATCGATGTCGAGTGCATGACCGCTCATATACAGCGACTTGCCGACGAACCGAATCTCCGTCGGACTGCCTGCGAGCCGGTCCGCGATGGTCAGATGCATGCGCATGGCCAACGGCGCGGTGCGCATGGATGCCGCGACCGTCAGCCGCCCCCCGTCCGGAACGCTGCCAGCGATCCGGTAACGAAGGGAGGTGGTGTCCTGAGCGCGTTGTGCAGCAGCCACCACGGCTTCGGCAGGTGGCCGAGAACCCGCCGTCGTCTTCTCTCCGGACGCGGCGGAGCCACCACTTCCGCCCTCCTCCCCACAGGCCCCGGCACCCCCACCCACCAGCACGGCTGCGCAGAGGACACTCAGCGTCCTCCGCGCCGATGAGCGGCGTACAGAGATCCCCATGGTTCCCCCCGGAACTGGCGGTTGATCACGCAAAGGCTGTGAGCGCATCCCGGGCGGAACCGTGTTCCGAACGATTGTGCGCAGGTGGCAGAAGCTCCGCGGGATGCCCACCCGCACGCCCCCGGGGCGGGGGCCCCGGGGTGCCTGGCGTCTCCGCGTACACCCATGGCCCGTGGTGCCGTCGGCCCAAAGCCCGGGCGCCCGAGTCCAGCGTCGTGGAACACACCGGCGAGCGTACGGGCACACGGAGGTCGCTTTGATCATCCTCCCTGTTCCACGCGGGTCGCGCTGTCTGCGCAGCGGGGGCTGGGATCTGCTGCGGCAGGGGGCCACCCTGCCGCAGCAGACCGGTGTTCCCGCCGATTCCAGCGGGTCTCGGCGGAATCAGCCGTCAGGCCGTGTGGAGGGTCAGACCGTAGCGGTTGAGGATCTCGTTGATCGGCTGGTGCCAGGTCTCACCGCCGCCGCTGCAGTTGCCCCAGCCACCCGATGTGACACCTTGGGCCTGGTCGCCGCTGATGAACGAGCCGCCGGAGTCGCCCGGTTCGGCGCAGACGCTGGTCTTGGTCATCTGACGGACGGCGCCCTGGCTGTAGTTCACCGTCTCGTTCTTGGCAAGGACGTTGCCGCAGTGCCAGTGTGTCGTGGAACCGGAGCGGCAGATCGAGGCGCCGATCGGGGCCTCGTTGGAGCCGCGGACCAACTGGTCGGAGACGGTGCCCCAGCCGAGGACCACGGGGACGGTCCACCAGCCGCTGCCCACGTTCACCCAGGCGTAGTCGTTCTCGGGAAAGGACGAGCCCTGGAAGGAGCCGATGGCCGAGCCGTCCCAGCCCCTGACCGCTCCGCCCGCCTGGCCGCAGTGGCCCGCCGTGACGAAGCCGCCGTGCACGGAGAAGCCTATGGAGCAGCGGACGTTGCCGGTGTAGTACGGGTCGCCGCCGACCGTACCCGCGGCGAAGGTCTGCGGCGCCTCGGCGGTCTGCTTCACCGTGACGGGGCCGGCCTCGCGCGCTTTCGCGACGAACACGCGGACATCGTTGTCACCCCGCTCGGAGGCGACGACGTTCACGACGACTTCGTTCGCCCGGGGGTCGACGTGCCAGCTGCTGACGCCGCTGGGTGCGGAGAGTGCGTCCAGCCGGCCCTTGGTCGCGTCGAGCTCCCGCGCCGTGTGGTCGACCACACGGACCTCGGCCCCGGCCGCCCGTACGGCACCGGCCTTCGCACTGTCCGTGACGGCGACCGTCAGCCGGCCACTGTCGGCGTCGAACCACGAGCCGCCGAACGACGTCCCGGCTGCGCTCCGCGCCTTTCCCTGCAGTGCGGTCGCCGCCTTCTCCGCGGTGAGCCGCTTCTCGGCCTGACTTTTCGTCAGCCCGAGGTCACGCTGCATGGCCGTGATGATTCCGGCCGAGGCCTGGGGTTCGGCGGAGGACCGGGGGTCGGCTGCGGCGGCCTGGGTCAGGCCGGCGGTCGCCCAGGTGCCGATGATGAGCAGTGCGGAGAGACCGGTCCGCACCATCGTCGTATGTCTCAAGGGAGTGCCCCTTCTGTTGTTCCAGCATCGTGGGGATGGAACAGGAAGCATCCGAGAGCCGTCTGAGAGCGCTCTCAGAGGTGCCGCCACGGACTGTAGTCCAGTTCGACAGGCAGGTCCATGCCAATGACGGGGCCGTGGGTTCACCTTCGGTGCCCCGCAATCGGGATGCGAGCGGTGGACGCCCGTCGGCCCACCGGCAGCCGTCGTGACATCCGCGCCCCTCCCCCGTGTGCGCATCACTCGGGGTACCCACGGCCTGTCGGACCCGGCGCCGCGCCTCCGGACGCCGATCCTGGGGACACCCGTCCCCTTCCGTCGCGCAGAAAGCCCGGTGACGCCATGACAACCGATCCGCCCCCGGCGGCCGGCGTACACGTGCCCGACACGGCGCTCGCGAGGGAGGCGACGGAGCTCGTACGCGACCTGACCGACGAGCTCGTCTACCACCATTCCCGCCGGGTCTTCCTCTTCGGAGCCCTGCGGGGCCGCCGGCGGGATCTCTCCTTCGACGCGGAACTGCTGTACATCGGTGCCATGTTCCACGACCTCGGGCTCGGCCAACGCTTCCGCTCCAGCGGCCGGCGCTTCGAGGTGGACAGCGCCGACGAGGCGCGCCGCTTCCTGCAGGCCCGTGGGGTGCCCGAGGACAGCGTGCGGCGGGTGTGGACGGCCATCGCCTTGCACACCACACCGGGCATCCCGGCCTTCATGGAGCCCGAGGTGGCGCTCGTGACCGCCGGCGTGGAGTACGACGTCCTCGGCATCGGCTACGAGGACGTCTCCGACACCGAGCGCGCTGCGATCGTCGCGCTCCATCCACGGCCGGACTTCAAGCGCCGGATCCTCGCCGCGTTCACCGAAGGCATCCGCCCGAAGCCGGAGACGACCTTCGGCAACGTCAAGGCCGACCTTCTCCAGCACTACGTTCCCGGCTTCGAACGCGGTGACTTCGTACGCACCGTTCTCGAATCGCCGTGGCCGGAGTGACGGCGGCCGGCCGTCAGAACCCGCCCCCGCCTCTTCGCCCTCGACGGCATCGACCACGCCGATCTGAAGGAAACAGGGCAGCGGTGTTCCGCCGGACCCGGATCCGGCGGAACAAGCACGGCCGATATTCGCTTGCGCACCGCCGTCACGCGGGTCAACGTCGCCTGACACCTCACAAAGGCAGAGAAGATGACCCCGCAGACCCATCACGTCGACCACGAACTCGTCGAGGCCGCGGCCCACGTCGCACGTACTCGCTGCCGGGGCGACAACCACACCATGGCGGCCGCAGCCCGGGCCCAGGACGGCCGGATCGTCACCGCGTTGAACGCCTACCACTTCACCGGCGGCCCCTGCGCAGAGCTGGTCCTCCTCGGCGCGGCAGCCGCCCAGGGCGCCTACGACCTGCACACGATAGTCGCCGTGGGCGATCGCGACCGAGGGGTCACTCCCCCGTGCGGACGGTGCCGCCAGGTGCTTCTCGACTACTTTCCGGCCCTGCGGGTCATCGTCGGGGAAGGCGAACGGCTCCGGACCGTCTCCCTCACCGATCTGCTACCCGAAAGCTACGTCTGGGCCGACCACCAGCTCGACACCCGGAACATCGGCAGTGAAGGCCCTGCCTGGCCCAGTTGAGGGAGCCTCTCAGGCGGGTGCGGGCGTACTCGGTGGACCAGGCGTCGATGTCGGCCTGGCCGCATGACGCGAGGGCGGTGCTCCGCTCGCCGAGCCATTGCAGCAGGGCGGTCGCGCACTTGATCTGTTCGCCGGCGATGCGGCGGACGCCGGGTGTGATGTGGCTCCGCTCGGCTCGGGCACGCAGTCCGGGGAGGACGTGCCAGGTCGTGAACGCCGTGCGCACCGACCGACCGAGTTCCTCGATCGCCCGGGTAGGCAACGGGCGCGTCTTCGACCAGCCGGCGACCTGGGACCCGGAGCGGTAGTCCGAGTCGATCGAGGCGGACACCATCCGCCCAGGTCCTCCTCGCCCACCGGCCGCCGCGCACCACCCGCCGGCCCTGGCTCGGGCTGACGGAGGCTGCACCGGCAGCCTCCTCGAGCACTCCCTCACAGCCTCGCTCCGGTCCGTCCGGACGGAGGGTCATGATTCCGTTTCAGGGACGTACGGCGGCTCCCCACCTGTGCGACGCACTGAGCAGAGAGACCGTGAACGGGTGCCGAGGCGCGGTCAGGATCTGTTCTGCGGGGCCCTCTTCGACCACCTCCCCGCCGTCCAGCACGGCGACGCGGGTGGCCGGTGCGGCGGTGTCGAGGTCGTGGGTGATGAGCACGACGCCGGGGCCGTCCTTCCGGCGGACCAACGTGGCGAGCTGGTCCAGCAGGGAGCGCCGGGTCACCGGGTCCAGCCCTGAGGTGATCTCGTCGCAGACCAGCACCCGCGGTCGCGCGAGGAGCGCTCTGGCGAGGGCCGCGCGCTGGAGCTCGCCGCCGGACAGCCGGCCCGGCAGCCTGCGGACGAGGCTGTCGTCCAGTCCCAGGTCCGTCAGCACACGTCGGGCCTCCGCCGTCGCCTCCTGGGTTCCTGCCCCGTGCAGGCGTACCGCCGTGCGCGCCACCTGGTCCAGGACCGGCCGGTGTTCGTCGAAGGCGGCGCGCGCGTCCTGGAAGACGTACTGTACGGCGGCGAGTTGCTCGCGGCTGCGGTCCCGCAGACTGTGCGGCAGCGGCTTGCCGTCCAGCAGGATCTGGCCGGTGTGGTCGCGGTGGAGGCCGGCGAGACAGCGGGCGAGGGTCGTCTTGCCGCTGCCCGAGCGTCCGACGACGGCGAGGCATTCGCCGCTTCGGAGGGTGAGCCGGTCCACGCTCAGCACCGGCACACGGGTTCCGCCGGTCCTGTGCCGGGCGGTGAGACGGCTGACCGTGAGCATTTCCGCACCGGCGTGCTCGGGGTCGGCGTACGGCAGGGCCCTCGGTTCGGCGAGGAGCTCCTTGGTCCACGGGTGCGCGGGGGCATCGAGGATTCGGTGGCCCGGGCCCTGCTCCACCACACGGCCGCCTCGCAACACCACTACCTCGTCGGCCAGTTCGCGTACGACGTCGAGGTCGTGGCTGAGCAGCAGCACGGCGATGCCCCGGCCCGCCACCTGTGCCAGCTGGTCGACGATGCGACGTTTGGTCAGGGCGTCCTGTCCGGTGGTGGGTTCGTCCGCGATGATGACGCGGGCACCGAGGAGCAGCGCCTGCGCCAGGACGACGCGTTGCTGCTGGCCGCCGGAGAGCTGGTGCGGGTAGCGGCTCAGCACCTCCTCCGCAGCGTCGAGTTGGGCATCGGCGAGTGCCTCGGTGACACGCTGCCGTGCAGCGGCACGGCGCCGTGAGCGGGGCAGGTCCCGCGCGTGCTGCCGCGCCAGATCGAGCAGCAGCGCCCCGGTGCGGCGGGCGGGGTTGAGCACCGCCGCGGGGTGCTGGGGGACGTAGCCGATCCGGGCACCGTGCACGGCCACCTCGCCCGTCACCCTTGCGCCGGCGGGGTATTCGCCGAGCAGGGCGAGGCCGGTCGTGGTCTTGCCGCTGCCGGACGCGCCGACCAGGGCGGTGACGGTGCCGGGCCGGATCCTGAGCGACACACGGTCGACGAGCGTCCGCCCCTCGACCTCGACGGTCAGCCCGTTGACGGTGACGATCACGGGGTCCTCCTTCATCGGCGACGGCCCTTGCGGGACGGTTCGCGGCTTTCCATCGCGGCGTCGACGAGCAGGTTGCTGCCCATGGTGAGCGCGACGATGAGCAGGGCGGGTACGACGACCGCCCAGGGCTGGATGAGCAGTCCGGTGCGGTTGCGGTCCACCATCACGGCCCAGTCGGCGGCGTCCGGGGCGACCCCGATGCCCAGGAAGGCCGCGGTGGCCACCAGGTAGAGCACCCCGGTCAGCCGGATCCCGGCGTCGGCTGCCAGGGTGCGCAGGATGGACCGGCCCACGTATCCCACGGCGAGGCGCCACCAGCTCTCCCCCTGCATCCGCAGCGCCTCCACGGCTGGTCGGGAGGCCGCCTCCGCCGCGGCCGCGCGCACGATCCGCGCCGCGTCCGGGATCGAGACGAAGGCCACCAGGAGGGCCAGGCCCGCTGCTCCGGGAGGGAAGACGGCGGCGACCAGCAGGATCATGAGAAGCGAGGGGACGGCGAGAAGCACGTCCGGTGGACGCATCAGCACTTCCTCCAGCCACTTTCGGTGGGTGAGCGCACTGATCAGTCCCAGCGGCAGAGCGACGAGGTACGCGAGCAGCGTGGCAGCCAGCGCGACGAGGACCACGGGCCGCCCGCCGAGCAGGACCTGGTGAACGACGTCCCGGCCCACGAAGTCCGTGCCGAGCAGGTGACCGTCGCCCAGGGTGAAGGAGGCGGCGCGGGCCGGAGGTTCCCCCACGAGCAACGGCCCGGCCAGGGCGAGGCCGAGCGGGATCGCGGCAACGGCCAGCCCCGGGCCGTATCCGCGGAGCCGCTTCACGCCGCGACCGCTCGGGCCGTATCCGCGGAGCCGCTTCACGCCGCGACCGCTCGGGCCGTATCCGCGGAGCCGCTTCACGCCGCCACCTCCGAGCGTGGGGCGAGCTGGTGGGTGACGAGGTCGGCGCCCAGGTTGAGCACGACGGTGGCGAGCCCGAAGACCACCGCGAGTCCCTGCACGACGGGGATGTCGCGGTCGGCCACCGCGTTCATGAGGACGGTGCCGAGTCCAGGGATCACGTAGAGGGCCTCCACGACGATGACGCCGCACAACAGCCAGTCGATGGTGCGGGCGAGTTGCTGTGTGGCGGGCGCGAGGGCGTTGGGCAGGGCGTGTGTGTAGCGGATGCGGGCCCCGGAGATCCCGTACCGCTCCGCATGGGCGGTGTAGGGGGCGGCGAGCGCTTCGATCATGCCGGCCCTGACCAGTCGGGCCAGTGAGCAGACGGGACGGGCGAGCAGCACCAGGACGGGCAGGACGAGCGCGGACGGATGCTCGAGCAGCCCGGTGCCGTACCCGACGGCGGTCGGCGGGAGCCAGCCGAGCCGCAGGGCGAAGACGCTCACCAGCAGGACTCCCAGGGCGAACTCGGGCACGGCGTAGACGCCGAGGGTCGCGGAGCTGATGAGCCGGTCGGTGAAGCGCCCTTCGTGGCGGGCGGCGAGGACACCGAGGCCCACTCCCACCGGGACCAGGAGCAGGACCGTGAGCGTGGCGAGGATCAGGGTGGGGCCGAAGCCGTCGGCGAGGTATCCGGACACGGGCCGCCCGGAGGTGAGGGAGGTGCCGAAGTCGCCGTGGAGAAGGCCCGTGACCCAGTCGGCCAGACGCTCGTGTGCCGGACGGTCGAGTCCCATCGCCTCGCGAACGGCCGCGATCCGCTCCGGGTCGGGCTGGTCTCCGGCGAAGGCCACCGCGGCGTCGCCCGGCAGTGCCTCGGTGAGCGCGAAGACCAGCAGCACGACGGCCGCGGTCTGCACGGCGCCGAGGATGAGCCGTCGGGCGATCCAGGGACGCAGTCCGTTCACGCCAGCCAGACCTTGTCGAAGCGCGCCCAGTCCAGGGTGTTGGCGGGTGCTTCACGGGCGACGCCCCGCAGGGAGCGTGCGGTGCCCAGGATCCAGTCGCCGAAGCCCCAGACGAGGAAGCCTCCTTCGGAGTGCAGCTGTCGCTGCATCCGCCCGTAGAGAGCGGCCCGTGCCGTCGTGTCCCGGGTGGACTGGGCCTGCCGGTAGAGCGCGTCGAAGTTCGCGTCCTGCCACTTGGTGGCGTTGGTGGTGGAGTCGGTGAGCAGCCGCTGGGAGATGTGGGACTCGATGGGCATGGCTCCGGAGCGGTAGCAGCACAGGGTGCCGGAGTCGAGGATGTCCTTCCAGTAGGAGTCCTTGCTGCCCATCCGTACGTCGACGGTGACTCCGGCGCGTGCCGCCTGGTCACGGAAGATCCCGGCGGCCTCGGTGAAGCCGGCGGCGACGGCGGAGGTGTCGAGGGTGACCTTCATGCCTTCCGCACCGGCCTGCCGGAGGAGGCGACGGGCACGGCCGATGTCCTGTTCGCGCTGCGGGAGTTCGTCCGCGTAGTACTCGTATCCCTTGCCGAAGAGGTCGTTGCCGGTCTCTCCCGCACCGGAGAGGGCTCCGTTCACCAGTTCCTGACGGTCGGCGATGAGGAAGAAGGCCTCACGGACCCGTGGGTCGTCGAAGGGCGGGCGGTCGGTCTTCATGGCGAAGGCCTGCATGGCGCTGTTACGCAGCCGGACGATCTCGATGCCGCCCGCCTTCTCGTGGGCGCGTCCGGTGGCGGGGGCGAGCTCGTGGGCGTACTCGATCTGGCCGCCGAGGAGGGCGTTGATCCGGGCGGACTCCTCGTTGGCGACGAGGAACTCGAGCTCGTCCAGGTGCGGGGCGCCGTCCCAGTGGGTGTCGTTGCGCCGTAGGACGGTGGAGCGCCCGGGGCTGAAGGAGACGAAGCGGAAGGGGCCGGAGCCGATGGGTGCGCGGTCGAACTCGGCCGCGCCGTCCTGGACGATGTAGGTGCCGAAGGCGGCAAGCACGTTGGGGAATTCGGCCGTCGGCCGCTTGAGGACGAACTCGACGGTCCGCTCCCCCGTCGCGCGGCTGGCCTTCAGGTCGACGGGTTCGAGGGACGCGCGGGCACGGTAGGCCTTGTCGGGGTCGGCGATCCGGCGGTAGCTGTACAGGACGTCGGCCGCGGTCACCGGTTTGCCGTCGTGGAACTCCGCCTGCCGCAGGGTGACGGTCCAGCGGTCGAGGCCCGCGTTCGGCTCCCATGTCCTGGCCAGACGCGGCACCGCGGACAGGTCGGCGCCGTAGTCCGCGAGCTTGTCGAAGAGCGCCTTGCTACGGGCGGCGTCGGCGAAGAGGTTGCCCAGGTGCGGGTCGAGGGTTTCGCTCGCGCCGCCACCGGCGAAGGCGGCGCGTACCCGTCCGCCGCGCCGGGGAGTGCCGGCCCCTTTGCCGGTGGAAGCCCCGGTGTCACTGGAAGCCCTCGTGTCGGCGCCCCCGGAGCATCCGGCGAGCGTGAGCGCGCCGAGGCCGGCCGCTCCCCCGGCAGCGGCGAGGAAGCCGCGCCTGCGCAGGCCGGGGAAATATGTCTGTCTGTCGGCGGATGCGGTCATGACTGCTCTCCTGTTGCTGGGTGTGCTGAATGGCCGGCGGAGATCCTGACCGTCTTCCGGGCGATCAGGTGGAGCCGGTCGCCGTCGGCAGTTGTCCCGGGGTCGGCTCCCGGCTGCCAGGCAGGTTCGGTGCGTGGTCCGGGGCCGTCGTACAGGGCGAGGACGTCGAAGCCGTGGACGGTGAGGAAGTGGCGCAGTTCCTGGGGCAGGAGCAGCCGCCACGCGGAGTGCTCCACTACGGGTGGAGTGCCGTCGTCGGCGGTCCAGCGGCGTGTACGCCGCAGGAGTTGGGCGGCCCGGTCCACGCCGAGCGTGGTGGTCGAGCGGTACGTCGTGCCCTGCCAGGTGAAGCGGGAGACCGCGGGCGTGCCGGGAGGTTCGTCCCGGCCGAGGAAGTACGCGCCGTTGCGCATCTCCGCGACGAGCAGGCCCCCGGGCACCAGCGTGCGGTGGCACGAGGTCAGGAAGCCGTCGAGCTGTTCGTTCGTGTGGCAGTACAGCATTGAGCTGTCCAGGCACACCACCGCGTCGAAGGTGCCATGACCGAAATCGAACCGGCTGAGATCGGCCTGTACGTACGTCGGCCCCGGGTGGTGGGCACGGGCATGGGCGAGCATGGCCCCGGAGAGGTCGGCGGCGGTGACGCGGCGCCCGGCGCTCTGGAGACGGGCGGCATCGCGGCCGGTGCCGCAGCCCAGGTCGAGGACGGCCGGGCCTGCGCCGTACCGTTGCAGGAGGTCCTCGGCCCAGTGCCCGGCGATGCGCTCGGGGTCGGGGAACCGGGCCTCGTAGAGTTCCGGACGGTCGGTGAGCAGGTTCCCCGTACGGTGCTTCACGCCGTCACCACCTCGGGGGCGGGCTGCTTCCGGGGCAGGGTGCCGTTGCGGTGCAGCCAGGTGACCGCTGCGGCCGAGGCGAGACCGGCGGCGACGCAACAGACCCAGGGGAGCAGCGCGGCCGGACCGTCCCCGCCCTGCCGGCCGGTGTCCATGGCCCAGCCGACAGCCGCGTTCCCCACGGCCGCGGCGATGCCCGAGACGGCGTAGAAGACTCCGAAGTACGTCCCCGTGAGCGCCTGCCTCCCGAAGCCGGGGATCAGCTCCATGACGAAGGGCTGCGCGGTCATGACTCCCAGGTGCAGCAGGAGGGCACCGGCCAGCACGGGCAGGGCGCGCAGGGTGGCGTCCTGGGCGCCGTCCGGGGGCGTGTCCGCGCCGGCGACGAGCATCGGCGGTACGAACGCGAGCCCCATCAGCACCAGTCCGGTGGCGATCCAGCGCCCTCTGCTCCCCCGGCCCTGGAGAGCTCGGGTGATCCTCAGCTGGAAGGCGACGCCCGTGATCGTCCCCACGAGCAGGACGAGTCCGGCGGCACCGTCCCAGCCGGTGGCCTGCCGGGCCGCGGCGGGCAGCAGCAGATAGAGCTGGTTCTCCAGGGTGAACATGCCGACCATGGCCAGTGCGAAGGCGAGGAAGGAGCGGTTTCCGGCAACCTCGCGCCAGTCGGCTGTCACGCTGCTCCCGGCCGGTGGCACGCGCCGGGCGGGGAGAACCAGGGCCTGGGCGACGGTGAGCAGGGCGAAGATCCCGGCGGCGGTGAGCGCGGAGGCCCTGAAGTCGACGAGCAACAGGGCGCTGCCCAGAACCGGGCCGATGAGGGCCCCGGTGGTCGCGAAGACGTTGAAGAGGGCGAAGGCCTCCGCCTTGCGCTCCCCCGCCTCCTGGGCGAGGTACGTACGGACAGCGGGGTTGAACAGGGCGCCGGCCACTCCGCTGAGCACGGAGGCGGCGAGCAGGACGGGCAGTCCGTCGCCGAGCGCGAAGAGGGCGAAGCCGACGGTGCGTATCGCGCAGCCGGCGATGATGACGCCTCGCGCGCCGAGCCGGTCGGCGGCGGAGCCGCCTATGAGGAAGAGGCCCTGCTGACTCAGGTTGCGTACACCGAGGACGATGCCCACGACGGCCGCCGACATGCCCAGGTCGTCGCCGAGGTGGGTGGCCAGGTAGGGGATGAGCAGGTAGAAGCCTGTGTTGACTCCCAGTTGGTTGACCAGCAGCAGGCGGACGGCGAGCGGGAATCCGCGGATCTCGTGCCAGGTCTTCATGAGACCGCCCTCCCGGCCTCGGCGCGGGGCCGCACGCCGAGCCCCGGCGATCCGTCGGCACCGACGAATCCGTCGTCGCCGCCGATTCCGGTCCAGGGGTCGTGGGCGAGCAGGAGGTGCCCGTCCAGGTCCGTCCACCGGGCGCGGTCGGCGATGTGGACAGCCGGCGCGATACCGAGGGTGCTGGCGGTCAGGCAGCCGAGCATCAGGTCTGTGCCACTGCCCTCGATCAGGGCGGCGATGCGGAGCGCGGCGTGCACGCCGCCGCATTTGGCCAGTTTGACGTTGATGCCGTGGACACGTCCGGCGAGCCGTCGGGCGTCCTCGTAGGTGACCGCGTCCTCATCCGCGATGACGGGCACGGGCGAGTGGGCGGCGAGCCGTGCGAGGGCTTCCGGGTCGCCGGGGGCGAGGGGTTGTTCCACAGCTTCGATACCGAGATCGGCGAACCGTGGCAGGAGCGCGCGTGCCTGTCCCGCCGACCAGGCCCCGTTGGGGTCGAGGAGGAGCATGGCGGCCGGAGCCGCGGCGCGGACGGAGCGCACCCGGTCCAGGTCGGCCTCCTGGTCCCGGTCGCCCGCCTTGATCTTGATGACGGAGAACCCCGCCTCGGCCAGGCCGCGGGCCTGGGCGGCTGCCCTCCCCGGGGAGGTGAGGGAGATCGTGCGGGCCGTGGCTGCCCTCGGCGCCACGGGGGCTCCGAGGAAGCTGTGGACGGCGGTGGCGGTGCGCTTGCCGACGAGGTCCAGGAGCGCCGCCTCGGTCGCAGCGGTCACGGCGCCCGGGGTGCCGGGCGGAAGGAGTTCACCGACGCGCAGGGCGTGCAGCGCGGTCTCCGGTCCGGCGAAGCGGGTGAGCCGCTCGCCGGTCCGGGCCGCGAGGCGTTGCAGAGTAGGTGTGTCGAGTCCGTAGAAGACGCTGGTGACGGCTTCGCCGTGGCCGCTGAGACCTTCGTGTTCGACGGTGAGGCGCACGGCGTCGCGGGCCGTCATGGTCGATCGCGAGATGCGCAGGGGCTCGGCGAGGAAAAGCCTCACGGTGTGCTGGGTGAGCTTCACGGCTGCCTGCCGCTTCGTTCGGCGAGCGGGTCGGTGACTGTGGTGCACCTGGTCCATCCCCCGGTCTGCGGGGTGCGGGGGTGCGGGACGTCGACGGGGTGGTCGGCCGCGCGTCCGGGGTCCAGGTGGTGGGCGGTCATGAAGTCGTCGTCGTAGACCGTGCCGAGATAGCGGTGGGGTCCGTCGGGGAAGACGGTGGCGACCGCTGCCCCGGGGTGGGTGCGGGCGGCCCAGGCGGCGACCCGCGCGACGGCGCCGGTGCTCCAGCCGCCGCTGACGAAGTTGCCCCGGGCGAGCCGCCGGCAGGCGTCGGCGGCTTCCGCGGGGCCGATCCAGTGGACCTCGTCGAAGGCGTCGTAGGCGACGTTGCGCGGATGGATGCTGCTGCCGAGACCGCGCATCAGCCGTGGGCCGGCGGTCTGGCCGAAGATGGTGGACCCGTCGGCGTCCACGGCGACGAGGCGCAGGCCGGGCCAGTGCCTGCGCAGCGGCCCGGCGATCCCTGCGCTGTGCCCTCCTGTGCCGACACTGCAGACAAGGATGTCGAGGTGGTCGAGCTGGGTCGCCAGCTCGGCCGCGAGTGATGCGTAACCCGCCGTGTTGTCGGGGTTGTTGTACTGGTCGGGCCAGTAGGCGCCGGGCAGTCGGGCGAGCACGTCGTGCAGCCGCTCCAGGCGTGCGCCCTGCCAGCCGCCGCGCGCGGCGGGACGGTCCACGAGCTCGAGACGCGCCCCGTACGAACGGAGCAACTGCCTCATGGAGGGCTCCAGTTCGCTGTCACCGACGAGCACGACGGGATGTCCGAGGGCCTGTCCCGCGAAGGCGAGTCCTACACCGAGGGTGCCGGAGGTCGATTCCACGACCGGTGCGCCGGGGAGCAGTTCGCCACGTTCCTCGGCACCCAGAAGCATGGAGACGGCCGCTCGCGCTTTCATTCCGCCGACGGCGTGTCCTTCGAGCTTGGCCCAGAACCCCGGGTGTTCGGTTGGCAGTCGGGTGGTGATCCTGGCCAGCGGGGTACGCCCTATGAGGGCGAGGAGCTCGCGGTTGGGGGCGAGGGCGGGCAGGGATGCCGTGGTCACGAGGTGCCTCCGTCGTCCGCGCGGTAGCGGTGGATGGTGCCGGGCCCGCCGTCGAGCCAGAAGAAGGGGTACGGCTCCGCGCACACCGCTGCCACTCCGGCGTCCAGGAAGCGGGGCAGGACAGCACTGCCGGTCTGGGCGAACATGACGAGTGGCTTGCGGTGCTTCCGGGCGCTGCGGCGCAGCGGGTCGAAGGTCCCGTTGCCGAGCGTCATCCCGGAGGCCAGCACCGCGTCGCAGCGATCGACCTCCCGGAGGGCGTCCGTCCCGATGGGCTCGCCCCACTCGGTGGTGCCGCCCTTCAGGTCACAGGGGATCCCGGTGAGCCCGCGCAGACGCAGCTCGGCCAGCAGGGAGTTGACGACACCGACGACCAGGACTGTGCCGCCAGGTGACACGTCCAGCAGGTCGACGACGGCCGCGGCCCGTGCCCGCGACCGCTCCAGCGAGCTTCCGGCGGGGACGGTCACCGGCTGCGCACCGTGGGCCGGTACGTGCGGCATGACATCTCCCAGATAGGCGTCCAGTGCCGCGACCCGTACCGGCAGCAGCGGGTGGGCGAGGAGCGCGGCCACATCCGCGCCGGCGCAGTCCTCGACGGTCCCGGCGGGGAGCGCGCCCGGTTCGACCGCACAGGAGCCGACGGCGCGGTCGACGCGGAGGCTGAGGACCTCGTTGCGGTATCCGCCGTGCCGCCCGTCGTGCCGTGCAGCCTGGGACGTCGTGAAGGCCACGGCGGTGCGGCGGGTGCTTGGGTCCGGGCCGAGTTCGCCGTGGAGGGCCTGGCCGAGGAGTGCGTCGAAGCACGGGGCCGGGGCGCGCGAGACCGTCGTCATGAGCGCACCAGGAGGGGGCGTACACCCGCGAGGAGCGTCTCGACGCGCTGCCGGGCGCCGAGCCCGGTGGTATCGCCGGCCATGACGTGTCCGAGATACGCGTTGTTGCTGTCCGCCGCTCGCACGGTGCGGCCCGCCTCGGCGACCTGCAGCTCCAGTACTCCGTCGGCGTTCCGCACCACCTCGAGGCCCTCGACGGACGTGAGTGTGCCCGCGGTGTCGGGGACCAGGAATCCGATGGCCGCGCTGCGCAGTCCGGTGTCGCGGCGGCGGAGGTCGGGTTCGCGGCCGAGCGCCACGTCGACGCAGGCGGCGGCGAGGTCGACCCCGGTGACGTGGCGGACCAGTTCGGTGATGCGATTGCCCGCGGGGCGGGGGTTCACCTCCACCACCCGGGGGCCGTCGGCTGTCAGCTTGATCTCGGTGTGCGCCACCACGTCGTCGAGTCCCAGCGCTGCCCCGGCGCGCACCGCGGTGCCGCTGGCGGAGGCGAGGTCGTCGGGGTCGAGGTCGGCGGGGAACATGTGCCCGGTCTCCACGAAGGCCGGCGCCCCACCGACGCTCTTGTCCGTCACCCCGACGACATGGGTGACTCCCCCGTACGTGACGGTCTCGACGCTCACCTCGGGGCCACGGAGGAACTCCTCGAGCAGGATGTGGGGCGCTCGCCGCTGCCCCCTGGCGTTGAGCGGAAAGGCCGCAAGAGCCCGGCAGGCGTCGGCCAGCTGTTCCGCGTCGTCGACCCTGCGTACGAACATGCCCGCACAGAGATCCACCGGCTTGACCACCAGCGGATACCCGATGCCGCGGGCGGCGACAGCGGCCTCCTCCCCGTCCGCGCACACCGCGAAGCGGGGGCCGGGGACGCCCGCGGCGGCCAGGACACGGCGGGTGGCGTCCTTGCGGCAGGCGTTCTCCACAGCCTCGGCCGAGGGACCGGGCAGGCCCAGCACAGCGGCGATCCGGGCTGCGGTCGGCAGATAGTAGTCACAGGAAGTGACCACACCGTCGAAGTGAAGCGCACCATGCAGTCGCTCCACCTGCGGAAGCAGCGAGCCGGTGTCATTGGTGGGCCCCGTGACGACATTACGCGCAGTGAGCAGTGGATGCCCCGTTCCCTCAGGCGCTGACCGGAGGTAGTGGTGCAGGTCGCGGGTGAGGAAGGTGAAGTCGTGCCCTCCTTCATCCAGGGCCCGCGGCAGCAGCCTGCTCATCGATCCGATCCAGCTCTCGACCACCAACAGATGAGCCACGAACTCCCCCTATGCACAGTGAGGTTGGGATTGCGGGCAGGCAGAGCCGACCCCGACAGGGGCCGTCCGGCCCGACCACACCCACGTTATCGATAATCGTTTTCATTGTCATCTGATGCCACGTCACTGCTTCCGGTGAGCCGTCTTCCGTTGCGCCCCTCGCCGGACCGGAGTGGAATTGCGTACAGGGGGACCCGGAGGAAGGGACACGCCATGAGCGACAGCGACCGGGGGGACGACGTCTACCAGCCGCAGGAGCCGGAGGCCTCCGACCCTGTTGAACAGCTGGACCTGGAGGACACCCTGGACACGTCCGGGATCGCCGACGTCCTGGATGAGGGCTATTCCCCGCCGGACCGCCCCGTGGCGGTCGACGACGAAGGCACCACCGCCTCCGAGCAGCACACGGGCGAGTCCCTGGACAGGCGCCTGACCAGGGAGGTTCCCGAGAACTCCGACCCGCCCCAGGACGGTCCCGGCGACCTGGCGGACGGCGACGGGGAGCTCTACGACACGGAAGTGGGAACGGACCGTGCGGGCAGGCTCACGCAGGAGGGCGACGGGCATGTACCCTCCACGCTCACCGCGCAGGACGTGGGAATCGACGGTGCGGCGGCGTCCGCGGAGGAAGCCGCGATGCATCTGATCCCCGAGGAGGAGGACCTGTTCGGGTAGGGCCAGGCGCGCCGCCCTCTACCGGCTTCGCCTCCTGCCTGGGCCGTCACCGGCTTCTCCTGCGGCCTGGGCCGTCATCGGCCTCTCCTGCGACCTGGGCCTTCGCATGCGTGCGCGTCAGCCGGGCGCCTGTCCGTCCGGGACCTCCGCACACGGGTGCAGATCCATCCCTTTTCCGCTTGCGCCGCGCGCCGGATGGTGCGACGGCGCGCGAAGGTGATGCCTGAAGACACCGGTGTACTGCCGTTGTCCCCGAAAACGCTTGGACGCCGACCGCACAGCCACGGAAGACTTCCTCCCCCGGGCCCCTTGCGGGTACGCGCGGTGAGCGCTTCCGCCCGGTGCTGTGCTGCGCCCTCGGGCGGAGACCACCACCGGGTCGGGCCCCGGAGAAACCGCCCGCGCAACGACATGAGGTCGGCATGGGATCGCAGCATCCGCAAGGCACCGGACCGGACAGGGGCCCGGTCCGGCTCGCACTCCGCCACTACCTGAAGGAACTGTCCCGCCAACGCGGGCTGTCGGCACCGGCACTCCTTCTCCCCGCCCTCGGCAACATCGGAATCACCTACCTGGCACCGCTGGTCGTGGCCAAGCTGGTGGGGCGGATCGCGGAGAACGGGTCCGTCGGCTTACGCGAAGCGCTCCCCTACGTAGCCGTGTTCACCGCCGTACTGCTATTGGCAGAGACCTCGTGGCGGGTGGGTGTGCACTGCCTCAACCGTGTCGACGCCCGGGGTATCGAGCACCTGTACATCACCGGCATGGACGCCCTGTTCGCCAAGGACGCCTCCTTCTACCAGGACAACTTCGCCGGATCGCTGACCAAGCGAGTGCTGAGCTTCGCCTCCCGCTTCGAGGAGTTCGTCGACACGCTCACCTTCAGCGTCGTGGGCAGCGTCGCCCCGTTGCTGTTCGGGACGGTGATCCTGTGGCACTACGACCCCCTGCTGGTCGTCGGGCTGCTGACGATGATCACACTGACCGCCGTGTGCGCCGCCCCTCTGATCCGGCGCCGGCAGAGGCTGGTCAACGAACGCGAGGAGGCGATCGCCAAGGTCTCGGGGCACGTGTCCGACGCCCTGACGAACATGGACACCGTGCGCGCGTTCGCGGCCGAGGAGCGGGAGGCCGCAGAACACCGGACCAGGGTGGCGGAGTCACGACGGCTGACGCTGCGCTCGTGGGACTACGGCAACCTGCGCATCGACACACTGGTCGCGCCCCTGTCCGTGCTGACCAACGGACTCGGGCTGCTCCTCGCCGTGTCGTTCGGCGCGGGTGCGGGCAACGTCGAGGCGATCGTGGTCGCGTTCACCTACTACACCGGTTCGACCCGCATCATGTTCGAGTTCAACCAGATCTACCGGCGTCTCGAGAGCTCGATGACGGAGGCCGCCCAGTTCACCGAACTGCTCCTGGATCCTCCCACCGTGCTCGACCCACCGACGCCGGAGCCGGTGCGCCACGAGTCCGCCGGCGTCCGCTTCGACCAGGTCACCTTCGCCCACAGCGGGAGCCGGCCCATCTTCGAAGGGCTCGACCTGGACGTGCCGAGCGGGACGAGGCTCGGCCTCGTCGGCCGGTCGGGCGGCGGCAAGACGACGTTCACCCGGCTGCTGCTTCGGATGGCGGACGTCCAGTCGGGGCGCATCCTGATCGGCGGTCAGGACATCAGCCGTCTGCGTCAGTCGGACCTGCGGAGCCTGATCGCGTACGTCCCGCAGGAACCGGCCATGTTCCACCGCACCCTTCGCGAGAACATCCTCTTCGCCCGCCCGGGAGCCACCGACGCAGAGATCCGCGCCGCCGCAGACGCGGCCCATGTGACCGAGTTCGCCGACGAACTCCCCGCCGGCTTCGACACCATGGTCGGCGAGCGAGGCGTCAAGCTCTCCGGCGGTCAGCGTCAGCGGGTCGCCCTCGCCAGGGCGATCCTGCGCGACGCTCCCGTGCTGCTGCTGGACGAGGCGACCAGCGCACTCGACTCGGAGAGCGAGACGCTCGTACAGCAGGCACTGTGGCAGCTGATGGAGGGCCGGACCGCACTGGTCGTCGCACACCGCCTGAGTACGGTCGCGGCGATGGACCACCTCATCGTGCTCGACCACGGCCGCATCGTCGAGCAGGGCACGCATCACGAACTCCTGCACACCGACGGCGCCTACGCCAAGCTCTGGCACCACCAGTCCGGTGGCTTCCTCGTCGACACCATGGGTGCGAAGAAGACGGTCACCGCGGCTGAACGGACCGGGTGAGACCTGGGAGTCCTGTCGCCATCACCGTGATCACGCCCGGTCCGGGTCGTCGGAAGCTTCCGGCGAGCCGGACCGGGCCCCCGCGAGCGCACGGCCGTCGCGGGAGGTGGTGAATCGTCGGGACACGCCCCGGCACGCGCCCGCGCGCATCGGCCGCTCCCGGGCCGGGCATGCGAACATGACCGGGCTGCGTACGGATACCGGCCCGGGCGCCGCCCGTCCGTCCCCGGCGCGGGCTCTCCCGGCGCAAGAGCTCGTCGATCGCACAGGAGTGGATCACCGCATGACCACCGCCCCCTCGTCCGAAGCCACCGCACAGATCGGCGTCACCGGACTCGCCGTGATGGGCAGCAATCTCGCCCGCAACTTCGCGCGTCACGGCCACACCGTCGCCGTCCACAACCGCACCGGGGCACGCACCCGGGCGCTCGTCGACGCCTACGGCAAGGAGGGGGACTTCGTCCCCGCGGAGACCGCCGAGGAGTTCGTCGCCTCGCTCCAGAAGCCCCGTCGCATCGTGATCATGGTCAAGGCCGGCGAGCCGACCGACGCGGTCATCGAGGAGTTCGCCGCGCTGCTGGAGGACGGCGACGTCCTCATCGACGGCGGCAACGCGCACTTCGAGGACACCCGGCGCCGTGAGAAGGCCATGCGGGAGCGGGGGATCCACTTCGTCGGGACCGGTATCTCGGGGGGCGAGGAGGGGGCGCTGAACGGGCCAAGCATGATGCCCGGCGGTTCGGCCGAGTCGTACACCTCGCTCGGGCCCCTCCTCGAGAGCATCGCCGCCAAGGCCGACGACGGAACGCCCTGCTGCACGCACATCGGGCCGGACGGCGCGGGGCACTTCGTCAAAATGGTGCACAACGGCATCGAGTACGCGGACATGCAGCTCATCGCGGAGGCGTACCACCTGCTCCGGTCCGTCGCGGGTTACTCCCCCGAACGGATCGCGGAGACCTTCCGCTCGTGGAACACCGGCCGCCTCGACTCCTATCTGATCGAGATCACGGCCGAGGTGCTCGCCCACACGGACGCGGCCACCGGCAAGCCCTTCGTCGACGTGGTGCAGGACCAGGCGGAGCAGAAGGGGACCGGGCGCTGGACGGTCCAGATCGCGCTCGACCTGGGAGTCCCGGTGTCCGGCATCGCGGAAGCCGTCTTCGCGCGCTCCCTGTCCGGGCACGCCGACCTCCGGGAAGCCGCGCGCGGCCTGCCGGGCCCCGCACCGGCCGCGCTCCCGGAGGCCGAGGCCGCGGCGTTCGCCGACCGGGTCGAGCAGGCTCTGTACGCGTCCAAGATCGTGTCGTACACGCAGGGATTCCACCAGATCAGGGCGGGCGGCGAGCAGTACGGCTGGGACATCGACCTAGGTGGCGTGGCCGCGATCTGGCGGGCCGGTTGCATCATCCGCGCAGCGTTCCTGGACCGGATCAGGTCGGCCTTCGACAGTCGCCCCGACCTGCCGAGCCTCCTGTCCGACCGGCAGTTCGCCCAGGAGATCGGCGCGGCGCAGGACGACTGGCGTGCGGTGATCGCCGAGGGGGTGCGGCAGGGCGTGCCGACCCCCGGCTTCGCCGCCGCGCTCTCCTACTACGACGGGCTGCGGGCCGAGCGGCTGCCGGCGGCGCTGACCCAGGGGCAGCGGGACTTCTTCGGGGCACACACCTACCGGCGTACCGACCGCGAGGGGTCCTTCCACACCCTCTGGGGCGGCGACCGGTCGGAGACCGCCACCGACTGAGGACGCGGGGTGTCGCCCGGCCGGGCCGGTCCGGCGTGCGACCGGGGCCGCGGTGTGGATAAGTGGCAGGGAGCCCGGTCCACCGTTCCACGGAGTGCGCCCATGCCCGATGCCGTACCGGAACCCGTAGTGGTCCAGCCGGTCGTAGCACCGCTGACCAGTGCCGCCGTGGTCCTGGTCGCGACCATCGAGCCGGGCGGCGAACCAGCCGTACGCGACGTGCTGCCCGATCTCGCGGCGTTCGCGCGGTCCATCGGCTTCCGGGTGCCGGGCGCCGGACTCGCGTGCGTGACGGGCTTCGGCTCGGAGGCCTGGGACCGGCTGTTCGCGGGCCCACGGCCGGCCCTGCTCCACCCCTTCCAGGAGTTGCGGGGCCCCGTCCACCGTGCGCCGGCCACACCGGGCGATCTGCTGTTCCACGTCCGCGCCGAGCAGATGGACGTCTGCTTCGAGTGGGCCTCCCAGCTCCTCGGGCGGCTCGGGGGCGCGGTGAAGGTCGTGGACGAGGTCCACGGCTTCCGCTACTTCGACCACCGGGATCTGCTCGGTTTCGTCGACGGTACGGAGAACCCGGTGGGCGACGACGCGCGGGCGGCGGCCATGGTCGGTCCGGAGGACCCCGCCTTCGAGGGCGGCAGCTACGTCGTCGTGCAGAAGTACCTGCACGACCTGACCGGCTGGAACGGGCTGAGCACCGAGGAGCAGGAGCGGATCATCGGCCGTACGAAGTTCACCGACATCGAGCTCCCGGACGACGTCAAGCCGGCGGATTCCCACGTCGCCCTGAACACGGTCACCGCGGACGACGGCACCGGACGGGACATCCTGCGTGCCAACATGCCCTTCGGCAGCTTCGGACGGGGTGAGTTCGGTACGTACTTCATCGGATACGCGGCCGACCCCGGAGTCACCGAGCAGATGCTCGGCAACATGTTCCTGGGCAGCCCGCCCGGCACCCACGACCGTATTCTCGACTTCTCCACGGCGGTCACCGGCACGCTCTTCCACGCCCCCAGCGCCGGCTTCCTGGACGCTCCCCCGCCGCCACCCGCCCCCGCCGGAACGACGGCCGCCCCGGAGCCGCAGCCCACACAGCTGCGCTCCCCGGCCCGGGCTGTGGCCGACGACGGTTCGCTGCGGATCGGCAGCCTGCAAGAAAGCGCACCGCGATGAACAACCTGCACCGTGAGCTCGCCCCCGTCACCGACGCCGCCTGGGACCAGATCGAGGAGGAGGCCAGGAGGACCTTCAGCCGTCATGTGGCGGGCCGCCGGGTCGTGGACGTCAGCGACCCTCAGGGGCCGCGGCTTTCGGCGATCGGTGACGGGCATCTCCGTGACATCGACCCGCCCACCCCCGACGTGATCGCCCGCGCCCGCACGGCGACGCCGGTCATCGAGTGGCGGGTGCCCTTCACCGTGAGCAGAGCGGCTGTCGACGACGTGGAACGCGGCTCCGAGGACAGCGACTGGCAACCGGTGAAGGACGCGGCACGCACCTGCGCGTTCGCCGAGGACATGGCGGTGATCGACGGGTACGCGGCGGCCGGCATCACGGGCCTGCGGGACGGCTCATCGCACACTCCGCTTCCCCTGCCCGCGGACGCGCGCGACTATCCGGCGGCGGTGAGCCAGGCCCTGACCCGTTTGCGGCTCGCGGGGGTCGACGGGCCGTACCGGCTGCTGCTCGGCGCCGACGCGTTCACGGAGGCGACCGAGACCTCCGACCACGGCTATCCGGTGGCGACCCATCTGGCCCGGCAGCTCGACGAGCCGATCCTGTGGGCTCCCGCCGTCACCGGCGGGGTCCTGCTCTCCACCCGAGGCGGCGACTTCGAGCTGTGCCTGGGCCAGGACCTGTCCATCGGCTATCTGGACCACGACGCCCTGAGCATCCGGCTCTACTTCCATCAGGCGTTCACCTTCAGGATGCTGACGCCTGAGGCAGTGGTCCCCCTCATCGCCTGAAAGCGCCGACCTGCGAGGCTGCCATCAACGACATCGGCCGTATGCCACCGTCGGATTCCGCGGCGACCGGGGGATCCCCGTCCCCCCTCACATCGCGCTCCGACAGATTCGCCGAGGCGCTCCGCCTCGCGGTGGGGGAAGGACTGCTCGGCGAGCAGCGGCCCCTCGCGGGCTTCCTGGACGCGGACGGGATCCGCTCCGGTGTCGCCGCGCTGCGGGACGCTTTCGCGGCCGAGCCGGGTGTGAAGGTGCTGCACACCTTCGCAGCGAAGGCCGCGTCGCTGATCCCGGTGCTGCGGTTGCTGGCCGACTCCGGGATGGGCTGCGAAGTGGCCGGCCCCGGCGAACTGAGGCTCGCGGTCGAGGCAGGTTTCGCCCCGGCCCGGATCGTCCTGGACTCGCCTGCCAAGACCCGCGACGAATTGCGGCTGGCGCTGGCGCTCGGTGTCGCCGTGAACGCGGACAGTTTCGGTGAGATTCGCCGGATCGATGAGATCCGCTCCCCCGGCTCGGCCTCGGTCCTCGGCCTGCGGGTCAACCCGCAGATCGGAGGCGGTTCCATCGAAGCCATGAGCACGGCGACGGCCACCTCGAAGTTCGGGGTGGCCCTGCGTGACCCAGGCGCGCGAGAGCAGGTCGTCCGGACCTTCGCCGAACGCCCCTGGCTGACACGCTTGCACGCGCACGTCGGCTCGCAGGGCTGCTCGCTGGAGCTCATAGCCAGGGGCATCGCCGAGACGTACCGGCTCGCCGAGGAGATCAACGGGGTACTGCGAGCGCGCCGGATCACCGGGATCGACATCGGCGGCGGGCTGCCGGTCAACTTCGCCGACGACGAGACGCGCCCCGACTTCGCGGACTACGTGGCGGCGCTCCGGGCGGAGGTTCCGGGTCTGTTCGACGGGCGTTACGACCTGGTCACCGAATTCGGCAGGTCCCTGCTCGCCAAGAACGGCTTCATCGGGGCGCGTGTCGAATACACGAAAGACGCGGGCGGGCGCCGCATCGCGCTCACCCACGCCGGGGCCCAGATCGCCACCCGCACCGTCTTCATGCCCGATGCCTGGCCGCTCCGGGTCGGCGCGTTCGACGGGGAGGGCCGCCCCCGGAACGGGCCTTCGATGGTCCAGGACATCGCGGGACCGTGCTGCTTCGCCGGGGACGTCGTGGCCCACGCCCGGGAGCTGCCGGAGCTACGGGAGGGCGACTACGTGGCCCTCTACGACACGGGTGCGTACTACTTCTCCACCCCGTGGGCCTACAACAGCCTTCCGCGACCCGCGGTGTACGGCTTCGCAGGGGAGACCGGCGGACTTCGCTTCGCCGCTGTGCGCGAGGCACAGTCACTGGACTCGGTGGCGGCGGAGAGCGGTCTCCGCCAGGCCGATGCGCTGACCGGACTGTACGGGAAGCCTTAGAAAAGCCCAGCTCACCCGGCCGGCTGAGGCGACGGCTCCGGCTCGGGTACCGGTTCGGGGTCAGGGTTCGGCGGCTGCGGAATCGGGTCGGGCGCGGGGCCGGGCGGCACAGGGCCCGGCGGTACGGGTGGCGGGGAGGGAACCGGTGTCGGCGGCCCCGGAACGGGCGGGGGCGTCGGCGCGGGTGGCACGGGATCGGGGCTGGGGTGCGTCATCTCGGTCCTCCAACTGCGACGAGTGGATCCGGACGGGCGGATCGGACGGTGGATCCGGCGTGTGGATCTCTTTCCACCGTCTCCCCGTGCGGCTGCCCTCGCCTGCCGAGTCCACACGTACACACCGCGACTTCGCCCCGGATGCCCCCACCCGGCCCGGAAACACCTCGGAACGCGGCCGAGCCTGCGCTCGGCCCCCGCGGATCAGCTCCGCGCGGGGACGGCCTGCGGGCTGCGCTCGGTGCGCGTGCCTGGTACGGGGGCGGAGGCGTCGGCCCCCAGAGCCACGATGCGGTTCCCGGCGTCGACATGCACGACGCTCGGCACGAGGGCACGCGCCTCGGCGTCCTCGACCTGGGCGTAGCTGATGAGAATGACCAGGTCACCGGGGTGCACGAGGTGGGCGGCAGCGCCGTTGATCCCGATGACGCCGGAGCCGCGCTCCCCCTCGATGACGTACGTCTCGAGGCGGGCGCCGTTGTCGATGTCCACGATGTGCACGAGCTCGCCGGGCAGCAGGTCCGCGGCGTCCATCAGGTCGGCGTCGACCGTCACGGAACCGACGTAGTGCAGGTCGGCCTGGGTGACGGTGGCTCGGTGGATCTTGGACTTGAACATGGTGCGCATCATGGAGGTACTCCCGGACTAGGCTTCCTGCCTGCGTCTGTGCAGGTCAAGTGCTGTTTCCCTACCTTACAACGAGTCGCAGGCGCGGTCAGCTCCCACCGCTCTCGCGAGGTTCGGTGCTGGCCCGGCACTCGGACGGGCCGCTCGGATCACATGGTCCGGCCCCGCGCCCGGGTCAGCTGCTTCCGTTCGATGATGGTCGCGACGGAGCGCAGCCAGGTCGCCGCGGTGTCGTCGGCGACGATGCCACCCACGAGTTCGGCGCCGGCCCGCAGCCACTCCCGTACGAGGGCGGCCGCCTCCGTGCCGGGCAGGGGCTCGGGAAGCTCCACGGCGCGGGCGAGTCCGCCGGCGCGCACGGTGTCGGCGAGGAAGGCGACCGATCGCGGCTCGGTGCCGAGGCGGTCGAGGACGACAGCTGCGGCCGCGGCGCCGTCGCCGATCAGGGCGGTGCGCCGGGTGCCGGGATCAGCGGTGAGGCCGTACCGCAGCAGGACGGTGATGTCGAGCCGGGCCAGTTCGTCGTCCGTGCGGTCCGGCGGGTGGTGCGGGGCGTCGTTCATGGCGGGGCCTCGGGTATCTCGTCTCAGCTGTCCGGTCCGCTGCGGTTCAGTCGACTGTGACGGTGTAGGTGATGCGCTCGGGAGCAGGGGAGGCGGACGGCGTCCCCGTGGTCGGGGTGGCGGAGGGTTCGGTCGTCTCGGGGGGAAGCGTGGAGGTGTTGCCCTGGCACGTGGTGAACGTGCAGTGCAGCAGCGTGAACCGGGTGGTCCCCTTGCCCTTGGCCTCGAAGGTAAAGGTGAGCCGGCCTCCGGCACCGGCCACCGGCTCGTCACCGGAGTCCGACGCGTAGTCCCGGCCGCGGCTGACCAGCACCGAGCTGTCGGGCCCGGGATCGACCAGGTACCAGTACTCACGCGTGGAGGCGTTCTGGTCGACGGTGAGCGTGAAGCGCTCGCCCTGCTCGGCGGTGATGGTGGTGTCCTTCACCGGGTGGCTGGTGGTGCTCGCGGAGCGGCCGGCCGGTTCGTCGGCGCCCGAGCCGCAGCCCGTGGTGAGAGAGAGGAGCACGGCCGCCGCGATCGCGACACCGCCCCTGCTACCGCGGAAGATAGACACTGTACGCGTTGGGGAGATCACTTTTGGAAGCCTTGCCCATGTGGCCGTTGATGAAGTCGTCCTCGCTGACCCAAGTGGTCGAGCCCCAGGGGTTGTACACCTGGAGCATGTCACCTTCCTGGGCGATGATGGTCATCGCGTGGGCGCCGTCCTTGCCCGAAACGTCGACCGGCACCGGATGCCCCTGCGCGACCGACTTCTCGACTTCGGTGAGGACCGCCCTGCGGTCTGCGGCACTGTTCAGGTCCTGACGCTGGTAGTCACTGCCGGTGGCACTGCCGACGGCGGTGTCATTGATCCGTTCCTGCCCCTCGGGCCCCATACCGCCCCAGTTCTCGCCGCCGTCACCTTCGGTGTGCAGCCGGTGTTGTTCGGCGACCAGCCGTTGCTTGAAGGCGTCGGGGTCGTCCTCCTGCCCGTCGGGGCCGCCGGTGAGTTCGAGCGCGTACAGGGGGTCGACCATGGCACGGGACGTGACGGTGGACGAGGCCACACAGGTGCCCTCGGAGCCGTCGCCGCCCTGAATCCACCGCTGGCCGTCGAACGTGGCGTAGTCCGTGTTCTTGTTCGAGCCGTTCGCCGCCAGGCCCTCGTCGTTCATGCTGTCCGCGGCGGTCACCACCGGGGTGAGGTGGCGCCGCATCCAGTCGGGGTCCTTGCCGTGAATCTTGTCCTGGAACGTGCCGATCTCGGCGACGCTGTGGCCTGCGGCCAGGGCTTTCATCAGGTAGGCCCGCTCCTGCGGGGTGTCCGACTTCGCCAGCATGCGCTCCATGGCCATCTCGTCGTCGAGGCTCAGCAGGTCCATACGCGTCGACGCGCGTTCCAGCTCGCCGGCCTTGAGGATCTCGTTCAGCTCGGTGTCGGCGCCCGCGACACCGGTGTCGGCGAGCATCAGCTTGTCCACGGCACCGAGTTCGCTGGTCTCCATCTTCCCGGCCCGTGCCTCCGCGGCCCACTTGTTCAGGTCCCTGGCAGCTACGCGGGTGGCCTCCTGCGCTTCGGAGACGGCTTCGTGCATCAGGTCCACCGCGTAGGAGCCGAAGTGGGCGGCGTTCTTGCGGTCCCACTCCTCCTCGTCGTTCTCGTGCAGGCCGTCGAAGAACCCGTCCTTGCCACCGAGCATCTTCCTCTGCTCCAGCAACTGTCCCCGGCCCTGCTCGTCCTTGCGCTGCGCGGCACCGATCGCGTCGGCCAGCGTCAGCAGCGCCTTCGCGCAACCATGGAACGCCTCGCTCATCTGGGTCGCGGCCCGCCCGGCGGCGTTCACAGCGTCGGAGGCGAGGACGCTCGTGTCGCCGACCCACACCTCCGGAAGTTTTTTGCGGCCGACCCTGTCGACCTGGTCGAAGACACTGCCGACGTTCCCGAGCTGGCCTTGGTAGAGCCTGGCCACGCCCTCCAGTACGCCCTGGTCGCCGCCTGGTTCGGGCACCGAGAGCGCGTTGCCGATCAGGTCGAGGAGCTCGTTCTTGCTCCCGGCACCGAGCATCTTCTTGGACAGACCCGCGAGCCACGAGAGGCGGAAGGAAGGGGAATCGAGAGGGGAGGAGAAGAGTGACACCGGCGCGACCTCAGTAACTCGACAGGACGGAGGCGCGCCCGCCCTGCGTCGGTGCGCCGGTGAGACTGCGCGTGTCACCGACGGGGACACTGTCCACGCTCGACCTCACCAGACCGTCGGTTCCGCGGTAGGCGTTCTTGGCCAACTGCACCTTACCGCCGAGCTCGTGCAACGCCGACGCCAGCGTCTTGGCCTCCGCCTCCCATGCCTTGACGAACGCGTTGAGCGCCGACGCGGCGTCATCGCCGCCGGCATCGCCGTACGAGTAAGTCGTGCGGGGCTTGACGGCCGAGCTGACACCGTCCATGTCCGTTCCGGCGTCGTCGAGTTGTTGGGCCTGGCCGGTCATACCCGCCTTGATCTGGTAGCCCACCGCGCGCCTCCCCCGTATGCGTTCGATCATGAGCGCACGCAGGCTAGCACTCACCACCTATAGGAATGTCACACTTTCATCCGCCGCACACAACTCTCCGACAACACCCACCCCACGGCCCGCCTGGACGTCATCCCGGCCGGGCGATCCGCTGCGACTCGCCGTAGGATGCGGCGCGGGATCATTCCGACTCCTTGCCGACCTCGGAACCCGGCCGAGCGAGGGGTGTGGCCCCGGTGGCCGTTCTGCGCGCGGCAGGTCGCGTCAAAGACAGGCACGCGCCGACAGGATCTGCAACGCGCCCGGCTTGACCTTCTGCACGGACCGCACCTGTCCGAGTTCCAGCTCGTCCCGACCCACCGGGTTGGCGTACAAGGCGTCGGTGGGAGCGGGCAGCAGGGTTGCCTCGACGCGATAGCCGAACTCCGGGTCGTCGGGGTCCGCGCGCGGTGTGCTGTCGACCTCAGCCACTGCCGCCACCGCCGACTCCGGCAGGCTGAAGAAGAACCACAGTCGGTCGCCGGGCTCCATGCGGTTACGTCGGCTGAGCCAGAAATCGCACTTCGGGTCATCGTGGGCGAGGCGACGCATGGTCTCCTTGCGGGCCGGCTCCCCGTCGAGGGTGTCCTTGTTCATGTTGAGGACGTAGATCCAGTCCTGCACGAATTCTCCCGTCGCCGCGCTGTCCGCTGTCCGCTGTCCGCTGTCCGCTGTCCGGGAACGAGCCGGCCCTGCCGATCGTGCCGGCCACAGACGCTACCCGCACGAAGTCGCCCCGCTTCGCCGGGTGATGGGAACACCGCCTCTCGCTCCAGCAAGTGGCCTGCTCGTCTCCTCGCGCGGATGGCGGGACGGGCCTGAGCCGGTACCGCCTCATGGATCGGCGGTACCGGCAGTACCGGTTGCGGCTCCGTTCTCCCGGGGCGGCCGGGGCGCCAATGCCGGGTGCCTGGGACGAGCCGCGGTCAGCCGAAGCTGCCCAGGCGTGCGGAGAGGTGGGCAGCGGCGCCGTCCATCAGGGCATCGGCGATGGCCTCCACCTTGCGAGCTCGCCAGGGGTGGAGTTCGGTGTCCGCGACCGCCTGGTTGAAGGCGCCCATCGCGGGGCCGCAGTAGACCAGGTAGTCCACACGTGAGCGCTGGTCACCGGTGACGGCGAGGCGGAAACCGCGTGTGAAGTAGCCGCGGAACACAGCCGCCAGATGCTGCTCGGGGGCACGGCCTGCCGCCGCGGGCGCGGGCGCCTCGCCGCCCAGGTACCGGTCGAGAACCTGGCTCCTGGTCTCGTCGTCCAGCTGGTCGAGCGAGCCGTACCGGCGCCACAGCTCGTGCAGCCGGGACGCCCGGGCCGGGAAGAACAGCCCCCGCTTGAGGTAGCGGGCCTGGACGCCGAGGTCGAACAGCTCGCCCCAGGGTGCGGTGTCCACGTCGTACTCGCGGGCCTCCTGGAGGATGTCCTTCACCTCCGCGCTGGTGGCCGCCTCCACGGAGCACTGGTTGACCGAGCCGGTCAGGACGAAGTCGGCGCCGAGCAGGAACGCGGCCCCGGCGGCCTCGGGCGTGCCGATGCCGCCCGCGCACCCCACGTGCACCCGGTGGCCGCCCGTCGCGGTCGTGTCGCGGAGCCGCAGCACGGCGGGCAGCAGGGTGAGCAGGTCGGCCGTGCTGCTCAGCCAGCCGCCGTTCGCCTCCACGCACAGATCGTCCGCCATCGGCCGCCCGGCCGCCGCGCGGGCCTCCTCCGCGGTGACCTCCCCGGTCTCCAGCAGCCGGGCGACCAGCCGCTCCGGCGGCGGGGCCAGGAACTCGGCGGCCACGTCCGTGCGGGACACCTTGGCGATGATCCGGCCGCCCTTGAGGCGGAAACGGACCAGCGCAGGGGTGATCAGCGGGAAGCCGGACGCCTCGACGAGGTCGATGCCGTGCCGCAGGAGCAGGTCCACCAGTGCGGACTCCTCCTCGGGGGACCCGTGCCGGTACAGCACGTTGACGCCGAAGGAGCCGCCCAGGCCCAGTTCCCCGGTCAGGCCGCGCAGCAGGTCGTCCACCTCGTCGAGGGGCAGCCCGCCGGTCCCCAGGAAGCCGAGCAACCCGGCCTTGGCCGCAGAACTCAGCATCTCGCGGCCCGAGATGCCCCCGTACAGGGCACCGAGCAGGTAGGCGCGCCGCAGACGGTACCGCTCGCGGAAGCCGGCGGCCCCGAGGGTGTCAGCTGTCGGGGCGGCAAGGACCGCGGGTCGTACGGGGGCGGGGGACTGAACGGACGGCAGCGGCTCCTCGAGTCGTTCCGCTCCTGGAGTGGGCAGCCGCTCCTCGCGTCGTTCCCCCGCTCCGTGAGCGGGCAGCGGCTCCGCGTTCTTCCTGATCTTGGCGACCAGATTGGTGAGGACGCGGCCCGGGCCGAGCTCCACGAAATCGAATTCGCCGTAGCCCATCAGCCGACGCACCGTGTCGGTCCAGCGGACCGGGGAGGTGATCTGGGCGGTCAGGGTCGCCGTGACGGCGCCGGGGGTGTACGGCTTCGCGTCCACGTTGGCCAGCACCGGGACGGCCGGGTCCCGCAGGGTGAAACCGTCCAGGAAGCGGGCGAACTCCGCAGCGGTGTCCCGCATGTGGCGGGAGTGGAAGGGCGCGCTGACGTTGAGCCGGACGGCGCGGACACCGACCGCCTCGAAGGCGGCGCGGGCGGCGTCGACGAGTTCGGCCGGGCCGGACAGCACGAACTGGTCGGGGGCGTTGTAGTTGGCCATGTCGAGCTCGTCGATGCCGGAGTCGGCGAGAACCCGCAGCACGGTCGCCTCGTCGCAGCCGACCACCGCGGCCATCCCGCCACCTCCGGCCTCCGCCATCAGTGCGCCGCGCCGCTGCACCAGACGCAACCCGGTCTCGAAGTCGAAGACTCCGGCGGCGAACAGGGCGGCGTACTCGCCGAGGCTGTGGCCGATCAGGCAGTCGGCCGGCTCGGCGTCCTCGGCGAGCCGGTCGAGGTAGGTCAGGACGCTGACGACATAGAGCGCCGGCTGTGTGTACTCGGTACGGCCCAGGCGGCGCTCCGGGTCACGAACGCACAGTTCCTCGATCGAGTAGCCGAGCACGCGGTCGGCGGTTGCGGTCTCCCCCGGGTACCTGGCGAACAGTTCCTTGCCCATCCCGCGCTGCTGAGATCCCTGACCTGGGAAACCGTAGACCTTCATGCCATGTGCCTTCCTTGCCGTCTTCGCTGTCACCGGAGCCGGATGCGGATGAGTGAGGGGGGTGGTGGAGGGGCGGGGAGCCGGTACCGCGAGCGTCCGCGCCTGTTCCAGGTTCCGTGGGTCGTGGCCGAACGGGCTGAGAAGCGGCAGCGAACGGGAACGGTCACCCGCCGGGAGGTTGCCGCGGACGAAGTTGTGAAGGGTGCCCGAGGGGCCCAGGTCGAGGTAGAGGAAGTCGCCGCGGGCTCGCATCGCGGCCATGGACCGCTCGAACTCGATGGGTCTGCGGGCGACCTGCCAGAAGTGGTCGGGCCCGGGACGCCCGACGAGCCGTCCGTCCACGCACGACACCCAGGGGATGCGTGGTGGGGCGAAGGTCACCCCGTCGAAGGCGGCCCGGCACCCGGCGAGGGCGCCGTCCATCAGGCTGGAGTGGTACGCGTACTCGACCGGCACCCGCTGGTGCAGCACGCCGGCCGCGCGGAGGGCGGCCTCGGCCCGGTCCAGGTCCGTGTCGGTGCCCGCGACCACGATGTGGCCGGGGTAGTTGCGGGCGGCGACCTCGCAGCCGGGCAGCGCGGGGATCCGGTCCCGGCCGTCCGGTCGGGTGATGACCGCGAGCAGCCCGCCGCGCGGGCCCGCCGGCAGCGCCTCCGCCTGGCGGACGAGCAGGCCCAGGCACGTCTCGACGTCCATGCTGCCGGAGACGACCGCGGCAGCGTACTCGCCGAGGCTGGAGCCGAGCAGGTAGTCCGGCTCGATACCGACCGCTCGCAGGGTCTCGGCCAGTGCGAGTTCGATCATGACGATCGCCGGGTGGGTGAGCCGTGTGTCGATGAAGGGCTCGTTCCTGCGCCGGGCCGGGTCGAAGATCCGGGCGAGGACCGACTCGCCCAGCAGCCCGGCGGCGACGGCGTCGTACCGCTGCAGGGCCGTGCGGAACACCTCGTCGGATGCGAAGAGTTCCTCGCCCATGCGGTAGTACTGCGAGCCCTGCCCGGAGAACATGAAGACCACCGGCAGGCGCCCGGTGGGCGTGTCGGTCACCGGGGACGTCCCGTGGGACGCGGTCACCGGTACGTGTCCCAGAACAGGCCGGCCGCCGCCGGCCGGGCAGGTGCGCCGGGCGCTTCGGAGGCGGTGCTCCGGATGACGACCGTGCGTTGTGGCGAGGGCTGCGCCAGCGGTGCCCGAGCGGCGCGGTGGCCCTCCGGGGCCGGGGCGAGCAGCAGGTGCGCGTTGGTGCCGCCGTCGGCGAAGCAGTTGAGCGCGGCCCGGTCCGCGCCCGCGGGCCACGGGTGGACCTCCCTCGGGAAGTACATCGCGGAGGCGTCCAGGTCGAAGTGCGGCAGGGGCTGCTGACCGGAGAGGAACGGCACCTGCTGTCGGTGGTGCAGCATCAGGGCCACCTTGATGAACGCGGCTATGCCCTCCGCGGCCAGCGGATGACCGATGTTCGGCTTCACCGATCCGAGCGCGAGCCGCGAGGGGCGGGCCGGGCCGGCGCCGTAGACACTCTCGATCGCCTTCAGTTCGAGCAGGTCGGTGACGGTCGAGCCGGAGGCGTTGGTCTCCACCCAGCCGACGTCCTGCGGCGCGCGGCCGCTGAGCGCCAGCGCCTCGGCCATCACGTCCTTCTGGGCGCGCAGGTTGGGTGTGGCGGGGCCGGCGGTGCGGCCGTCGTTGTTGATCGCGATGCCCTCCAGTACGGCGAGCACCCGGTCACCGTCCGCCTGGGCCCGGGCCAGCGGCTTGAGGACGACGACGCCGACGCCCTCACCGAGCACCAGGCCGGCCGCCCTGCCGTCGAACGCGTGGAACTCCGCTCCCGGGTTGAGCAGTCCGCGCTGCCCGAACACCTGGTGCGCCCGGTCGTCCGCGAGCAGGCTCACACCGGCGACGACGGCCGACTCGACGGAACCGGTACGCAGTGCCTGTACTGCCATGTCCATCGCGACCAGAGCGGAGGAGCACGCCGTGTCCACCACCAGGCTCGGGCCCTGGAAGTCGAAGAACTGGGAGATGTTGGCCGCGAGATAGTTCTGGCCGGTGACCACGACCGGGTTCTTGGCCCGCTCAAGGGCCGCCGGGTCGGGGGTGTGGGTGGCACGGCCGCCGACGTACACGCCGACGCGGCGGCCCTTGAGGTCCGCCGGGTGGTAACCGGCGTGGTGTACGGCCCTGTCGACCTCTTCCAACAGCAGCAGCGCCTGCGGATCCATCGCCTCGACGTCCGGCTGTGACAGCAGGAACCGCTCGGGCGCGAACCGCAGCACTTCCGGCAGCAGCCCTGCGTGGAAACCGAGGGAGCGGCCGAAGCGGGAGTCCGGGACGGGACGCAGAGCCGTACGGCCCTCCCGCAGCAGCTCCCAGTAGGCGTCGGCGGAGTCGGCGTCGGGGAAGCGGCAGGAGAGGCCGATCACCGCGACGGCGCCGGCTCGTGGGTCAGGGGTGTGGGATGTGGTGCCTTGCCGGTCGACGGTGGCGGGTGTGTCGAAGGCCCAGGCGGATGCCGGGGCCGGGGATCCCGACGGGGCCGGGGATCCCGACGGTGCCGCGGATTCCGACGGTCCCGCGGATTCCGACGGTCCCGCGGACCCCGGCCGTGCCTCGGTCCCCGGAGCCGTGGTGCCGAACTCCCCGAGCAGCTCGGTCCGGTGCTCCTCGCCGAGGTACGCCGCGAAGTCGTCCACCGTCGGGTGTTCCAGCAGGGCCGACGGGTCGACCGAGACGTCCAGTCGCCGGGCGACGGTCTGGACGAGCTGGGAGACCATGATCGAGTCCATGCCGTAGTCATGGACCGGAACGTCCCCGGCCAGTTTGGCGCGGTCGAAGCGCAGTTCCGTCGCGAGCTGGTCGAGCAGCCAGGAGGAGACCGCCTCGACGGCAGCACCCACCTCCGCGCCCGCGTCGGCAACCGGTCGCGGTGCGGTGGCCGGTGCGGCAGGCGAGGCCTCCAGGCGCCTTGCCGTCAGCCGCTCGGCACTGAACTCGGCGCCGGAGCGCGGCAGTACGGGCATCACGACCCGGGCGCCGCTCTCCAACGCGCGGTCGAGCAGGGCCAGCCCCTGAGCGTCGGTGAGCGAGGCGAGGCCGGAGGCCTGGTAGGCGGCGCTGCGGGCCTCCCCCATACCGGTGTCCTTCCAGCTCGGCCACTGCACGCTGACCAGGGGCAAGCCGTACGGGCGGGCCTCGGCCACGGCGTCCAGGTAGGCGTTGGCCATCGCGTAGTCGCTCTGGCCGACCGCGAGGGCGGGGACGGCGGCGGCGACCGACGAGTACAGCACGAACAGGCCGAGCGGCTCGTCCCGGAAGCACTCCAGCATGGCGTCCAGCCCGAACACCTTCGGTGCGAGGACCCGTGCGATGCCGGTCTGCGGCTTGCGGACGAACGCCGGATTCCCGAAGTCGGTGAAGCCCGCACTGTGGATCACGCCGCCGATCGGGCCGAGCCGCAGCCTGACGTCGGCGAGGACCTTGGCGAGCGCCTCCTTCTCGTCCAGCGGAACGGCGACGGCCTCGAGTTCGACACCCTGGGCGGCCAGGTCGGCCAGCGGGCGCAGCTTGCGGCCCAGCGGGCCGTCCTCGGCGATGTGCGCCGCCCACTCCGCGCGTGGCGGCAACTCCTCGCGGCCGGTGAGGACCAGCTTGCGCACGCCGTGCCGGGCGACGAAGTGGCACGCGGTGAGCAGCCCGAGGCCACGCGTGCCGCCGGTCACCCACAGCACGTGGTCCGCCGGGAAGCTGAGGCCGGTGCCCGGCGTCCGCGGAGCCTCGGCGAGCGTCGCCAGGTGGCGTACTCCCCCGCGGTAGGCGACCTCGGCGGGCTCGCCGTCGGCGGACAGCTCCTCGGCGACCCAGTGGCACACCTGCTCGTCGGTCACGGCGCGGTCGATCTCCACATGGCGGGAGCGGACGTGGCGGTACTCGCTCTGCAGCATCCGGTACAGGCCCACCCGGGCCGCTCCGCCGAGGGCGGGCGCGCCGCGCGAGACGAGCAGGGCGCGCAGGTCGCGGCGGCCGAGGTCGACCAGGTGCTGGAGCCAGCGCAGCCAGGAGGGCAGCGCGGCGTGTGTGGGCGGCAGCACGGGCCCGGTGCAGCCCGCCAGGTCGACGACGGCGTCGAAGCGGTCCCAGCGGGTGCCGGTGTCGGCGAGTTCGGCGTCGATCAGGTCGGTGGTGAGCACCTCGACGGCCGGCAGCACCGCGGCGAGCCGGGCAGCCAGCGCCTCGGTACCGGGTGCGGCGAGTACGGCGGTCAGGGCGGGCGGCGCCGAACGGGGCGCGGGCGGGGCGGGGTGCCACGTCCGGGCCAGCAACAGTCCTTCGTGGTCACGTCGGGCGGCGGGGGTGTCGGGGCCGGCACCTGACGCGTCGTCGTGCTCGGCGTGCGCGCTCCGGCCGCCACCCGGCAGATCACGCCCGGCGGCGAAGGCGTCACGCCCGGCGCCGAGTGCCGCCAGCTCGGCGTCCGCCGCGGCCAGCCAGACCCGGTCGCCGTCGAAGGGGTAGCCGGGCAGCGCCACCCGGGCGGGCCTGCCGCCGGGGTGCAGGGCGGGCCAGTCCACCCGCTGTCCGCCGGTCCAGGCGGTGGCGTACGCGGCGGGGTCGGCGGGGAGCCGCTCGCCCGCGGCGGGCCGGCGCGGGTCGACCACGCCGGTCCAGCTGTCGGCCGGGGTGGCGCCTGCGGCGAACTCGTCGAGTCGGGCACAGAGTTCGGGCAGGTCGCGGAAGAGCACCGCCAGCCGGTGGGCCATCGCCTCCCGGCCCGTCTGCAGGGTCCAGGCGACCTGCGCGGGGGTCGCGGCTGCGTCCTCGGCGCGCAGGTGACCGGCGAGCCGCCGGGCCTGCGCGGCCAGTCGGGCCGCGTCCCGCGCGGAGAGGACCGCCAGCTGGGGTCCGGCCGGGGCAGCTCCGGCACCGTCACCGTCGCCGACGTACTCCTGCAGGATGATGTGGGCGTTCGTGCCGCCCGCGCCGAAGGAGCTCACGCCCGCAGTCCTCGGCCGTTCCCCGCCGTTCGCGAGGACGCGGCGGGGCCAGGGGGCATGCTCGCGCTGCACCTCGAACGGGATCGCCGTGAAGTCGATGTTCGGGTTGAGGCGGTCCGCGTGCAGGGACGGCACCAGCTCGCCGTGCCGCATCTGGAGCAGCACCTTGGTGATCGCGGCGATGCCGGCGGCCGACTCGGCGTGCCCGATGTTCGACTTGACCGAGCCGATGGGCAGCCGCTCGGGCGGCTCCTCACCGAAGGCCCTCAGCATTCCGGTGATCTCCACCGGGTCGCCGAGTGCGGTGCCGGTGCCGTGTGCCTCCAGGTAGTCGAGATCGGCGGGCGCGAGTCCGCCCCGCTCCAGCGCCGTACGCACGAGGTCGCCCTGGGCCTTGGGGTTGGGGACGCTGTAACCGGCTCCTGCCCCGCCGTGGTTGACGGCGGACGCCTTGACCACGGCGAGGATGCGGTCGCCGTCGGCGCGTGCCGCGTCCAGGCGCTTGAGCAGAACGGCGCCCGATCCCTCGGCGGGCACGTATCCGGTGCCGCCCTCACCGAAGCTGCGGCAGCGCCCGTCCTCGGCGAGGAAGCCGCGCTGGGCGAGCTGAAGGAGCTTCACCGGGTGGCTGGAGATGTTGACCCCGCCGGCCACGGCGACGTCGCAGTCGCCGTTGCGAATGGCGAGGCATGCCTGGTGGATGGTGACCAGTGAGGAGGAGCACATGGTGTCGAGGCCCATGCTGGGGCCGGTGAAGTCGAAGAAGTACGACACACGGTTGGCCACCGAGGCGTACGACGAGGAGGTCGCGAAGCCCTCACCCCGCAGCGCCTCCTGGACGCCGTACAGCTGGTAGTGCCCGTACATCATGCCGACGAACACGCCGGTGCGGGCGCCGCGCAACTGTTCGCGGGTGTATCCGGCGTCCTCCAGCAGATGCCAGACGGTCTCGAGGAACACCCGCTCCTGCGGGTCGGTGTGCTCCGCCTCGATCTGCGACATCCGGAAGAACAGCGGGTCGAAGCGGTCGGCGCCGGGTACGAAGCCGCCCCACTTGCCGTAGGTCTTTCCTGTGGCGGACTTGTCCGGGTCGTAGAACAGGCCGTGGTCCCAACGGTCGGCGGGGACCTCCTCCACGCTGTCCCGGCCGGCGCGCAGGTTGCGCCAGAACTCGGTGACGTCGTCGGCCTGGGGGTAGCGTCCCGCGACGCCGATGATGGCGATGGCGTCGTCCTGCGGGGCGGGGGCGACCGGCTCGGCCGGCGTCGCCGGAAGCACGGTCGCCGTGGGGGCGGCCGGGAACGCGCCGGGGTGGGCCCCGGCCAGGTGCCCGGCGAGGTCGCCCACCGTCACGTACTCGAAGAGCAGGGTCTTCGACAGCGGGCCGAGGTGTTCCTCCAGGCGGCGGATGAGGCTCATGGTGATGAGTGAGTCCACGCCGTACCGGTCGAAGGGCTCGGCGACGGCGATCTCCGCCTCGGGCAGCTTCAGCTCCTCGGCGAGCAGCCGCAGGACGAGTTCCTCGGCGCGCTCGTGCGCTCCGGGCACGGCACTGCCGGACTCGTCCTTGTGCGGCTCGGCTCCTTCGAGGGCCTGGAGGATGCGGTCGGGGTCGCCGGCGGCCAGGAGGAGGCGCGGCGCGGTGTGGGCGAGGGCGCGTGCCAGGGCCTGCAGGGCTGGGGCGGTGCGCAGGGGGCGCATGCCGAGCACGCGCTCCATGTAGGCCTCGGCGTCGGCGTCGACGCGCATTCCGCCGTCGGCCCAGACCGGCCAGGCGGCCGCGAGGGTGCGGCCGTGCCGGGCGCCTTCCCGGCGGCGCCGCTCTCGCTCCTCGGCGAAGTGGTCGAGGAAGGCGTTGGCGAAGGCGTAGTCGCTCTGGCCGGTGTTGCCGAAGGCCGCGGCCGCCGAGGAGAACGCGACGAAGTAGTCCAGCGGTTCGTCCGCGGTCGCCTCGTCGAGCAGCACGGTGCCGTGCACCTTGGCGGAGAGTACGGCGTCGGCGTCCACACGCTGCTTGGTGCGTATGAGCCCGTCCCTGAGAGCGCCGGCCGCGTGCACGACGCCGCTGACCGAGCCGTGCGCCCGGCGGGCCTCTGCCACCAGGTCGCGTACGGCGGCCGGGTCGGTGACGTCGGCGACGACGACCCGGGCGCCGACGGCTTCGGCGCGGGCCCTGGTCCCGGGGCCGGGGGCGGTGCGCGCGGCGAGCACGATCCCGCCGCCGGTGACACCTGCGGCCCGCCGTGCGGCGGCGATGTGCTCGGCGACGAGCAGGCCCAGAGCACCGGTGCCGCCGGTGACGATGTGCGCTCCGGTACCGGTGAACGCGGCGGCCGGCGCGGCCGGGAGGGTCACCTGCCGCCAGGCGCGGCGGGCCCGGCCGTCCGCGTCCGTGCGGACCTCGGGCCCGCCGTCCGTGCCGAGTTCGGCGACGACGGTCTCGGCGAGGGGGCGGCCCGGAGCGAGGGCCAGGACGCCGAGGGCGACCGACGGTTGCTCCAGGCGCACGGTGCGGGCGAAGGCAGCCATCGCCGGCTGGGCGGGCGACGGGGCCGGCTCGGGGTGGACGTACAGGTAGCGCAGCGCGTCGCGGCGCTCGCGCTGCCAGGTCCGCAGGAAGCTCAGGGCAGCGTGGAAGCCGTGCTCCACGGAGTCCCGGGTGGTGCGGTCCTGTCCGGCCAGGTGGACGACGTGGACGGGGCCGTCTCCGGCGGCGCGTACAGCGGCCTCGGCATCGAAGCGGTCGCGGAGCGGGACGCTGCGGACTTCGGCCCCCGTCGCCGTGAGGGCGACGGCCACGTCGGTGGCGTCGGCGGAGGGGGTGGCGAACAGCAGGACCCGTGCGGCTGCGGGGAGTTCGCCGTGCGGAGCGGGCGCGTCCTCCCAGACGGGCTCGAAGGCGTGGACGACGTCGTCGGCGGGCACGACCTGGATCCCGGGCGCGGGCGGTGTGTCCGCGTCCGTCGGGCGCAGCGACCTCAGTGTGAAGGACTCCAGCGCGGCGGCCACCTGCCCGTTCTCGTCGAGCAGGGTGACGTCGAAGGCGAGCGAGCCGCCCGGGGCGGGGCGCCGGGCCGGGGTGGCGTACGCGTAGCCCCGCTCGGGCAGCGGTGCGTACAGCCGGACCGCGCCCAGGGAGAACGGCAGGTACGGTGCCGGGCCCGCCGGGTCCCCGGCACCCTGGACCAGCCGGCCCGCGGTCTGCAGGGCGGCGTCCAGCAGCGAGGGGTGGAAGGAGTACGCACCGGCGTCCGCGCGCTGCGCCTCCGGCAGGCGCAGGGTCGCCAGCGCCTCCCCGGGGCCCTCGGCGATCTCCTCGATGACCCGGAAGGCGGGACCGTAGGCGAAACCGAGCCGGACGAACCCTTCGTAGCAGTCGGCCCCCGGCTGGACGCGGGTGCAGCGGGCGCGTACGTCTGCCAGGGCGATGGGGGCGGGCGGGGAACCGGGGTCGTCGAAGCGCAGGGTGCCGGCGGCGTGTACCGGCGCGTCCTCGGCGGTGCCGCGCACCTCGAAGCTCGCGCGGGAGCGGTCGCCTGTGACACGGACCACCAGCGGGTGCCCGGTACGGCCGGAGGCGAGCCGGACCGGCGCCGCCCACACCAGGTCGTCGACGCCGCGCACCTCGGCTCCCCCGGCGGCGAGTTCGCCCGACAGGCGGCCCATCTCCAGGTAGGCCACGCCGGGCAGCACCAGGTCGCCGCCGACGACGTGGTCGCGCAGGAAGAACTCCTCGCCCGTCAGCGTCTTGGCGAACCGCTGCTCGCCGAAGGTGGAGACGTTGGCGTCCAGGAGGGTGGGGTGCAGACGGGGGCCGGGCTCCGCAAGGCGCTCTACGGGGGCGACCCAGTGCCGGGGGCCTGCGAACGGGTAGGCCGGCAGGTGGACGCGACGCCGGGTGGCGCCCTCGTGCAGGGTCCGCCAGTCGATGTCGGTGCCGTGCAGCCAGGCGGCCGCCACGGCCTGGAGGTCGCGCCGGTCCGGGGAGGCGGGGGCGCCCGTGCGGGCGGCCGTCACCTGGGCGGTGCGTACGGCGGAGGGGCGCCCGGCCAGGTACGCGGTGAGCTCGGCGCGCAGGGCCGCGGTGCCGTCGGCTACGCAGGCGAGCCGGTGCGGCATCGGCTCCCGGCCCGTCTGCAGGGTGTGGGCGAGGTCCGCGGCCGGGACGTCCTGGCGCCCGAGGTAGTCGGCCAGCCGGGCGGCCGAGCGTCGGAGGGCGTCGCCGTCGCGGGCCGAGAGCACGAAGACCTGCTGGGCCGAGGGCTCGTCGCGGATGTCCGGCATGGGTGGTTCCTCCATCACGATGTGCGCGCCCGCCCCGCCGAAGCCGAAGGAGCTGACGCCGCCCCGGCGGGGCAGTTCGGCTCCGTGGGCGTCCCGGGCACGCTGCCAGGGCCGGGCGGTGGCGGCGACCTCGAAGGGGCCGCCGTCGAGTTCCAGGTAGGGGTTCGGCTCGCGGAAGTGCAGGCTGGCCGGGATGGTGCCGTGCCGCATCGACAGGATCACCTTGAAGAGTCCGGCGATACCGGCCGCGGCCTCCAGGTGGCCGATGTTCGTCTTGACCGAGCCGATGGCGCACGGAGCGGATCCGCCGGGTGCGTCCTCCCCCGCCCGCAGCCGCCGGAAGGCGGTGCTCAGGCCCGTGGTCTCGATCGGGTCGCCCAGGGCGGTGCCGGTGCCGTGCGCCTCGATGTAGCCGACGGTGTCCGGGTGGACACCTGCGGCCTGATAGGCCTCCACCAGCAGGTCGGCCTGGGCCTCCGGGTTGGGGGCGGTGAGCGAGGTGGTCCGGCCGCCGTGGTTGAGCGCGGCGGCCTTGATGACGGCGTGTACGGCGTCGCCGTCGTGCTCGGCCCGCTCGTGCGGCTTGAGCAGGACGACGCCTGCGCCCTCGCCGCGCACATAGCCGTCGGCGCGGCTGTCGAAGGCCTTGCAGCGGCCGTCGGGACTGAGCATCTCCCCCTGGCTGAGCGCCTCGTACACGCCCGGGGCCAGGATGAGGCTGACTCCGCCCGCGACGGCCAGGTCGCAGGTGCCGTCGCGCAGGGCGGCGCAGGCCTGGTGGACAGCGGTGAGGGAGCCGGAGCAGGCGGTGTCGACCGCGATGCTGGGGCCCCGCAGGTCGAGCAGGTACGACACCCGGTTCGGGACGATCGACAGGGCGGCGCCGGTGAGGGTGTGGCCCTCGGTGGCGCGTCCGGCGGCCCGCTGCACCTCGTGGTAGTCGGAGTTGGTGACGGCGATGAACACACCGACCCGCTTCCCGGCCAGCTCCGAGGGGCGGTAGCCGGCGTCCTCGACAGCCTGCCAGACCGTTTCGAGCAGCAGTCGCTGCTGCGGGTCCATCAGTTCGGCCTCCCGGGGAGAGATGCCGAAGAACGCGGCGTCGAACCGGTCCACGTCCGGGGCGAAGCCGCCCCAGCGGGAGCGGGAGCGGGGGTGGTCGCGCCAGTTCCAGCGGTCGGCGGGGATCTCACCGACCAGGTCGTCGCCGGCGGCAAGGTGGTCCCAGAACTCCCTGAGGTCCATGGAGCCGGGCAGTCGCCCGGCCATACCGATGACGGCGACCTCACCGCCGGCGGGGGCCACCGGGGTCCCGGCCCCGGCAGGAGCCCCGGACGTCCCGGATCCGGCGACTACTGCCGCGGCCACGGTCCCGGCCGGAGCGTCCCGCTCGGTGTCGAGCGCCTGCGGGGTGTTGCCGAAGTGGGCCGTCAGCGGATTCGCGTGATGCTCCCACAGGTGCTCGGCGAGCGCGTGCAGGGTGCCCCGGCGGTAGAAGAGCGTCGGGTACTCGGTGATGCCGAACACCTTGCGGAGCTCGGCGCTGAGGGCGGTGAAGCTGACGGAGTTCATGCCGGTCTCGCCGAGCGGCGTGTGTGCGCCGATGTCCTCGGGGCGCAGGTCGGTCAGGGCGGCGACCATGTGCGCCAGTTCGGCGACGAGGCCCTCCGTCCGGCCGTCGGCGGCTCCTGCCGGAGCGCCGGGGCCGGGTGCGGCCCCGGTGCCGAAGCGGGCACGCAGGTCGGCCAGGGGCAGCGCGGCCAGCGTGGTGCGGTCGGTCTTCCCGTTCAGGGTGCGCGGGAAGCCGGTCACCCGGACCAGGGCGTCGGGCAACATGTGCTCCGGCAGCCAGGCCGCGAGCTGCTCGCGGTCCGGCTCGGTGGCGCCGTCCTCGAGGACGTAGCAGGCGAGCAGCGTGTGCGAGCCCGCTGCCTGTCCCCGTGCCACGACGACGGCCTCCCGGACGCCGTCGAGCCGGCGCAGGGTCGACTCGACCTCCTCCAGTTCGATCCGGTAGCCACGCACCTTGACCTGGGAGTCGAGCCGGCCGAGGTATTCGATCGTGCCGTCGGCGAGCCGCCGTACGAGGTCGCCGGTGCGGTACATGCGGGCCTCGGCGCGCGCCGCGTACGGATCGGGCAGGAAGCGCTCGGCGGTCAGGTCGGGGCGGCCGAGGTAGCCGTCGGCCACGCCGTCACCGCCGATGTACAACTCCCCAAAGACGCCGGTGGGGACAGGTCTGCGCGCGCTGTCGAGGACGTGGAGCGCGGTGTTGGCGACCGGGGCCCCCAGGGTGACCCGGCCCCCCGGGGCGAGGCGGCTCACCGCCGACCAGATGGTGGTCTCGGTGGGGCCGTAGAGGTTCCACACCTGCCCGTTGCCCGCGAGGAGTGCCTCGGCCAGGTCGGCGGGCAGCGCCTCGCCGCCGCACAGCACCTTGAGCGCGGGGTCGCCCTGCCAGCCGGCGGCCAGCAGCATGCTCCAGGTGGCCGGGGTGGCCTGCATGACGGTGGGGCGGGCCCGTTCGACGGCCTCGCGCAGCCGCAGCCCGTCGCGGGCGTCCTCGGAGGAGAGCAGCTCCACCGTGCCCCCGGTGACCAGCGGCAGGTAGAGCTCCAGGCCGGAGATGTCGAAGCAGACGGTCGTGAGGGCCAGCAGGGTGTCGCCGGGGCCGAAGCCGGGCTCGCGGGCCATCGACCACAGGAAGTTGGTCAGCGCGCGGTGCGGCACCCGGACGCCCTTGGGCCGGCCGGTGGAGCCGGAGGTGTAGATGACGTACGCGGCGTCGGACGGGCCTGCCGGGCCGGGCGAGGGCAGCGCGGGCGGCTGCTCGGTTGTGTCGACGAACAGCCGGGGCACAGACGTGAGGCCGACGGCGGAGGTGGAGTGGGTGAGCAGCAGGTGCAGCCCGGCGTCCTCGGCCATGTAGGCGAGCCGGTCATGTGGGTAGGCGGGGTCGAGCGGTACGTAGGCGGCGCCCGAGGCCTGCACGGCGAGGAGTGCCACCGGCAGGTCCTGGTCTCGCGGGAGCAGCACCCCGACGGTACGGCCGCGGCCCGCTCCGGCGGCGATGAGCCGGGCGGCGAGGGCGTCCGCGCGCTCCATGAGTGTGCGGTAGGTCAGTTCGGTGCCGGCGTGGCGGACTGCGACCGCGTCGGGCCGGTGGTCGGCCTGCCGTCGCACCAGCTCCCCGACCAGGGTCTCGGCCGGGTAGTCGGCGGGGGCGGGCGCGGTGATCCGGGCCCGCTCGTCTCCGGTGAGCAGCTCCAGGTCGGCCACCGGGGTGCCGGGTCCTTCGACGGCGGAGGCGAGGAGGGTGGTGAAGTGGGTGCCGAGGCGGGCGACGGTCTCCTCGTCGAAGAGGTCGGGGTCGTACTTGAGCGTGTAGCGGCAGCCCTGTTCCTGCTCGACGACCTCCAGGGTCAGGTCGAACTCGCCCTCCTGGTGCACGCCTTCGACCGGGCCGAGCACCACGGTGCCGCCGGACGCGTCGCGGCGGGCGGTACGGGCCCAGTTCTGGAAGTAGAACGCGACGTTGAAGGGGGCCCCGGCGCCGGGATCCTCGCGGCGGAGGTCGTCTGCCAGGGTGATCAGCGGATACGCGCTGTGTTCCAGGGCATCCAGCACGGTGCGGTGGACACGGCGTACCAGGCCGCGGAACGCCTCGGCGCCGTCGACGCGTTCGGCCAGGACCACCATGTTCATGAAGTAGCCGAGCGTGTCGTCGAAGCCGCTCGTCCCACGTCCGGCCGTCGGCGTGCCCACGGCGATGTCGGCCTGGTCGCTGTAGCGGTGCAGCACCGTGAACCAGGCCGCGAGGACGACCCCGAACAGCGACGTCTGCTCCGTGCCGGCGAGCGCGCGGGCCCGGTCGGCGACCGGGGCGGGTATGTGTCCGTCCAGGCTCTCCCCGTGGAAGCCCGGCACGGCCGGGCGGGGCCGGTCCAGCGGCAGCGGCACGGTGGTCCTGCGCCCGCGCAGCCGTTCGGTCCAGTACGCGCGCAGCCGTCGGCCCTCGGCGCCGGTGAGCATCTCGCGCTGCCTGTCGGTGAAGTCGGCGTAGCTGCGGGCGGGGCGCTCGGCGGGGAGGACACGGCCGGCGAGGAGCGCGTGGTAGCCGCGCTCCAGCTCACGCAGGAGCACGGCGATGGAGACGCCGTCGAAGACCAGGTGGTGGAAGGTCAGTAGCAGCGCGTTGCGGCCGTCACCCAGGGTGTAGAGGGTGGCGCGGACGAGAGGGCCGGCGGTGAGCTCGAAGGGGCGGCGCAGCTCGGCGCGCATCCGGTCCCGCAGCTCGGCGTCGCTCCTGGCGGTCAGGAAGACCTGCTGGAAGGGGAGTTCGGGCTCGGACTCGATCCGGGCGTACGGCCCCTCCTCGCCGGCGTGGACGGTGGCCCGCAGCTCGGCGTGCCGGTCGATGAGGTCCTGCAGGACGGCCCGCAGGGCGAGCACGTCGAGGCCGCGGTCGAGCCAGAGGGCGAGAGGCAGGTTGTAGGCGTAGGTACCGGGTGCGATCTGTTCGATCACCCAGAGGGAGCGCTGGCCCGCGGACAGGGGGTGGCGGCTCTCCTCGCCCTCGGTGCGCGGGCGCAGGACGCGGGCCGCGGCCTCGGCCGCCGGGGAGGAGGCAGCGGGGACGGCAGTGGCCGGGGCGGGTGCGGCCGGTTGCGGGGCGACCGCACCGGGCGCTTCGGGGAGCGCGGGTCCGGCGGCCACGCCTGCGAGCGAGTTGGCGGCCAGGTGGGCGGTCAGCTCACGGAGGGTCGGCCGCTCGAAGAAGTCGCCGAGCGGTACGGCGACACCGAACTCCTCGTCCACGGCGGCGACGATCTTCATGCCGCTGAGCGAGTCGAAGCCGTAGTCGGCCAACGGGCGGTCGGGGTCGATGCCCTCGTCCAGTTTGAGCACCCGCTCGACGAGGGCGCGCAGGCGCTCGGTGAGGGCGTGGGTGGAGGTGACCGGGATGGAGGTGACCGGGATGGAGGTGGCCGGGCCCGCCGTGGGCTTCGGGGCGCTCAGCAGGACCCCGTCGCTCTCCGCCACCAGGACGGTCTGGCCGAGCGCCGGGTCTCCGGCACCCAGCGCGTGGACCGGGGTGTATCCCTCCTCGTGCAGGAGCCGGGTCCAGCCCTCCGGGGAGGCGAGCGGGGAGTCCGGCATACGCAGGTGTGCGTCCTCGAAGGCCCACCAGCCCTCCAGGACACCACCGCCGATGGTCAGCAGCGGCCGTACGGCGGTCAGTTCGTTGAGGACCAGCCAGCCGCCGGGACGCAGCAGGGCCTTGGCCCTGCGCAGGGTGGCCCGCAGGTCGCTGGTGGCGTGGACGACGTTCGTGGCGACGACGAGGTCGGCGCAGGCCTGCTCGAACCCCTGCTCCGTCAGGCCGCGTTCGAGGTTCAGTACCTGGAAGCGGGCGAAGTCGTAGCGTTCGGCGAACCGTTCCCGGCCGTGTTCCAGGAAACGCGGCGAGATGTCGGTGAAGGTGTACCCGACGCGTCCCGGGTGCGCGGCCAGGGCGGGCAGCACCCGTTCGCTGGTCGCGCCGGTGCCGGCGCCCAGTTCCACGACCTCGACCGTGCGGCCGCGCGGCAGCTGGGGCAGGCGCAGGTCGAGGAAGTCGCGGACCGTGTCGCGGACCACGAGGTTGAAGGAGTCGGTGAGCGGGTTGCCCTTGTAGAAGTTCTGCACCAGCTTCATCGAGGAGCCGGGGAACATGATCTCGGTGGCGCCCACCTCGCCGCGCAGAATGCGCGGGTACGCCTGGAGGAACAGGCGGTTGAGGGTGACGGTCGGCTCGATGTCCGGGTAGGCCGCCGCGATCCTGTCGAACTCCGCCTCCCAGCGGCCCGCGTGCTCGTCGGCGTCGACGGCGCCGACCGCGGGGGTGGTGCCGACCTGGTCCCCGTCGCGGGTCAGGAATCCGGCGTCGGCCAGGATGTTGAGCAGCGCCTCGTGCAGCCGCCGGAAGCGGTCGAGGATGCCGAGACTGCCGCGCAGCGCCTCGGCACCGTGCCGTTCACCCGCGTGCCGGAAGGCTCCCATCCGCTGGTAGACGCCGAGCAGCATGGGCGCGGAGACGGCCTCCAGCTCCTCGTATCCGGTGAGGACGCGGCGGGCGGCCGGGGCGGCGGTACCGGTGCCGAGCCGTCCGGCCGCGGAGGCCAGGGCGGCCGGGTGGCCGTCGCCGAGGACCTCGCCGTCCAGGTCCGGGTCGTGGCCCATGGCTTCCAGGGCCCTGCGCCCGGCGCGGATCGGCATGACCTGCGGCAGCCCGCTGCCGAGGATGCGGTCGACGGCGGCGATGCCCGCGGCGGGGCTGAAGCCCTGGATGCCGAGCCCGGTGAAGATGTCGGCGAGCCCGGGCTCGGCGCCGGATCCGACCATGCCCCAGTAGCCCTGGTTGACGACGGTCACCGGAAACGGCAGCCGGTCGCGCAGGAACAGCGCGTAGGCGTCCTCCGTGGCGGAGGCGCAGATGTAGGCGCCGTTGCCGGCGAAGCTGCCGAAGGAGCCGGCGGAGGAGAAGTAGACCAGGAAGTCCAGGTCCTCGCCCTCGACAGCGGCGGCGAGCGCGGCGGCGCCCTCAGTCTTGACCCGGGTGGCGGCGGTGAAGGTCTCCTCGTCGAGATCGGCGAGGGCGTGGTTGTCGAACACCATCGCGGCGTGCACGACTCCGTGCAGGGCGCCGAAGCGGCGGTGCGCCTCGGCGACGGCGGCGGCGAGGTCGGCGGTGGCGCAGGCGTCGCCGCGGACGTGGGCGACGTCGCCGCCGAGGGCGCGGATCCGCTCGGCGGCGGCGCGCTGTTCGGTGCCGAGGTCGCCGCGGCTGAACCACACCAGCCGGGCCCGGTGGCGCTCGGCGAGGTGGCGGCTGAGTTCCTGTGCGATGCCGCCGGTGCCGCCGACGAGCAGGTAGACGCCGCCGTCCCTGAAGACGGGGCCGGACGCGGGGAGGGTGACGCGGCCGAGGCGGCGGACGTAGCGGATCCCGCCGCGCAGGACGACGGTGCGGCCGGTGGCGTCGGCGGGCGCAGCCAGGATCGCGTCGGTCAGGGTGTCGGTCGCGTCCTCGTCCGCGAGGTCGGCGGAGGCGAAGTCCAGGGCGCCGACCTGGAGCTCGGGGCGCTCCTTGGCCACCACCTGGAGCAGGCCGTGCATGCCCGCGGCGAAGGGGTTGGCTGCGGTGCCGCCCGCGACCGGGTGGACGTCGCTGGTCACCACGAGGACGCGTGCGGCGCTGGTCGAGCGGACCAGACGGAACAGGGAGAGGGAGCCCGTGCGCAGTTGCTCGGCGGCCTTGTCGGCGCCCAGGCCCTCGGCGATTCCGGCGCCGACGCCGCCGAGGTGGAGCACCAGGTCGGCGCCGTCGGCCTGCCCCAGCCAGGCGGACGGGGGAAGTCGGTCGATGCGGACCGACTCCACTCGGCTCTCGGGGACGCGAGCCGTGACCGCCTCGCCGAGCCAGGCGGAAGCCTCGGTCACCAGGACGAGGACGCGGCCCATGCGCGGGGCCGGTCCGGGGGTCTGTGCGTCCTCGCGCACCCACACAGGACGGTAGAAGTCCGGGAGTTGCTCCGCGGCGGCGTCTTCGGACCCGGTCGGCCGTGTGGGGGCGACACGGGCCGGGGGCTCGGGAATCCAGTAGCGCCTGCGGGCGAAGGGGTAGGTCGGCAGCTCGGTCCGGCGGGCCGCGGCGGGGGTGACGCGGTACCAGTCGACGTCCGCGCCGGACAGCCAGTGTCCGGCCACCGCCGCCAGGTCCCGGCGGGTCAGGGCCGTCTCGAGGGCGTCGCCCTCGGCGCCGGCGAGGACGACCCGGGCCCGGGCGGCCCGGCCGGTGCCGATCCGGGCGTCGGCCGTGCCCTCGGCGTACGCCTCCAGCAGCGCGGCCGCCTCGGCGACCGAGCTGGCGGCCAGGGCAAGCCGGAACTCGTGGTGAGTGCGGCCGGACTGAAGAGTGCGGGCGATGTCGGCGAGGCGGGTGGGGCCTTGGGCCGGGCGGGTGGTTCCCCGGACGGCGGCGTCGGCCCGCGGGCCGGCCTCGCCCGGGGCATCCGGGGCATCCGGGGCTCCCGAGGCGTTGCCGGCCGGCCCGTGGGCGCCCTCGCTCCCGGCGATCGTCTGCGCCATCGCGCCCAGCGTCCGTGCGGTGGTCACCGCCGCGGGCAGGGTGTCGCCCCGCTCCGCCGTCAGCGACGCCTCGAGGCGGGCGCGTTCGGGGACGCCGAAGCCGCAGTCGGCGAGGTCGGTGCCGAGGTCCAGGTACTCGACGGCCACGCCGACGGTTTTGGCGGCCACGCGCAGGCACAGCCGCTGGGCGTCGCCCAGGGCGTCCCGGCCCACGCCCGCGGGTTCCGCACCCGCGGCGCCGCGCAGGAACGCGGCGAGGTCGGCGGCGTACGCGCGCAGCCGGTCCTGGCTCTTGGCGGACAGGACGAGGAGCTGGTCGGTGTCGGGGGCGACGGGCTCGGCCGGTGGTGTGCGGTACTCCTCCACGACCAGGCAGGCGTTGGCGCCGCCGCCGCCGAAGGAGCTGACGACCGCGCGCAGCGGAAGGTCGCCGTCACCCGCCGCCGGCACCCAGGGCTTGAGGGTCTGCTGCACCTCGAAGGGCGTGGTGGTGAAGTCGATGCCGGGGTTGAGCCGGGCGGCGTTCAGCGAGGGCGCCAGCGTGCGGTGGCGCAGTTGGAACAGCACCTTGGTCAGGCCCGCGACGCCGGCCGCCGACTCCAGGTGGCCGATGTTTGACTTCACCGAGCCGACGGAGACCGTCGGCCCTCCGGCCCGCTGGGACGGGTCGACGCGCCCGCCGAAGGCTTCCACGAGCCCGGCGATCTCGACGGGGTCGCCGAGCGGGGTGCCGGTGCCGTGGGCCTCCACGTATCCGACGGTTGCCGGGTCGGCCTGGGCGCGGTGCAGGGCGGCGCGGATCACCTCGGCCTGCGCGGCCGCGCTCGGCACGGTGTAACCGCCGGTCTTGCCACCGGCGTTGATGGCGGATCCACGGATCACGCCGAGGATGCGGTCGCCGTCGGCGATCGCGTCCTTCAGGGGCCGCAGCAGTACGGCGCCCACGCCCTCGCCGTCGACGAACCCGTCGGCGTCGGCGCCGAAGCTCCTGAGCCGGTCACCGTGCGAGATCATCCCGCGGTCGGCCAGCATGCGCAGGTGCATGGGGTGCAGGATCAGGTTGACACCGCCGGCGATCGCGGTGTGGCACTCCCCCGACCTGATGCTCTCGCAGGCCAGGTGGATCGCGGTGAGTGAGGCCGAGCAGGCGGTGTCGACGGCGAGGCTGGGGCCGGTGAAGTCGAAGACGTAGGAGACCCGGTTGGCGATCGACCAGTGGTTGGAGTGCGCGTCGGTGCGGACGCCGAGGGCGTTGGCCTCGCCGCCCATCCACTCGTAGTTGTTGTTCATGACGCCGGCGAAGACACCGACCGGGCCCCGGGACGCCAGTTCGGCGGCGGGGTGGCCGGCGTCGTCCAGGACGGCCGCCGCGGTCTGCAGGAACAGCCGCTCCTGCGGGTCCATCGCCTCGGCGTCGGCCGGCGATATCTGGAAGAAGAGCGGGTCGAACTTGTCGACGTCGTCGATGAATCCGGCCCACTTGCTGTAACTGCCGCGCACTCCCGCCGGGTCGTGGTGTGCGTCGGCGTCCCAGCGGTCGGCGGGCACCTCCCGGATGCAGTGCCGTCCCGCGGCCAGGTTGTCCCACAGCTCGGCGGGCGTCCCGGCCAGCGGGTAGCGGCCGGCGACGCCCACGATCGCCACGCCGTCGCTCGCCGGGGCCGGGGCGGAGGCCCGGGCCAGCAGGCTCAGCAGCAGCTTTCGCTTGTCGTCCACAGTTGCTCTCTCTCACTGGTCTTCCGTCGGCCGCACGGGCCGGGGTGTCGCTGCCCGGGAGGGGATCAGGCCTGGCCGGTGTGGCGGGCGGCCGCACGCTGGGCTCGCCGGGAGGTGCGCGGGGCCGGGACGGCGCCGCCGGGGGCCGTGCCGGGGGCGAGGCCCATCAGCTCGGCGAGGTTGTCCACGAAGGACCGGATGGTGGGGAACTCGACGAAGGAGGCGGCCGGGACCTCGAAGCCCAGTTCCTCTCCGAGCTTGGCGACGACCTCGATGAGCACGAGGGAGTCCAGACCGAGGTCGAAGAGGTTGGTGTCGAGGACGGCCAGGTGCCGGCCGCCGAGGACCTTGCCGATCGCGTCCGCGGTGTAGTCCCGGATCAGTTCGACGTTGTGCTGCGGGTCGGCCGGATCGAAGCGGGCGATCAGCCGGTCGCCGGCCGGTGCCGCCTCGGTCCGCGCGCTGTGGTCGCCGGGCTCCACCCAGTGCCGCCGTCGCTCGAAGCGGTGGGTGGGCAGGGGCACCCGGTGGACGTCCCGGCCGGTGTGCACCGCGGCGAAGTCGAGGTCGGCGCCGAGCGCCCACTGTTCGGCGGCGACGGTCAGCAGGTGGGTGAGGCCGCCGGGTCCGTCGTCCGGTGCGGTGAGGTGGACCGCGTGCCGGCCGGTGCCGTCGAGCAGGGCGTCCAGGGAGGCCGTCGCGTCGGCGCGGGCGGTCCATGCGGCGGGGTCGCGGCCCTCGTCCTCGGTCATCCAGCGGCCGGTGCGCGGTGACACGACGGGCAGCCGGGGCGGGGTCACGCGGTGGGGACCGCTGCCGCGGGCCAGAGCGAGGGCGTCGGCGAGCGGGAGGGCCTCGGCGAGGGCTGCGGCCGTGGCGAGACCCGTGCCGGTGGCGGCGAGGCCGGCCGGAGCGAGACCCCAGGCGTTGAGGGCGGCGGCGAGGGCGTACTCGTGGCAGCAGGCGGCGACCGTACCGTCCTCGGCGAGGAGTGCCTCGGCCTCGCCGGGGCGCTCGACGGCGGCGGCGCAGGCGTCGGCGGCGTCCCGGTAGGCGGGTACCGACGCGTACAGCTCGGCCGAGTCTGCCGGGTCGGCGCCGGTGCCGGTCAGGACGAGCACGGGGGCGCTCGGCTCGCGTCCGGTCACGCCGCGGCGTACGCGCTCCTCGTCGCCGAGGGCGAGGGCCATGGCGGCGGACCGGGTGCTGCCGGCGACCAGGGCAAGCCGGTGGGTGTGGGCCCGGCGGCCGAGACCGAGGGTCTGGGCGACGGCGGCCGGGTCGAGGCCGGGGTGGGCCCGCAGATGACGGGCGAGAGCGGTGGCGGCCTGTTCGAGGGCGTCCTCGGAGCGGGCGGAGAGGACCAGCAGTTCCGGCCGGCTCTCGTTCGGGGCCTGATCGCGGGCCGGGCCCTCCTGGAGGATTACATGGGCGTTTGTACCACCGATGCCGAAGGAGCTGACGCCGGCGCGCAGCGGTCCCGTCTCGCTCGTCCACTCGGTCTTCGCCGTGTTGACGAAGAACGGGCCGGCGGCGAAGTCGATGTCCGGGTTGGGCTCGGTGAAGTGCAGGCTGGGCACGAGGGTGCGGTGCTCCAGCATCAGGGCGGTCTTGATCAGACCCGCCATTCCGGCGGCCGTGTCCAGGTGCCCGATGTTGGTCTTCACCGAGCCCAGCGCGCAGTGTCCGGTACGGTCCGTGCCGTCGCGGAAGGCCTCGGTGAGCGCGGCGACCTCGATGGGGTCACCGAGCGGAGTGCCGGTGCCGTGCGCCTCGACGTAGCCGATGGTCTCCGGGTCGACGTCGGCGACGTCCTGTGCGTCGGCCACGACGGCGGCCTGCCCGGAGACGCTGGGCGCGGTGTAACCGGTCTTGGCGGAGCCGTCGTTGTTGATGGCGGAGCCCTTGATGACGGCGTGGATCCAGTCGCCGTCGGCGAGGGCCTCCTTCAGCCGCTTGAGGACGACGGCTCCGGCGCCGCTGCCGATCACGGTGCCGCGGGCCTCGGCGTCGAAGGCGCGGCAGTGGCCGTCGGGCGAGAAGATCATGCCTTCCTGGTACTGGTAGCCCCGGTCCGGCGGGCTGAGGTGGACCGCCCCGACCAGGGCCATGTCGCACTCGCCGCCGAGCAGGGCCAGGCAGGCGGTGTGCACGGCGACCAGCGAGGTGGAACAGGCCGTGTTGACGCTGATGCTGGGCCCCGTCAGGTTGAGTTTGTACGACACCCGGGTGGCGAGGAAGTCCTTGTCGTTGGCGAGCATCAGCCGGTAGTGGTCCACCGAGGACGCGGCCCGGTAGCGCTCGCCCAGGTTGTGCAGCAGATAGGTGTTCATGCCGGATCCGGCGTAGACGCCGATGGGGGCGTCGGTGCGCTCGGGGTCGTAGCCGGCCCGCTCCAGGGCCTCCAAGGCGCACTCCAGGAAGATCCGGTGCTGCGGGTCGAGGATCTCGGCCTCGTCCTGGGTGAACTGGAACAGCCCGGAGTCGAACAGGTCGGTGCCCGGGATGGTCTGGGCGGCCTTCACGTAGCGCGGGTCCGCCAGCTGGGCGGCGGGCACACCGGCGGCGAGAAGTTCCTCGTCGGTGTACCGGGTCAGCGTCTCGCGTCCTTCGCTCAGGACGTCCCAGAAGCGGTCGACGGAGTCGGCGCCCGGGAAGCGGCAGGCCATGCCGATGATGGCGACGTCGGAGTCGGAAATCGTCATGTGCTTGTTCTCCTGTTCGGGTTTCAGCTCAGCCGTATGCCGAGGTCGTCGGCGACGGATCGCATGTCGAGAAAACTGCGGGCGACGAAGCGGGCGGCGTCCTCGGAGGCGTCCATGCGCTGGAAGAGGTCGATGAGGCTGCGCTCGTGCTCGTCGCGGTCGCCCTCCCCCGCCGCGATCTCCTTGACGACCCTGCCGAGCCGGCCCTCGACGTCGGCGAGGTCGAGCGAGCGCGGGAACTTGATGCTGAAGGTGTTGCGGTCGTAGGAGGCGTTGCGCTTGACGGAACGCACGTGGCTGGCCGCGTTGAGCTTGTAGAACATGCAGTCGAAGTTCGAGAACGAGTAGTAGTTCAACAGCGGGAAGAGCGTGCAGTGCGTCTCCATCGGCGACGACTCGTACAGTCCCTTGGCGCGCAGTTCCTCGACGATGCGGTCGGGGTCGTACTCGTGCCGCATGGCGATGAACGGAAAGACGATCTTCGGGAGGTTCTCGTCGTCGTCGAAGAGGAGCTCCTCCAGCTGCCCGCCGAAGAGCGTGTCGACGAGCCGCTCGCCGAACGTCTTGTAGAAGTCGCGCACGATCTTGCGGACGTCGGACTCCATGGTGAGGATCTGCTGCGGGTCGGCGCACAGCGCGATGTAGGGAATCTTCTGCCGGTAGGCCATGAGGATCGCGCGCAGGACGAAGAAGGTGCGGCAGGAGACGCAGGGCAGCTTCTCGTCGAGGTACTTGCCGGGCTTCTTCGGCGCGGGACGGTTGAACACCTCGCGCATCATCAGCTTGATGTTGTCGTCGTCGGCGTCCAGGACGAACGTCGCGGGGATCTTCTCCCGGGCCAGCGCGATGTTCTGGGCGGCGTGCACGCTCTCGAAGGGGACGTCGAAGGTGAAGGCCAGCACCCGCTTGCCGTACTCGTTGACGAACTTGTCCAGCATGTACGTGCTGTCCTTGCCGCCGCTGTACATGAACAGGCAGTCGTACTCGCCGGTGCCGGACGGCGCCTGCTGGAACTGGGTGAACACCTCACTGGTGTAGCGGTAGTTGACGAGCAGGTCCTCGGCGAAGTCCAGGTTGCACAGGTTGCACACCCCTTGGTCGTCGAGCACCACTCCCGGATGGACGGCCTTGAGTGAACAGACCTGACAAGTGGACACGGAACCCCCTGGCGGAACGGACGGATCGGGCTGAGCGGTGGGTGCGGCGAAGTCGTGCGGGCCGGTCATGAGCGCCGCCCCCTGCGGTCGCGGCGGCGGGCCAGCGCCTCCGTGTCCCGGGAGCGCCGGGGCCGGGGCGCGGAGGGCTCGGCGGGGCGGCCGGCGTGGGCGGCGTGGGCGGCCATCGCCCGTACGGTCGGATGGCCGAACATGTCGAGGCGGGTGACCTGGAGGCCGAGGCGCTCGCGCAGGGTCGCCACCACGGACGTCAGGCGCAGCGAATCGCCGCCGACATCGAAGAAGTTGTCCTCGGCACCGACCCACTCCAGACCGAGTGCCTGGCACCAGACCTCGGCGATGCGCCGCTCCAGGTCGGTGCGGACGGCCGCCGCACCGCCGGCGACACGGACGAGGTCCGGCTTCGGCAGGGCCTTGCGGTCGACCTTGCCGTTCGGGGTGAGCGGCAGCCGGGGCAGGACGACGAGGGCCGAGGGGACCATGTAGGCGGGCAGGCGCTCGCCCAGGGAGGATCGCAGCGCGGCGGTGTCCGGAGTGCCCGCCGGGCCGGCCAGGTAGCCGGCCAGGCGGCGTTCGCCGGGCCGGTCCTCGCGGACGACGGCGACTGCGGCGGTGACGCCGGGCAGCCGCAGCAGGGCGGACTCCACCTCGCCGAGTTCGATGCGGTAGCCGTTGAGCTTGAACTGGCCGTCGATCCGCTCCAGGTACTCCAGGCGGCCGTCGGGCAGGTGCCGTACCAGGTCGCCGGTGCGGTAGGCGCGGCCGGTGCCGCCGCCGGGGGCGGCGACGAAACGTTCGGCGGTCAGCTCGGGCCGGCCGAGGTAGCCGTCGGCGACGCCGTCGCCGGAGAGGTACAGCTCCCCGGGGATACCGGGCGGCACCGGTGTACCGCGCTCGTCGAGGACATGGCAGCGGGTGTTGCCGATGGGCCGGCCGATGGTGGCCGCCTCGCCGGGCAGCACCCGGTCCACGGTGGACCAGATGGTCGTCTCGGTCGGGCCGTACATGTTGTACAACGCGCCGACGCGGGGCGCGAGCCGGCCGGCCAGCTCGGGGGGCAGCGGTTCGCCTCCGCACAGGGCGCGCAGCGCCGGATCGCCGTTCCAGCCGGCGGCGAGCAGCATCTGCCAGGTGGTCGGGGTGGCTTGCAGGACCGTGGGCGCGGAACGTTCCACGCGTTCGCGCAGGACGACACCGTCGGCCGCCTCCGCGGCGGAGAGGATCTCCACGGTGCCGCCCCGCACCAGCGGCAGGTACAGCTCCAGGACCGCGATGTCGAAGCACACGGTGGTCAGCGCGAGCAGCGAGTCCCGGGAGCCGAAGCCCGGCCTGCGGGCCATCGTCCACAGGAAGTTGACCAGAGCACGGTGACCGACCTGGACGCCCTTGGGCAGGCCGGTGGAACCGGAGGTGTAGATCACGTAGGCGGGCGTGTCCGGTTCGGAGCGGTCGAGCGGGGCCGCCGGAGGCCCGGCGGCGAGCGCCATGGCAGCCGGGACCGGGGTGACCGGGAACTCCGCCAGGGTGCCGCCCAGCGTCTCGTCGGTGACGACCAGTCGGGTGCCGGAGTCCTCGAGCATGTGGCCGATCCGGGCGGGCGGGTAGATCGGGTCGATCGGCACGTAGGCGGCGCCGGTGCGCAGGACGGCGAGCAGGCTGATCAGCAGTTCGGGCGAGCGCTCCAGGTAGACGCCGACGAGTGTGCCGGGGCCGGCGCCGAGACCTGCGAGGTGGCGGGCCAGCCGGTCGGCGGCCTCGTCGAGTTCGCCGTAGCCGAGGGCGCGGTCCTGGAAGCGGACGGCGACGGCGTCCGGTGCGGCGCAGGCGATGTCGGTGACCAGCCGGGTCACGGTCTCCTCGCGCGGGTACTCCTCGGCGGTGTCGTTCCACCGGCCGAGCAGCAGTTCCCGCTCCTCGGGTGCGAGCAGGTCGGCGGTACCGAGCGGGCGGTGGGGGTCGGCGGCGAGGGTGGTGAGGAAGGCGGCGAAGTGCCCGGCGAGCCAGCGCTCGTGGTCCGCGGTCAGTCCGGCGCCCACGTGGAAGCCGACGGTTCCGTCGGCGTCGATGCGGACGGTCAGCGGCCGGTCAACCGGTCCGGCCGTGCCGCCGGGCAGTACGACGGCGACGGGCAGCCCGGTGCGGGCGGCGCCGGTCAGGTCCGGGTGGCGCAGGGGCACGTCACGCCGGTACGGCGTGCGATCCGGGAGTTCGTCGAGTGCGGTGCCGATCAGCTCGGTCAGGCCTGGCAGGGTCAGGTCGAGCAGTCTCTCCGGGACGTGCAGGGGCACGTCGGGCGCCAGGATGCGGGAGGCGGCCGGGGAGTCCGCTCGCGGGACGGACACGGCGACGTGTCGCTCGTCGCCCCGGGTGAGCCGGGCGAGAAAGGCCAGGGCGGCCGCGAGAGCCGGCCGCTCGGGATCCGTTCCCCGATCGCGCAGGGCCTCGGGCAGCGTGACCGGGCCCGCCGGGCGCGCCACCGGGTTCAGCGGGCCGAACCTCGGCGGGAGCACCGGAAGCAGCGAACGCAGGGTGCGCAGCCAGCGGCGCTCCTGGCGGTGGGCGGAGCGGGCGGCTTCCGCGAGTTCGGCGACGGCCGCGTCGGGCAGGTGCGGGAAGCGGGTGCCGAGCTCCCGGGCCAGGGCCAGGAGGTCGAGCCGCTCCCCGGACAGGGCGGCGACGTCGGTGAGGCGGACGTCCCGGTCGCCGGTGGCCACGGTGAGGGCGTCGGGGGCGGCGTCGACGACGGTACCGGGTTCGGCGGTGGAGGCACGGTCGGTGACCTCCACGCCGCGGACGGCCAGCAGGTCGTCTCCGCAGGCCAGCAGCGCCGTGCCGAAGTCGTTGCGGCGGCGGCCGAACGCGGTGGCACGCACCAGCGCGTCCAGTTCGGCGGCGGGCAGGTGCCAGTCGAACACACCGCCCCGGGGCAGGCCGTCGTACCGGCCGTGATAGGTGCGCAGGCCCAGGTCCTGTGGCGTGCGGACGGCCGTGCCGGCGGCCAGTTCGTCGACGAGTTCGGCGAAGGACTCGACGCCCGCCTCGAAGCAGGCGACATCGAGGTCGTGCACCGTGGCCGCCGGGTCGACGGGCACCGTGCGCTGCTTGAGCACGTCGCCGGTGTCGGCCTCCAGGTTCATCACGTGCCAGGTGACGCCGTGCTGCTTGTCGCCGTCGAGGATGGCCCAGCTGGTGACGAACAGACCCGCGTGCCTGGGCAGCGGACCGTCGTGGAAGTTGACGGGCAGCCGGGTGGGCAGGGCGAGCACCTCCGCCGGGAGCATCCGGAGGTTGGCGATGCTGAACAGGTAGTCGAAGCGCAGCGGGGCCAGGCGTTCGGCGAGGTCCGTGCCGAACGGTACGGCGGTCAGGCCCTCCCCCTCGGCCCAGTCGAGCAGCTCGGCGGAGGGGGAGACCACAGCGGCCACCGTGTGTCCGCGGGCCACGAGCAGCCTCGTGCACTCGACGAGGAGGGTCTCCTCGCCGATCACGACGCAACTGAACGGCTCGGCAGTCATCGTCCGTCTCCTTCGGACTCTCCACGCTGGGAGAGCAGTTCGGCCAGCAGCTCGTCGACGGCCGCGTCGGACAGGCCCGCGACCAGGCGTTCGGCACCGTCGGCCGGGGCGGGTTCGGGCGCTGCGGGGGTGGTGGGCCCGGGGGTGGTGGCGGGGACATCGGGGATTCTGGGGCTGTGCGCTTCGGCGCCGAAGTGCCCGGCCAGCTGCCGGATGGTGATCCGCTCGAACAGCAGGCTCGCCGGCTGGGGACCGTAGACCGCCTCCAGTGCGCGGGTCACCTCCAGGACGACCAGTGAGTCCACACCGTAGTTCTCGAAGGTGAGGTCGGGGTCGAGCCGGCCGGGGGGCATCTCCAGGACGCGGGCGAAGACGTCCGTCACCTGGCGCAGGGTGTCGTCCGGGAAGGCCGGGGAGGCCGGGGAGACAGGGGCGGCCGGGGCCACCCGGGAAGCGGGCGCGGGGACCGGGACCGAGGTCCGCCTCCGCTCGCGCTCGGCTGCCGGGGCCCGTACCTCGCCGGGCACCACGCCGTCGCTGACGGCGGCGATGACGCTCTGGAAGGCCGGTCCGGCCTCCGTCGTCGGGGCGGCCACGCTGATGTCCGTGAAGCCGCACGCGGCCAGCGCGTCCCGCCACTGGCGCTCGCCGGCCAGCGGGGAACGGGGCATGCGCTGCTCGGGGTCCGAGAACAGCCACCAGCCGGCCGTCAGGCCGAAGACGAGGGCCAGCTGGTGCCGCGCCCGGGTGCCCTCCACCAGGAGCAGGGCGCCGCCTCGCCCCAGCAGGCGCTTGGTCCAGGTCAGTGTGTCGGACAGCCGCCGGGTGGCGTGCAGGACGTTGGTGGCGAGTACCACGTCGTGGGCGCCGGGGGTCAGGCCCTGCCCGGCCGGGTCGGCCTCGATGTCCAGCACCTCGAAGCGGGTGAAGGGGTACTGCTCGCCGAAGCGGTTCCTGGCCTTGCGGACGAAGGCCGGTGAGACGTCGGTGAAGACGTACTCGATCCCGTCGGCGTGGGGGGCGAGGGCGGCGAGCACGGTCGCCGTGGTGCCGCCCGTACCGGCGCCGATCTCCAGGATCCGCACCGGCGTGGTGGCGTCGGCGGCCCGGCGTGCCTCGACCCGCTCGACCACGAGCCGCGCCACCTCCCTGTTGCAGCGGTCGGTGACCGGGTCACCCCGGTAGACGGCGGCCACGCGCTCGGCGGAGCCGTCGGGGAAGAGGACCTCGATGGCGGGACGGCGGCCGGTGAGCACGTCGGGCAGCGCGGTCAGGCAGTCATGGAGGAGCGTGACGACCGGCGCGAGGGACGGGTGACGCTCCGCCAACAGCACGGCCTTGGCTCCGAGTTCCTCCTCGGACGCGACTCTGCGGCCCGTCGGACGCAGGCGGCCGCCGTCCGTGACGGTCAGCCAGTCCGCCTCGGCCAGCATCTCCAGCTGCGCCTGGAACAGCGCGGCGTGTTCGGACACCACGCCCAGACGGGCGGCGAGTTCCTCGCCGGGGGCCTCGCCCGCGCCGAACAGACCCGCCCGGTCGAGGACCGAGGCCAGCAGGCTCAGCGCCAGCTCCTCCGCCTCGGCGACCGCACGCTGGTGGTCGGCCAGTTCGCGGTCGGCGCCGGGCGCACCCGGGAAGCGGACCTCGGGCAACGGGTCCGGCGCCCTGCCCGGCAGCACGCTCAGGGTGCGGTCGGGGTCGATGCCGAGGTTGTCCAGGATGGGCCGGTCGGCGTCCAGTGCGAACACCTGGGGCAGTCCGGCCGCGAGGGTCCGCTCGACGACGGTCATGCCCTGCTCGGCGCTCAGAGCCCGGATGCCGGCGGCGCCGAACCGGCGCAGTACCCGCTCCCGCTCCGGGTCGCCGCCCGCGTGCCAGTAGCCCAGGTTGAGGACTTGTACCGGGAAGGGCAGGGTACGGGCTGCGTGCAGGGCACAGGCGTCGGCGAAGGTACAGCCGGCGGCGTAGCCGGCCTGGCCGTGGTTGCCCTCGAAGGCCACACCCGACGAGTAGAAGAGCGCGAAGTCCAGCGGCACGCCCCGCACCGCGTGCAGCAGACTCCAGGTGGAGTCGCTCTTGGACTCCAGCGCGGTCCGCAGCCCGTCCTCCGGCAGCTCCTTCAGCACCTGGTTGACCAGCACCATAGCGGCGTTGATCACCCCGTGGAGGGCGCCGAACTCCCGGACGGCGGTTTCGACGGCCTCCTCCAGGGCGTCCGGGTCGGTCGCGTCGAGGGCGAGGTAGCGGACCTCGGCGCCCGCCTTCTCGAGCTCCGCGACGGTCTGGCGCCGGGTCGCGTCGAGCGGGGAGCGGCCGATCAGGACCAGCTTCGCTCCGTAGGCGCGGGCCAGGTACCGGCAGGTGTCCCGGCCTACGGCGCCGAGCCCGCCGACGACCAGGTAGACACCGCCCTGGCGGAACCGGGGCTTGGCGGCGGGAAGTTCGACCCGCTCGAGGGTGCGCACCCGGCGGACGCCCGCTCGCAGCGACACCGGCACGGGCCGGGCCGGGAACGGCTCGGCCACGATCGCGTCGGCCGCCTGGGCGGCCTCCGCCGTGCGCACGTCGACGAGCGCCACGCGCAGTGCGGGGAACTCCTTGGCCGCGACGGCGGCCAGGCCGGCGGTTCCGGCGGCCCACGGCGAGGAGTCGTCGCCCGCCTCGAGCGGGTGGACGTCCGTGGTGACGACCTTCAGGCGCATCTCCCGTTCCAGCAGGCCGTGCCGGCCCAGCGCCCGTACCAGGCGGTACAGGGCGACCGGGCCCCGGTCGGTCAGGGCGTGCAGCTCGGCGCGGCCGACGGGCTCGCGCCCGGGGGCTGTGGCGAGGAAGTAGACCAGGTCAGGTGCGCCGGCCCCGTTCAGGACGCCGTCGAGGTCGGCGTCCGTGAGGCCCCCCGGGCCGACCGGAAGCCGGCGTACGTCGGCGCCGCGATGGGCGTCGGCGATGCGGACGGCGGGTTCGGCGTCCAGCCGCTCCCCGACCAGCAGCACGCGGTGGGAGGCCTGAGCGCGCTCCTCGGCCGGCCGGGCGGTCCATACCGGACGGTGCACGACCACCGTGGACGGCTTGGCCTCGCGGTAGCTCAGGCCCTCGAAGCGGACCCGTACCGCGCCGGTGTCGTCGCAGAGGAGCACCTCGCAGCGGTCGGTTCCGGTCTCCCGGACGTAGGACCAGCCGGTCGTGGGGACGGCGCCGAACACCTCGACACGGTCGGCCGCGAACGGCAGCATCGGCCGGGCGTTCTCGCCCCGGCGGCGGACCAGCAGGGCGGCGACGGTGTGCAGGGCGGCGTCCAGGACGCCCGGGTGCAGGGCGTGCGCCATGTCGTCGCCGGTGGACTCGCCGATCCTGCCGAGCACCTCGTCCCGGCCGGTCCACACCTGCCGGACGCGGCGGAAGAAAGGCCCGTACGGCAGTCCCTGCCCGGTCAGTGCCCGGTAGAAGGGTTCCTCGCCCGGGCCTTCCTCCAGGCGGGCGCGCAGCGCGGTGACGTCGAGGGGCGCGGGTGCGGCCTGGGCGGCGGCGAGGCGGCCGCAGGAGCGTACGGCGTCGTCGGCGCCGCGGACCTCGTAGCGGTCGCCGTCCTGGACCACCGCCACGTTCTCCTCGGCCCCGCTCAGGGCCAGCGGGACGATCCAGCGGACGTCCAGGCAGGCCCGTCCGGCCAGTCCCCCGATCGCCTCGGCGACCAGGTTCAGGTGGCCCACGCCGGGCAGGATGGGACGCCCGTCGACGACGTGGTCGCGCAGCACCGGCTCGTCGGCGGCGAGCCGGCGCTCGAAGCGGCGCGGGCCCTGCGCCGTGGCGGGAGCAGGCGTGAGGTCGAGCCAGTGGCGTACCCGCTCGAAGGGGTACGTCGGCAGGGGCACCCGGCGGCGCTCGGCGGGGCGCAGGCGGTGCAGCAGGTCCCAGTCGACACTGACGCCCGAGACCCACAGCCGGCCCAGCAGGTCGTCGGCGCCGGCCGCGATCTGCGTGGCGAGGAAGTCCTCGCCACCGTTGCCGTCGGTCAGCAGGCCCGCCAGCGGCGGGTGCTGCTCGACCCGGCCCCGGTGCAGCCACTGGCCGCCCTCACCCCGGCCGACGGCCGCGAGCTTGCCGGCCGCGTCCGCGAGGTCGGCAGCCGTGAACGCCAGCCGCGCGGCGAGGGGTTCGCGACCCACGCGCAGGGTGTGGGCGACATCGGCCAGCCTCGGGGAACCCGGCTCGGCGAGGGCGCGGCTCAGATCGGCCGCGCGGGCGCGCAACCGGTCCTCGTCGCGGGCGGACAGCACGATCAGCTCCGCCTGCTCCGGCCCGTCCTGGACGGGCCGGGGGGCCACGTACTCCTCCAGGACGACGTGTGCGTTGGTGCCGCCCGCCCCGAACGAGCTGACTGCGGCGCGGCGCGGCAGTGGGCGGCCGTCGCCGTCGTACGCGCGCGGCCAGGGTGCCGTCTCACGCTGCACGGTGAAGGGCGAGTTCGCGAAGTCGATGACCGGGTTGAGCTCCTCGGCGTGCAGCGTGGGCAGCAGTACGCCGTGACGCAGCTGCAGGACTGCCTTGGTGAGGCCGGCGATCCCGGCGGCGCCCTCCAGGTGGCCGATCGCGGACTTCACCGAGCCGAGTGCGCAGAATCCCGTGTCGCCGGTGTGCCGGGCGAAGGCCTGGGCCAGCGCGGTGTGCTCGATCGGGTCGCCCAGGGCCGTGCCGGTGCCGTGCGCCTCGACACAGCCGATGCTGCGCGCGTCGATCCCCGCACCGTCCAGCGCCTGTTCGACCAGCGCCTGCTGCGCCTGCGGACTGGGCACGGTGTAGCCGCTCGTCCGGCCTCCGTGGTTCACGGCGCCGGCGCGGATCACGGCATGCACGGTGTCACCGTCGCGGACCGCGTCCGACAGCCGCTTGAGCACCACCGCTCCGACGCCCTCACCGGGTACGTACCCGGTGCCGCCCGCGCCGAAGGCCCGGCAGCGGCCGTCTTCGGACAGCATGGTCTTGCGGCTGAGGTGCACGTACTTGTCGGGGTGTACGGCGACGTTGACCCCGCCGGCGATGGCGTACGAGCACTCGCCGCGGCGGATGCTCTCGCAAGCCTGGTGCACGGCGACGAGGGAGGCGGAGCAGGCGGTGTCGATCACGACGCTCGGGCCGCGGAAGTCGCCGAAGTAGGAGACCTGGTTGGCGATGGCGGAACGGTTGGCCAGTACGACCTGGTGGTTGCCGCGGGCCGATTCGGCGGCGGCGAGGATCGCGTAGTCGTCCCACATGACGCCCACGAACACGCCTACGTCATGCCCCTGGCCGCCGTAGCGGGGCGCCGGTATCCGGGACGGCGGGTAGCCGGCGTCCTCCAGCGCCGACCAGGCCGTCTGCAGGAAGAGCCGCTCCTGCGGGTCCATCGTGCGGGCCTGCTTGGGCGCGATCTGGAAGAACAGCGAGTCGAAGGAGTCCACGTCCGACAGGAAGCCGCCCCACCGGCCGTAGCTGCGACCCGGTGCGGCAGGGTCCGCGTCGAACAGGGCGTCGGCGTCCCAGCGGTCCGCGGGAACCTCGGTGACGCAGTCCCGGCCTTCCGCGAGGTTGCGCCAGAACTCCTCCAGAGTGTCCGCCTGGGGGTAGCGGCCGCTGATCCCGATGACGGCGATCGGCTCGTCGGTGTCCCGGCGGGCGGGCGGGTTGTGCGGGCCCGGGGCGGACACCGCCGCGGGAGCGGCGTCCTGCCGCGACGGCTGTTCCTCCTGACGCTGCGGCTCGGTCCCGCCGGGGAACAGACGGGTGACGGCGTCGCCCTGCTCGGCGAGGATGTGGCCGGCCAGCTCGTCGACCGTCCGGAACTCGAAGAACACGGTGCCGCGCAGGCCGGGGAAGTCTTTGCCAAGAAGCGAGTTGGACTCCATGACCAGCACCGAGTCCAGGCCGTAGTCGTCCAGTGGGACGCGGCTGTCGAGACGCCCTGCGGGCAGCTTGAGCACTCCCGCGAGGACGTCGCGCAGGTGCTCCACCAACCGGTCCCGGAGCCGGCCGTCGGGGGCGGCGACGGGCCGGGGCGGGGCAGGCGTACCCGTCAGGGCGGCGTCGAGGGCCGCCGGGTCGCCCCAGGCGGGTACGAGCCACGAGGAGCCGGGGGCGAAGGAGCGGGCGAGGAGGTCGAGACCCGCTTGTGCGGTCAGCGCCCGCATCCCGCTGCGGCGGGTGTACGCGGCCAGTTCGTCCTCACGGACCAGCCCGTCGACCCCGCCCACCGCCCAGAGCGGCCAGGCCAGGGAGAGACTGCGGCCGTGCCCCTCGCCCCGCCGCGTCCGGTGGTCGCGGAGCACCGTGTAGAGATCGGCGAAGCGGTTGGCGGTGGCGTAGCCGGCCGCTCCGAAGTCACCGATGAGGGAGGAGACGGAGGAGAAGACCACGAAGAGGTCGAGGGGGTCCTCGCGGGTCAGCCGGTCCAGGTGGACCAGGCCGTGGGTCTTGGCGCCGAGCAGCCGGGCGAAGCGCTCCCGGTCGCCGTCGGCGCGGCCCTCGTCGGCGACGCCCGCCAGGTGGAACACGCCGTGCGGGGCGCCGAACCGGTCCCGGGCGGCGGCCAGCGCCGCGCCGAGTTCGTCGGCCCGGGCCACGTCGGCGCGCAGCGCGAGCACCTCGGCGCCGAGGCCGGTCAGCGTGCGGTGCCAGGCGCGGGTCCGCTCGTCGGGCTCGGAACGGCCGATCAGCACCAGCTTGGCGGCGTGGTCGCGGGCGAGATGCTCGGCGAGGACACGCCCGATGGCACCGGCGCCGCCGGTCACGACGTACACGCCTCCGTCCCGCAGGGGCACGTCGGACGGGGCGGCCGGGGCGGCGAGTGTGCGCAGGGCACGGACCTGCCGCTCGCCGGAGGCCGTACGGCGGACCTCGAGGCCTGCGGCGCGGGGCGCGGCGCGCAGTTCCACCGCCACGGCCCGGGCGGCCTCGGTGACCGGCGCCGCGGTGTCGATGCCGAGGGTGAGCAGTTCCAGTCGGGGTGCGACCGGCCCCGTGGAGCGGGCGAACCCGGCCAGCGCGGCCCACTCGGGCCGGTCCTCACCGGCATCCTGCGTGTGCAGCACCAGGCACCGCACCCGGCCGGACAGCACGCCGGTGCGGGCCGCGTCGAGCACGTCCAGGACGGGGGCGCAGGCGCGGTCGAGCCGGTCCGCGGGCGAGCCGCCGTCGGCGTCGTCGAGGACGACGGCGATGTCGAGCCCGTCCTCGTCAGCGAGGGAGGTGAGTTGGCCGGTGTCGTCGCCGACGGCGAGGACACGCCGCCACGCACCGGTCGCCGCCAGCGCGGACTCCAGCTCCGGGCGGCGGCCGAGCAGGACGAGGGTCCCGGCGGCGTCCGCCGCTTCGGGGTCGGCGGCGGCGTGCCAGTACGGCTCGTAGAGGCGGGGTACGCCGGAGGCGGGGTCAGACTCGGACCGTGCGGTGGGCGTACGGTCGGCGAGCTCTGCCTGGGCGTCGGCCGCGGGACCCACGGGCTCCACCGGGGCGTCGGCCGCGGGACCCACGGGCTCCACCGGGGCGTCGGCCGCAAGGCCCCCCTGGCTGCCGGGCAGCCGGCCCGCGAAGTCCCGCACGGAGGCGAGGACGCGACCCTGGTCGTCGTAGACGCGCAGTTCGAAGCGGCGCACCCCCGCCGACTCGCCGGACAGCCGGGCGTGTGCGTGACAGATCTCGGGCAGCGCGGCGAAGGAGTCCAGGGCTCCGAGGCTGAAGGGGACGGCGAGTTCACCGGGGCGCGGCGCGGTGGTCCGGCCGGTCCAGTGGCAGGCCCGCAGGGCGCCGTCGAGGAGCGCCGGGGGCATTCGGGTGCCCGGGGCGGCACCGGTCCTGGACAGCCGGACCAGCGCCTCCCCGGGGCCGACCCGGATCTCGTCGATGACCTGGAAGGAGGCGCCGTACGCGAACCCGGCGGCCGCGTACTCGGTGTACGTGGTGGGGCCGTCGCGTACGACGGAGAGTCGGGCGCGCAGCGCGGCCAGATCCTCGGCCGCCTCAGGGGCGGCGGGGGCCGGGACCGCCCTGCCGCGGGCATGGGTGGTGCGGCCGGCACCGGTCCCGCTGTACACCTCGAAGGCCAGCCCGGTTCCGTCCGGGCGGAAGGAGACGTACAGCTCCGTCTCCCCGTCGCCGAGTTCGACGGCTCGGCCCCACACGACCTCACGCAGGGCGTGCCGGGTGCCGGGCTCGGCGAGCTCGGCGGCGGCGCGGACGAACTCCAGCGTCGCCGCGCCCGCGAGCAGCGGCCGGCCCTCGATCACGTGGTCGCGCAGCAGCGGGTCGTGTGCGCGCAGCGTCTTGCGGAAGCGGACCTCCGTGACCGTGGACTCGTTGGCGTCGACCAGTGGATGCGGGGCGGCCGGGCCCAGGTCGGGGTCGAGCGGGATCCAGTAACGCTCCGCGGCGAACGGGTACAGCGGGGCGGACACCCGGCGCGGGGCGGGCCCCGGCCGGCCGGCGTGCCAGGCCGCCCAGTCCACGTCGGCGCCGCCCAGCCAGCGGCCGGCCGGCCCGGCCAGGGGCCCCGTGTCCGACAGGTCGGGGGCCGGGCCGCCGTCGGCGAACCGGCTGAGCGCGTCGGCGAGTTCGCCACCGTCGGTGACCGCAACCGCGAACCGGGCGTCGAAGGACTCGCGGCCCACCTGCATGGTGAAGCACAGATCGGCGAGCGGCACGCGCTCGGTCCTGACGAAGCGGGCGGCCGACTCGGCGTAGGCGCGCAGCCGTTCCTCGTCGCGGGCGGAGAGCAGGAACAGCACGGGTTCGTCGGTGCGCTGCTCGCCCGCCGGTACATCGGTGGCCCGGTCCGGATTCGGGGACTCCTCCAGGACGAGGTGCGCGTTGGCGCCGCCCGCGCCGAAGGAGCTGAGGCCGGCCCGGCGCGGCCCGTCCGCGTCGGGCCATGCGGACAACTCGCGCTGGACCCGGAACGGGGAACGCCCGAAGTCGATGTTGGGGTTCAGTTCGGCCGAGTGCAGCGAGGGCACAAGGGTGCGGTGCCGGAACTGCAGCAGCACCTTGGTGAGTCCGGCGATGCCGGCCGCGGACTCCAGGTGCCCGATGTTGGACTTGACCGAGCCGATCGCCCAGGGGCCGGCGGCAGGCCCTGCGGACCGGTAACCGTGGGTGAGGCCGGTCAGCTCGATCGGGTCGCCCAGGGCGGTGCCGGTGCCGTGCGCCTCGACGTAGCCGATGTCCTGCGGGGTCACGCCGGCCCGTTCCATGGCGGTGGTGATCGCCTGCTGCTGGGCGCGCGGACTGGGCACGCTGTACCCGTTGGTCCGGGCGCCGTGGTTGACGGCGCTGCCGAGGATCAGGCCGTGGATGCGGTCCCCGTCGGCCAGCGCCCTGCGGTAGGGCTTGAGCAGGACGGCGCCGACGCCCTCACCGGGCACGTAACCGTCGCCGCCCGCGCCGAAGGCCCGGCAGCGGCCGTCGGAGGCGAGGAAGCGCCCCTGGCTGAGGAAGGCGAACTTGTACGGGTGGACGGAGACGTTGACTCCCCCGGCGATGGCCAGTTCGCTCTCGCCCCGGCGCAGGCTCTCGCAGGCCAGGTGGATCGCGGTGAGCGAGGAGGAGCACATGGTGTCCAGCGCCATGCTCGGACCGGACAGGTCCAGGGCGTGACTGACGCGGTTGGCGATGGTGGCGAAGGACGAGCCGGTGAGTGGCCGCCCGCCGCGCAGCGCGTCCAGAGCACCGTGGAACTGGTATTCGCCGTACATCACGCCGGCGTAGACACCGACGGGCCGGCCGGCCACGTCGGAGCGGCGGTAACCGGCGTCCTCCAGGACGTGCCAGGCGTTCTGCAGGAAGAGCCGCTCCTGGGGGTCCATCAGTTCGGCCTGGCGCGGGGAGATGCCGAAGAAGAGCGGATCGAAGCGGTCGACGTCGCGCAGGAATCCGCCCCACCGGGTGTGGGCGAGGCCGGGCGCGGCCGGGTCCGGGTCGTACCAGCGGCGGCTGTCCCAGCGCTCTGCGGGGATCTCGGTGATGGCGTCGCGGCCCTCGGCCAGGACGGTCCAGAGCTCGCCGAGGTCGTCGGCGGCCGGGTAGCGGCCGGCCAGGCCGATGACGGCGATGGCGTCGGTGTCGTCCTCGGCGGGTACGGCGACGTCGGTTCGTGCGGTACGGCGCGGGGCGCGCGTCGGGCGGGGGTCGGGGTGGTCTGCCGTGGGCGTGACCGGTGCGGCCGCCGGTGTGCCGCCGGTCAGTTCGCCCGCGTGGTGCTCGGCGAAGTAGCCGGCGAGTTCACCCAGGTCGGAGTACTCGAAGAAAAGGGTCTTGGACAGCGCGTCGAAGTGCCGGTCCAGCTCGCGGTTGAGCTTGGTGATCACCAGCGAGTCGATGCCGAGCCGGTCGAACGTGGCGTCCTCGGCCAGCTCGGCCGGTTCCAGACCGGTCTCGGCGGCGATCAAGTCGCGCAGCAGTCGCAGGGCCTCGTCGCGCGGGCCGCCGCCCTCGGTCGGCGCGGTGGCCGGGGCGCTCCGGACCGCCCGGGCGACGGGCGCGGTGAGGGCGGTGGTGATGGTGCGGAGGTCTCCGTGGGCGGCGACGAGCGCGCCGGGGGTGCCGAGGGCCTGCTCGAACAGGTCGAGGCCGGCCTGTGTGGGCAGTACGCCGAAGCCGGTGCGGGCGGCGATGTCCGCGGAGTCCTCGGTGCTCTGGCGCATTCCGCCGTCGGCCCACATGGGCCAGGCGACCGCGGTCAGCCGGCCGTGCCGTTCGGCGTAGGCCTCCAGGTAGGCGTTGGCGTACGCGTAGTCGCTCTGGCCGGGGTTGCCGATGTGGGCGGCGATGGAGGAGAAGGCGACGAAGAAGTCCAGCGGGTCGTCGGCGGTGGCCGTGTCCAGGGCTCGCAGTCCGGTGGCCTTGGGGGCGAGGACGGCGGCGAAGTCCTCGGCGGACTTGGTCAGGGCGAAACCGTCGCGCAGCACGCCGGCGGCGTGGACGACACCGTTGAGTGGCCCGAACTCCTCGCGGACCGAAGCCAGTCGGGCGGTCAGCGCTTCCGGGTCTGACACATCGACGCTTCGGTAGACGAGGCGCTCGTCCAGGTCGGCGGGCCGCTCGCTGCGGCCCAGCAGGACCACGCGGGCGTCGGCCCGGGAGAGCAGCCGCCCCGCGACGGCGCGGCCCAGTCCGCCGGCGCCGCCCGTCACGACGTACACGCCTCCGTCGCGGACCGCTGCCGGGTCGGCGGCCGGGGCAGGCTCGGCCTGCGGGATCCGGCGGCCCTGCGAGGTGTGGGCCACCTCGGGGTCGCGGCCGTGGCCGGCCAGTTCGCCGGCGAGCGCGTCGGCCTCGGACACGCCCTCGGCAAGACCGACGGCCTGCACTTCGAGCAGCGGGTTCTCCGCGCGGACGGTCCGGGCGAAGGCGGCGAGTGCGGTGCGCTCGGGGCGTGGGCCGTCGGTGTCGTGGCGGTGCAGCAGCAGGACGCGCACGGGTGCGGCGGGACGTGCGGCGAGGAGTGTGCGGACGACGTGCAGCGCCTGCTCGGGGGCCGGTTCGTCGACCAGGACGACAGCCGGCTCGGTGGCCGGGTCGAGGTCGCGGGTGACCGTGCCGATGCCCAGGGCGGTGAGGTGGGCGGCGAGCTGTGCGCCCCGCGCCGGGTCGGCGGTGACGACGGCGGCCGTGTCGCCGAGGGGTGCGCCGGTGGGCTCGGCGGGCGCGGCGGACCAGCGGCGGACCAGCAGGGCCGACTCGGTGGCTTCGCCGAGGACGCGCACGGCGAGGTCGTGCAGGCGGGCCAGGACCTGTCCGTGGGTGTCCACGACGGTGAGGTCGGCGTGTGCGGTCCGCTTCCCCAGTCGGCCGACGACGACATGGACGTGGCAGGGCCCGGTGACGGGGGCGTGCACGTCGAGTTCGCCCAGCGCCAGCGGCAGGAAGCCGTCGGCCGTCTCGCCGTAGGTGCGGGCCAGCAGCACGACCAGGGCGTGCAGGGCGCCGTCCAGGAGGGCGGGGTTGAGCACGACGCCGTCGAGCGAGGCACCGTCGGGCAGTTCGAGGGTGCCGAGGGCCTCCCCGTCACCGAGCCTGACCTCGGTGAGGGCGCGCATGCGGGGGCCGTAGTCCAGGCCGCGCGTGTGCAGGATGTCGTAGCAGTCGGTGTGGGTGACCAGTTCGGCGCAGCGGGCGGCGACGGCGGTCGGATCAACCGGCACCGGACGCTCGACGGATCCCGGGTGGATCTCGCCGGCCGCGACCACGTGCTCGTCGGAGGTGAGTTCGAACCCGACGGTATCGCGCTCGCGCCACAGTTCGACCAGCGCGGTGCGCGGCCCGGCGGCGTAGGTGAGCAGTTGCTCGAACGAGACCCCGCGCAGCCGGACCGGTCCGCCGAGGGAGAGTTCGCCGGCCGCGCGGGCCAGTTCCAGCTGTCCGGCGGCGGGCAGGACGGGCTCGGCGTCGACACGGTGGTCGGCGAGGTAGAACTCGTTGCCGGTGCGGGAGCTGCGGTAGGCGAGGGTGTCCAGGGTGGAGACGTTCTCGTCCAGCATGGGGTGCGGGCCGGGGCCGGTGACCCGGTCGGCGGGTGCGTCGGTGCCGGGGCCGGTGAGCCAGCAGCGGCGGCCCTCGAAGGGGTACGTCGGCAGCGGGACGCGGCCACGCTCCTCGCCCTCGAACCAGGCCGCCCAGTCCACGTCGGCCCCGGCCTGCCAGGCGCGGGCCACACCGTCCCAGGGGCCGTCGGTCACACCGAGGGCGACACCGCGCACCTCGTCGTGGGCACCGCGCACCGGGATGCGTGCGTGGGTGGCGCGCTGTTCCGGGCCGTCGTCGGTCAGCGCGTCCCCGAGCCGCAGCGCCCCGGTCACGCAGGCGGCGGCCCGGGCGGCGAGCCCGTCGCCGTGCACCGCGACCGGGGTGAGGCCCTGGTCGAGCCACAGCTTGCCAAGCGCGTACTGCAGGGCGAACGCCTGCCCCCGCTCGCCCAGTCGGTCGGCACCCGCGGCCAGTGCGGCCCCGTGGTGTCCGGCGAAGGCGGGCTCGGCGGCGGCCCACCGGCCGGCCAGGCCCGCCGCGTCCGGGACGTCCTCGGCGAAGACGAAGGAGACCTCGCCGGTCCCGGACCGCTCGGGGACCGGAGCCGTGCGCAGCGCCCGGGCGAGGGCGACCCGGTCGGAGCCGGTCACTGCGAGCCGGTACTCGTGCGCGCGGCGGCCCACGGCCAGCGTGTAGGCGATGTCGGCGAGCGCGGCCGTGTCGTCGCCGTCGAGGTGCGCGGCCAGGTTCCCGGCGGCCGTGGTCAGCGCGGTCGCTGTGCGGGCGGACACCACCAGCAACTGACGGGCGCGGTGCGCGTCACCGGGGCCGGGGGCGGGCGGGGCCTCTTCGAGGACCGCGTGCGCGTTGGTGCCGCCGATACCGAAGGAGCTGACGCCCGCGCGCAGCGGGCCCTCCCCTGTCCAGGGAGCGGTGCCGGTGCTCACCTTGAAGGGGCCGGCCGCGAAGTCGATGGCAGGGTTGGGGGTGGTGTGGTTGATGGTCGGCACCAGCGTCCGGTGCTTCATCATCAGTACCGTCTTGATCACGCCTGCCACACCGGCAGCCGCGTCCAGGTGGCCGATGTTGGACTTCACCGAGCCGATGGCGCAGTACCCGGTGTCGGGGCCGGAGTCGCGGAACGCCCGGGTGAGCGCCGAGACCTCGACCGGGTCGCCGAGACGGGTGGCCGTGCCGTGCGCCTCGACGTATCCGATGCTGCGGGGGTCGACGCCGGAGACGGTGTGCGCCTCGCGGATGACGGCGGTTTGGCCTGCGGCGCCGGGCGCGGCGAAGCTCACCTTGGCGGAGCCGTCGTTGTTGGTGGCCGTGCCCTTGATGACGGCGTGGACGGTGTCCCGGTCCGCGATGGCGTCCCGCAGGAGTTTGAGGACCACGACGCCGACGCCGTTGCCGAGAACGGTGCCGCTGGCGTCCGCGTCGAAGGTGCGCACGTGCCCGTCCCGGGACAGGATCGCGCCCTCCTCGTACAGGTACCCCTTGGCCTGCGGCAGTTTCACGGTGACACCGCCGGCCAGTGCCATGTCGCACTCGCCGTTGATCAGGCCCTGGCATGCCAGGTGGAGGGCGACGAGGGAGGTGGAGCAGGCGGTCTGGACGGCGTAGCTGGGTCCTTTGAGGTCGAGTTTGTACGACAGGCGGGTGGCCAGGAAGTCCTTGTCGTTCCCGACCATCACCGCGAAGTGTCCGGAGGTGGTGGTCTGGTCGACGTGGGGCAGGACCTGCTGCTGGAGGTAGGTGTTGATGGCCGCGCCGGCGTAGACGCTGATCAGCCCGTCGTGGCGGGCGGGGTCGTAGCCGGCGTGCTCCAGGGCGGCGTGACCGGCCGTCAGCAGGATGCGGTGCTGCGGGTCGGTGATCGCGGCCTCGGCGGGGGTGAACTCGAAGTACCCGGTGTCGAACAGGTCTGCGTCCGGGATGGTCCCGTGGGCGGGAACGTACTCCGGGTCGTCCAGCAGCCGGGCGGGCACCCCCGCTTCCGCCAGTTCCTCGCGGCTGAAGCGGGTGATGCCCTCGCGGCCCTCGCTCAGCAGGCGCCAGAAGGAGTCCAGGTCGTCGGCGCCGGGGAAGCGCCCGGCCATGCCGATGATGGCGACGTCCGTGTCGGCGACCGCCGGAACCGGGTTGTTCACTGACCCAACACTCCTTCTTTGCCTGAGCTCACTCGGGGAGGAGACGGTGCTCCGGCCCGTGACGGACTAGGGGCTTTCGTTCGGATCGGGGAGCGGGACCTGGAGCCGTGCGTCGCAAGGCGGGGACGGGAGCCCCCGCGGAGCGTCGGCGACCGACGACAACGCTGCGAGGTGCGGTGCCAGGTCCCGCGAGCCGAGCATGATCCGAACGAGAGGCCCTAGCGGGCAGCCACTTCCGCGAGGATGGTGTCGCCGTGGTACCAGGGGTTTCCGGCGGCCTCGGAGATGAGGTTGCGGGACTGCGTCTCGTGTGCGCGGCCGAGAGCCAGCGTGAAGTGCTGGACGAACTCCAGGGCGGTGAAGTACTTCCGCATGAAGGTGGGTTCGGTCATGGGGATCTCGATGACCTCGATGTTCCGGTTCTCCGGGCGGTCGCTCGTGAGCAGACCCATCAGGTTCTTCCGCTTCCCCTGCGTGTACTCGTCGTCGTCCGCGTCGGTGAAGACCAGCACACTGTGCTTGCGCGTCGGGTCCGACAGGGTCGCCACCTCGCTGTGGCAGAACTCGTGGAAGTAGTTGCGGGTGGCCGGCACCATGGCGATCTCGTTGAGGTGCATCTTGGCCAGCTTGAGCAGGCTCTCGTGCCACACCGGTGAGGCGATCATGATGATGTTGGCGTCGCGGCTCCGCTGGGCCGCCGTGCGCGCCAGCTCACGGTGGGCGTCGCTGAAGTCGTGGGCCAGGTTGCCCGGGAGCGCCCGCACCTCGTCGCCGAAGTCCTGCGCGACGAGGCCCAGTCGGTGGAAGACGTCCAGCAGGATCGCGAAGTACTGCCCCACGTGGAACAGGGGGTACTCGCGGTCGGGCTCGCTCAGTTCCCAGCGGAGGATCGACACGCCGGCCTGCCGGCCCAGCTCGGCCAGACGCCCGCCGGAGGTGAGCAGGACCATCCGGTCGTGGGCGCGCGTGAGCGCGTGGAAGGCTCGGGCGGGCTCCATGGAGTGACCGCTGTAGGAACTCAGGATGATCAGCGTCCGGTCGTCGTCGATGACGGAGGACGGCAGCAGGTAGGCGTGGTCGTAGTCGTTGAAGACGTGGAACTCGACCTCGGTGCCCGTCGAGATGAAGAACGCTCGGACCACGTCGGAGACGATCGCCGAGCATCCCATGCCGGTGAAGACCACCCGCTTGAAGTGACCTGCGGCTATACGAGCGCGCAGGCTGTCGGACAGCTCGTCCAGCGAGTATTCATCGGACTTCGTGAAGCCCTTCCGGTAATTCTCGGAGAGGAATTCCTCGTACCGGTCCATTCGAGTACGCATGTACACAGCCTCTTCTCAGAAAGTTGGGGAATGCCTTCTCGCACACGTCACGGTTGTCACCACATGAACTGCCCGCCGTCCACGATCAGCTTCTGACCGGTGACGTACGAAGATTTCTCCCCGATCAGGAATTCGAGAGCGTCGGCCATCATGTCGACGTTCCCGATACGGCGCTGGGGGATCTCGTCGAGCAACTTGTCGCGCCAGCTCGGCTCGTCCGTCCGGAATCGCGTACGCATCTCCTCGGTGTCAATCATCCCGGGAATGAGCGAGTTGACGCGGATGGTCGGAGCGAGCTCCATCGCGAGGCACTTCGTGAAGTGCAGAAGCCCCGCCTTGCTGGCGCAGTAGTTCAGCCCGTCGAGCCGCGGGCGGATGCCCGTGGTGGCCGCGACGTTCACCACCGACCCACCGCCCGCCTCGAGCATCTTCGGCGCGAGCATCCGCGTGAGATAGAACGGCGCGGACAGGTTGGCCGCGATCACCTGGTCCCAGTCGTCGAACGACATGTCGAGGAAGGGACCGTCGATGTTCCGCCCGGCGTTGTTGACGAGCACCCTCGGCGCCCCGTACTCCGCGAGGAGCTCTTCCGCCACGGTGGCCACAGCCTCCCGGTCCGCCAGGTCGGCCTGCAGGGCCCGGAAGGAGTCGCCGAACTCGCGCTCGGCCGCGGCGGCGGACTCCTTGTCGCCCCGGTAGAGCGCCACGACCCGGTACCCCAACGACACCAGGCGCCCGCTCAGTCCGAGCCCGATGCCTTTGGTGCCGCCGGTCACGACCGCGAATTCCTTGTGCACCCTCATGTCTCCTGTACGCATCGATGGACTCACCGGAAGAAGAAACTCATCTGATCCTGCAACGAGCCCAGGAAGAATCAATTCGGGGATGTTGACAGGGGCAGGAAGACCGACCGGGCGTCAACTGACCGGCGGAGGCTGCCTGCAGTGAATGCGGCACCCATTTCGGAGACCTCGCCCACCCTAGCTCCATTGCATTCGCTCCAGCAAGGCCGAATTCCGGGCGGCACATCACACGGGAAATGAGTGCCGCCCGTGCGGTCACGTTCGCGGCGTCAGTCTGCAGCGGACCTGACTGGTGGGTCGCAGGGTGATTCCGGTGTTCAGCGGAATGTCGGTGTCGACGGCGGTGAACGAGTAGTTCTGGAGCAGCACGCTCAGTGTGAGCGTGGCGTTCAGCATCGCCAGGTGCTGGCCGATGCACGCCCGCGGCCCACCGCCGAACGGGAACCACGCGTAGCGGGGGCGCGCGGCCTCGCGCTCCGGCAGGAACCTGTCCGGGTCGAACGTGCCGGGGTCCTCCCAGATGTCGGGGCGGCGCTGGACGACGCCGGAGCTGACCACCACATCGGCGCCGGCCGGAATGGTGTACGAGCCGACCTGCACGTCCTCGGTGGTGATGCGGCCCTGGGCCGGAGCGGCGGGGTGGAGCCGGAGCGTTTCCTTGAGGACCTGTGTCAGGTAGGGAAGCTTCTCCAGATCCTCGGCGACGGGCTCACGACCACCCAGCACGCGGTCGACCTCCTCGTGCGCACGTGCCTGCACCTCGGGGTGACAGGCGAGGAGGTGCAGGGTGAGGCCCAGCGTGGTGGCGGTGGACTCGTGGCCGGTGACGAGGAAGACGAGGACCTGGTTCCGGGTCTCCTCCGCGCTGATCGGGTTGCCGTCGTCGTCGCGCGCCCTCGCCAGCAGGCTGAGCATGTCGTTCCGGCCGGCCGGAGCGGTCGAGTCCTCCGTGCGGCGGGTGGAGATGATCTCGTCGCACACCTCGTACAGCTCACGGTGCGCCTTGGCGGCGCGCAGATTGCCCGGTGTGGGTATCTTCCGGGACAGGTTCACCGGGGCGAAGGCCCGCTTGACCGCATAGGCGTTGATCAGCGGGAAGTTGCGCTGAACCGTGGGAACCATCGCGTCCACGTCGCTCTTCCGGCCGAAGAGGATGCGGGAGATCGTCCGCAGCGTGTGCCCGGTCATCTCCTCCGCGACGTCGACGGTCGCGTCCGGTGCGGTCCGCCACCGCTCGACGAGGCTGCCGGTCTCCTGAGTGATCTCCGAGCCGTACTCGTTCACCTGACGAGGTGTGAACAAGGACTGGAGCATGCGGCGCTGGCGCAGGTACTCGTCCCCCATGCTGGTGAGCAGTCCGTTGCCGAACGACTGCCGCAGCTCCCCGAGGAACCGGTTCTCCTTGCTGAACGTCTGCGCCGAGGACGCCAGCACCTGCTGAGCGCCGTCCGCCGAGAACACACCGTAGAACTCCGCCCTCATTCCCGGCGGGCCCACCGTGAACCGGACCACGTCACCGTGGTCGTTCAGTGCTTTGAGGTAGGTCCCCAGCGTGTCCTTCTGGAGGTCCATCAGCGATCCGAACAGCGGGTGTCCGGCCATGGTGGGGGGCTTCGAAACCGTCGGAGTGCTCGCGGTCATGGTGCTGTCTCTCCTTCTGTTGCTTCCCTGCGGGGCCGCGTCCTGCAGGCCTGACGCGTCGGGTGATGCGGGTGCCGGCCGTGCCGGCCGGTGCTCGACCGGGCATGCGCTCGTCGGAAGCGGATCCGTCCAGGCCGTCGCGATGAACTCCAGGCAGTCCGGCCGCTTCGCGGGTCCGAAGGCCACGGTCCAGCCGGCGGGGACGTCGACGGCGGAAGGCCACAGCGAGTGCTGCCGCCGGTCGTCGACGAGGGCGAGGTAGTCGGTGTCCGGTCTGTCGAAGGGGTTGGTCATCAGGGCGTCCTCGGTGAGTCCGGCGTCGCCTCCGCGGCGGCGCGCAGGTGGGCCACGTCCGATCGCGGGGACGCCACGATCCCGGCGAGCAACCGCTCGTAGGCGCGTGCCATACGCCCGGCGGTCCGCGCGGAGAAGAGGTCGGCGCTGTACTCCAGGTAGCCCCTCAGCCCCGACGCGGCCTCCTCCACGACGAGGTTGAGGTCGTACCTGGTGGTGGTCGTCGCGGTACGGATGGGCAGCACCTCGAGGTCTGTCCCGTCGGCGCCGGCACCACCGGGCGCGGCGGCGGGCAGCAGGTTGAACATCACCTGGAACAGCGGGGAGCAGCCCGGCTCCGGGGTGGGCACCAGGGATCGGGCCAGATCGGGGAAGGGCAGGTCCTTGTGTTCGTGCGCCTCGGTGGTGACGCGTCGAGTCCGCGCCAAAAGGTCGGGAAAGGACCGGTCGGCGGGCACATCGATACGGATCGTCAGCAGATTGACGAAATAGCCGACTACGCGCTCCAGTTCGCTCCGCGGACGGTTCGACACCGCGGTACCGACGGCCAGTTCGCTGCCGTCCACGTGACCGCCCAGCAGCACGGCGAACGCCGACAGCAGGGTCATGTAGAGCGTGGCCCCCTGCTCCCGGCTCAACCGGCGCAGTTCTTCCAGCAGTTCGGCGGAGATCTGAAGATCCACCGACGAGCCCTGATACGTCTTGACCGGGCATCGCTCGTAGTCGGTGCGCAGCGGCATACACGCCGGCAGCCCGGCCAGTTGCCGCCTCCAGTAACTCTCCTGGCGGGAGAGTTCCGAGGCGTCGGTCGTGTGCGACTGCCAGCGGGCGAACCCGGCGTACGACAGCGGAAGTTCGGGCAGTCCCGGCGCCTTGCCCAGGACGAGCGCACGGTACAGCTCGAGCAGCTCGGCCAGCACGACGTTCACGGACCAGCCGTCGAAGACGCCCCATGGCCGGGTCAGCAGCCCGATGTGCTGGTCGTCGGACACGGTGAGCAGGTGTGCGCGGATCGCGTACGGGTCCTCCGGCGCGAAGGGGCGCAGCCGTTCGGCACGCAGCCACTCCGTGACCGCCTCGGCCTCGACGACCGCCGGCCGTACCGCAAAGCCGTCGGCGGGATGGACGCTCTGGGTCACGGTGCCGTCCTGCCGGGCATAGCTCGTACGCAGGATCTCGTGCCGTTCCACCAGTTCTCCCACGGCGCGAGCGTAGGCCTCGCGATCCAGGGAGCCGTTGATCCGGAAGGCCAGCTGGACGTTGTCGTGCGCCGTTCCCAGGTGTGCGGGCCGGTCGAGGAACCACAGGTCGCGTTGTTGGAGCGAGATGGGTGCCGGCCCCCGCTCCCCGTCCCCTGCCCGGTCGGCCGGGTCCGACGGTGCGTTTTCCCGCTCCGCCGGCTGTTCCAGGACGGCGGACATCTCTTCGATGCTGGCCCCGCTGAAGATCAGCTGCAGTGGCAGTTCGGCGCCGGTCTCCTTCCTGATCCGCAGGGTGAGGCGGGTCGCGAGCAAGGAGTGTCCGCCGAGATCGAAGAAGTTGTCCTGGATTCCGACCTGGGTGAGACCGAGGACGTCGGCGACGATGCGGCACAGCACGCGCTGTGCCTCGGTCCGCGGGGCGACGTACCGCTCCTTGGTCAGGTCGGCCTCGTCCGGGTCCGGCAGGTCCCGTTTGTCGACCTTGCCGTTCCGTGTGACCGGCAGCTCGTCGAGGATCACGAACACGCCGGGCACCATGTAGTGCGGCAGCCGCGCGGAGAGGTGCTCCCTGAGGGCGCGTGCCAGCGACTGCCCTCTCTCGCCGAGTTGTGGATGATTGGTCGCGGCGGGTGCCCGGTAGGGCTCACGTGCCCTCACGCGGGGCAGTTCACCTCGGCCGAGCACCAGGTCGAGGCCGTCGAGCCGGTCCTGCGCCCAGGTGGCCGCCACCTGGAAGCCCAGCCCCTCGGCGTGCCGGAGAACGGCTTCGAGCTCCGCGACCTCGTCCGCGGTCCGCGATCGGGGCGCGAGCGGCTCGGCCGCTCGGGGATGCGGCCTTCGCCCGAGCTCGGCGCCGAGGCGTACGGCGTCGGTGACGCGGGGGTTGGTCAAGCCGCTCACCCCGAACCGGTCGGGGACTTCGCCGCCGTCCAGGAGGGCGCGCAGCTCCGAAGGGGAGGCGGCTTCCAGCCATGGCAGGGAGGCCGCGGATGCGACGTCCTTCCGCAGGATCACGTCGTAGCGGTAGGCGGGTCGCTCGCGCTCTCCCTCGCGCCCGATGACGATGTCGACCGCTCCCAGCTCCGTGAAACGCTCCGGCAGCCGCGCGAAGTACGTCGGGCTGACGAGCAGTTCCCGCTCCTCGCGCCGGCTTCGCCGCACGTGACCGGCAAGCTCGTCGACGGTGGTGCCGGCCTCCGCGCGGTCCCACTCGGCCTCGCAGAGCTGGGCGGTGAAGAGATCCAGGTTCCGGACATCGCCGACGAGGATGCTGCCGCCGTCCGCCAGGAGCGGGACCAGGACGGCGAGCGCCTTCTCCAGGTACTCCTCGTTCGGGAAGTGCCGCACCACCGAGTTGAGCACGATCGTGTCGAACTCCCCGCCGGGCAGGAGCTCCGCGACGGACAGCGCGTCTCCCTGGGTCAGGGTGACGTGCGACCATCCTCGGCGCGCCACGTCGCGGCGCGCCGCTTCGAGAGCCGCGGAGGACGGGTCGAGCGCGTGCACGGAAGCGCAGTCCTCGGCGTAGCGCAGGAGCAGCTCTCCCCCGCCGCAGCCGATCTCCAATACCCGCTCGGGGCGTATGCGCTCGAGGTGCCGGGCCGCGGCCTCGGCGGCTTCCCGGCGGGTCGACGCGTCGCCGGACGCGGACCGGTCGTCGGAGTGCTGCCGCCGGTGTTCGAGGTGCGCCGCGTTCTCCTCCTGGTCAGCGGTGTGCAGCCACTGGATGGTCGGGCTCACGTAGGCGGCGAGCGTGCGGGCGGCGCCGCTCCCCTGCGGGACGACCACGGCACGGTGTACCGAAGGATGCTTGAGCAGGACGTTCGCGACTTCGCCGGGTTCCACGCGGAAGCCGCGCACCTTGACCTGGTCGTCGACGCGGCCGAGGTAGTCGAGGGTGCCCTCCGCACGCCATCTCACCAGGTCTCCGGTGCGGTACATGCGTGTTCCGGAGTCGAACGGACTGGCCACGAACCGCTCGGCGGTCAGATCCGGCCGGTTCAGATAGCCGCAGGCCATGCCGTCGCCGGAGGCGTACAGCTCCCCCGGCACTCCGAGCGGCACCTGTCGCAGCGCCTCGTCCAGTACGTACACCCGGGTGTTCCACACCGGAGGACCGATGGGCACGGCCCTCGCTCCGGACTCGGCGCGGTAGCGGCAGGCGGTGATGGGACCACCCTCGGTGGGCCCGTACAGGTTGTGCAGTTCGGTGTCCGGCAGCACGCGTGCGAACCGTTCGGCGAGCTCGACCGGGAGCGCCTCGCCCGCGGTCTCGACGCGGCGCAGACCGGTGCACAGTTGCGCGGTCGGTTCCGACAGGAACTCGGCCAGCATGGACGGGACGAAGTGGAGGTCGGTGACCCGCTCCTCGCGGATCAGCCGTGCGAGGTACTCCGGGTCCTTCTGCCCGTCGGGACGGGCGATCACCACGGCCGCGCCCACCTGGAGCGGCCAGAACAGTTCGGGCACCGAGACGTCGAAGCCCACCGACGTCTTCAGCAGCATCCGGTCGTCGCCGCTCATGCCGTAGTGGCTCTGCTTCCACGCTGTCCAGTTCAGGCCCGCACGATGCGGGATCACCACGCCCTTCGGCCTGCCCGTGGAACCCGAGGTGTAGAGCACGTACGCGGCGTCGTCCCTGCCCACCTCGACGCGGGGGTCGTCGTCCCGGCCGCCGGAGGTGTCCGGCAGTTCCTCCAGGACGAGCAGCGGCACACTGTCGGCGAGCACCTGCTCCACGCGCTCGTCCGGGAGGTCGGTCTCCAGGGGGAGGTACGCCGCTCCGGTCTTCACCACGGCGTTGACGGCGACCACCAGGTCGAACGAGCGCGGCATCCGGATCGCGACCCGCTGCCCGGGCCCGGCGCCCCGCTCGATCAGCCAGTGTGCGAGCCGGTTGGCACGGGCGTTCAGTTCCGCGTACGAGAGGGTGCGGCCCTCGTGGACCAGCGCGGTGCGGTCCGGGGTACGCGCCACCTGCGCCTCGAACGCGGCGGGCAGTGTCTCGTGCGGGAGGGGCGTCGCGGTGTCGTTCCACTCGGTCAGGCGCTGCCGGTCGCTCGCCGGCAGTACGTTGACGTCCAGTGCGGCGGTTCCGGCCCCGTCGTCGGTCGCCAGGGCATCGAGAAGGCTGGTCAACGCCGTTTCGAGGCAGTCGGCCACCGCCTCGCAGGTGACCGTCTCCTCGACCTGGACGTCCAGCGAGAGTTCGGTGCCGAAGTCGTCGAGCGACACCGTCACGGGGTAGTTGATGGCGTCCACGGCCGCGAGAAAGCGCACCCCGTGGTCGTCGATGCGCGGCAGCGACTCGTCGTGTTCCGCCTCGAAGTGACGGAAGTTGACCACGGCGCTGAACAGCGGGGCGTCGCCGTCCAGGCCGCTGCACCGCTGGACCAGGCTCAGGGGGCTCTGCTCCCGTGCGATCAGCTCGCGCAGTCCGGTGTCGACGTCCGCGATCAGGTCACGCACGGTGCGGTCGGCGAGCCGGGTGCGCAGCGGAAGCGTGTTGATGAAGTTGCCGAGCATGCGCTCCACCCCGGGCACGCCCTGCAGGCGCCCGGACATCACGGCGCCGAACACCACGTCGTCGCGCCCGCTGGTGGCAGCGACGAAGCAGGCCCACGCCGCGTGGAAGAGACAGGCCGGACTCACCTGCAGACGCCGGGCCTGGGCGCGCAGGTCGCGTGCGAGGGGCTCGGGCAGCGTTCGGCGCAGTCGGCCGACCCGCCGGCCGTTGCCGTGCACGTCGACGAGGCCGAACGGCGCCGTGGGTTCCGTGACGTCCCCGAGGACTGCCCGGAAGTACGCCGTCGTGTCGTCCGCAGTGTTCCTGGCCAGGGTGTGGGAGACGAAGTCGCGGTAGGGCGCCGGGGCGGGCAGCAGATCGACGCGGCCCGCCATGTGTGCGGCCAGCTCCTGCAGGATCAGGCGCAGGGAGGTGGCGTCCTCGATGAGGTGGTGGGCGGTCAGGAGCAGGTGGCGCCGCTGCGACTGCGGCTCCTCGGCGACGACCAGGCGCAGCAGCGGCGCACTGTCGAGGTGCATGCGTTCCTGTCGTGCGAGCAGTTCCCTCGCCTGCTCCTCGGGGTCCCGGCCGTCGGCGAGCACGGTCCGTTCCACGGGGAGCCTCGCGGCCCGGTGCACGACCTGGACCGGTTCGGGCAGGCCGGCGGTGAGAACGGCGGTGCGCAGCACGTCGTGACGGTCGACGATGCGCTGCAGCGCGTCGACGAACCGGGCACACGCCTGCTCGTCGTCGGCCCGGTAGAGGGTGGAGACGAGATACGGGTCGTTGTCCGGGTCCATCAGATGGTGGAAGAGGATGCCCTCCTGCGTGGGCAGCAGGGGGTAGACGTCCTGGATGCCGGCGGCCCCGCCGGGCACGGCGGCCACGACGGTGTCGATCTGCTCCTGTGTCAGGTCGATCAGCGGAAGCAGGTCGGGGGTGAGGCGCTCACAGCCCTCCGGGATCAGGCCGGCCGGAACGGTGTGCGCGGGCGCCGCCCCGGTCGCGTCGATGCGCGTCGCCAGATCGGCCAGCGTGGGCGCGGTGAAGACGTCCTGGACGGTGACGTGCAGGCCGCTGTCCTGCAGCCGGGCCACCAGCACGGTGATCATCAGGGAGTGGCCGCCGAGGGCGAAGAAGTTGTCCTCGGCGCTGATCCGGTCGGCGTCGAAGCCGAGCAGGTCGGCGCAGATGCCGGCCAGGTGCCGTTCGGTGTCGGTGACGGGTGCGACGAAGGTGCGCTGGGCGAAGGCGTCGATGCCGGGGGCGGGCAGGGCTCGGCGGTCGAGTTTGCCGTGAGCGGTCACCGGCAGGGCCGCGAGTTCGACGTACGCGCTCGGCACCATGTACTCGGGCAGGGCGCCCTCGAGGTGCCGGACCAGGTCGCCGCGGTGGTCGGAGAGGACCTGTCCGGGTTCGGATACCACGTAGGCGACCAGGCGGGGGCTGCCGGGCCGGTCCTCGCGGACCAGGACGGCCGAGGAGCGGACGGAGGGGTGCTCCGTGAGCCGGTGCTCGATCTCGCCCGGCTCGATGCGGAATCCGCGCACCTTGACCTGGTCGTCGACACGGCCGAGGAACTCCAGGCCGCCGTCGGGCAGTCGGCGCACCAGGTCGCCGGTGCGGTACATGCGGGCGTCGGGGGAGGCGTCGAACGGGTTGGGCACGAACCGTTCGCGGGTCAGCTCGGGCTGGTGCAGGTAGCCGCGTGCGAGCCCCGCACCGGCGATGAACAGCTCGCCGACGCAGCCGACGCCCTGCGGCGCGTGGGCCTCGTCGAGCACGTGCAGCTGGATGTTCTGGATCGGCCGCCCGATGGGGACGCTGCGAAGCGTGTCATCGGCGGGGACGGTCCAGTGGCTGACGTCGACGGCCGCCTCGGTGGGTCCGTACAGGTTGTGCAGCGGCGCGGTGTGCAGTTCGTAGTGGCGCGCGCAGAGGTCCGGGGGAAGCGCCTCGCCGCTGCAGAACACCTGCCGTACGGTCGTGCACCGCGCCCAGCCCGGCCCCTCGACGATGCTGCGCAGCATGGACGGCACGAAGTGCAGGGTGGTCACTCCGAACGCGCGGACGGCGGAGGTCAGGTAGGCCGGGTCGCGGTGACCGCCGGGCGCGGCGATCGCGAGGCGGGCGCCGGAGAGCAGCGGCCAGAAGAACTCCCAGACGGACACGTCGAAGCTGTAGGGGGTCTTCTGCAGGACGACGTCGTCCTCGGTGAGCGGGTACTCGTTCTGCATCCACTCGATGCGGTTCACCGCGGCCCGGTGCTCGATCATCACGCCCTTGGGGCGGCCCGTGGAACCGGAGGTGTGGATCACGTATGCCAGGTGCCCTGCGTGTACGCCGCTCACGGCCGTGGCGACGTCCGCGTCCAGGGGCTGGAGTACGTCCGCGCCGGACCGGTCGCGCAGGGTGCCGTCCGGGTGCAGGACCAGCAGGTGCTCGACGTCGTGCAGTGGTTCGGCGTCCAGGTGTGGCTGGGTGAGGACCACGGCGACCCCGGAGTGGTCGACGAGGTCGGCGCGGCGGGCCGCCGGGTAGGTCGGCTCGATCGGCATGTAGGCGCCGCCGGCCTTCAGGGCGCCCAGGATGCCCGCGACCATCTCGACGGAGCGCTCGGCGTGCAGACCGACCAGCGTGTCGGGCCCGGCACCGTGCCGGCGCAGTCCGCGGGCGATCCGGTCGGCCCAGGCGTCGAGTTCGGCGTACGTCCACGAGCGGTCGGTGGTGACCAGGGCGGTGCGCTCGGGGTGGCGGGCCACCCGCTCCTCGAAGAGTTCGTGCAGGCACCGGTCGTCGGTGAAGGGCCGCTCGGTGTCGTTGAACACCTCGACCACCTGGCGACGCTCCTCGGCGTCGATCATGGCGAGCCGGGACACGGGCAGCGCCGGATCGTCGGCGACGGCGGCGAGCAGCCGGGTGTAGTGACCGATGAAGCGCCGGATGGTCTCGCGGTCGTACAGGTCGGGGTTGTACTCGACGGTGCCGACCAGGCCGTCGGGGGTTTCGCGCAGGTCGAGCGTCAGGTCGAACTTGGTGAAGCTGAGATCGAAGTCGACCGGGGAGACCTCGACACCGCCGAGGGTGACGTCACGTCGGGTCTGCGCCTCCTGGAGGACGAACAACGTCTGGAAGACGGGCGAATGGGCGAGGCTGCGCTCGGTGTCCAGGGCCTCCACGACGGCCTCGAAGGGGACTTCCTGATGGTCGTAGGCCTCCAGTGCGGTCTTCTTCACCTGGGCCAGCAGATCGCGGAAGTCCGGGTCGCCGGCGAGATCCGCGCGCATCACCAGGGTGTTGGCGAAGAAGCCGACGAGGTCCTCGACCTCGCGTCGACCGCGGTTGGCGACGACCGTGCCGACGGCGATGTCCGTCCGGCGGGTGTAGCGGTTGAGGACGACGGTGTAGGCGGCCAGCAGGGTCATGTAGAGCGTGGCTTCATGGACCTTGGCCACGTCACGCAGGGGGCTCAGCAGCTCCGCCGGGCAGGTGAAGTTCTCACGGGCCCCCGTGTAGGTCTTCACGCGCGGGCGTTCCCGGTCGGCGGGCAGCGTCAGCCGTGGGTCGACCCCGGCCAGCTGACGCTTCCAGTACGCCGTCTGCCGGTCCTGCAGGTCGCCGGCGAGCCGCTCACGCTGCCAGTGCGCGTAGTCCGCGTACTGCACGGGCAGCGGCTCGAGCGGATCGGGGCGGCCCGCGCGGAACGCCTCGTACAGGGCGACCAGGTCGCGGAAGAACACGCCGACCGACCAGCCGTCGGACACGCTGTGGTGCGTGGTGACGAGGAGGTGGTGCTCCCGGTCCGACTGCCGCAGCAGCCTGACCCGGATCAGCGGCCCGCGCTCCAGGTCGAACGGGGCCGCGGCCTCGTCGCGACAGATCGCGGCGAGCCGCTCCGGGTCGGTCAGTTCCTCCTCGGCGACCGTGAAGTCGCTGCCGTCACCGATGACCTGACGGGGTACCCCGCTGTCGTCGGCGAACCGGGTGCGCAGCACCTCGTGTCGCCGGACGATCGCCGCCAGGGCGCGCAGCAGCGCGGGGCGGTCGAGGGTGCCGCGCAGGCGCATCGCCATCGGGATGTTGTAGGCAGCGCTGGTGCCGTCCAGCTGGGCGAGGAACCAGAGCCGCTGCTGGGTGAAGGACAGCGGCACGGGCGTGCCGTCGGTCCGGGGCAGCCGGGGGATGGTCTCGAGCGCGGAGAGGTCGACGCCCTGCTTGCGCAGCAGCGCGATCAGTGCGCGCTGCCGCTTCTCCGGCAGGGAGCGGATCTTCCGGATGAGTTCAAGGCCGGTGTCCTGACTGGTGGTGCCCATCGTCGTCCCCCTGCCTCAGTTCTCGGTGTCCAGTGCGTCCAGTTCCTCGTCGCTCATGTGCTCGACGAGGGTGATGCCTTCGAGGATCAGATCCAGCTCGGCCGTGCTCGTGTCCCCGGCCACGAGGAGCCGTTCCCGCAGTTCTCGGGCCATGTCGGAAAGGCGCGGTGCGGCGAAGACCGCTTCGACCGGCAGCTCGACCCCCGCCCGCTCCTTGAGGAGGTTGATCAACCGCGTGGCCAGCAGCGAGTTGCCGCCGACCGAGAAGAAGTCGGTCCGTGCGGTAAGCGTGGCCGGGTCGACCTGAAGGACGTCGGCCCAGGCCTGACCCACGGTCTGCTCGGCGTCGGTGACAGCGCCGACGGTCGGCACGGGCTCCTGTGCCCTCGTTTCCGGTGCGGCCGCCTGCGGGTCACGTCCGACCCAGTGGCTGCCCGCCCGGAACGCCGTGGCAGGCAGGGGCACCATCCGGCGCCGACCCGTGTGCAGCGCGTTCCACGGCACCCGGACACCGCACACCCACAGGGCGGCCAGTTCCTCCAGGGACCGGTCCTCGGCGAGCCCGGCGAGGAAGTCCTCGCCCCGGGTGCCGGACAGGGCGGAGGCCCAGGGCCCGGGGTCGTCGTCGGTGTTGCCCCGGTAGACGGGCACGGTCGTGGGGGTGCCGGCCATGTGTCCGGCGAGCGCCTGTGCCAGTTCGGCGCGGTCGGCGGCGACCACGGCCAGCCGCTCGGTCAGCGGCTCGCGGCCCAGCTGCGTGGTGTACGCGATGTCCGCGAGGCCCACGGTGGAGTCGGTGCCGTCCTCGTCGGGCAGGTCCGTCAGGTGGTCGAGCAGTCGCAGTACCGCCGCGGACAGGCGTTCCTCGCTCCGGGCGGAGAGCACGACGATCTGCGGCGCGGTGTCCGGGGTCGCGGTCCGGACCTCGGCAGCGGCCGGCGGTTCCTCCACGACGATGCTGACGTGGCTGCCGCCCGCCGCCACGCAGTTGATGAGGGCACGGCGGGGCCGGGGCGCGCCGGCGGTGTCCGTTCCGTCGTGTGGCTCCCAGTCGGTCAGCCGGTCGCACAGTTCGAGCGGCGAACCGGCCAGGTCCAGGCGGGGGTTGGCGGTTCCGACATCGACGAGCGGTGCGATCCGGCCGTGCTGGAGCTGCAGGACGACCTTGGTGAGCTGGGCGATGCCGGAGGCCGCCTCGGGATGGCCGAGGTTCGACTTCACGGCGCCGACCCGCACCGGGGTGGTCGCGTCGGCGAACACCTCGCGCAGGGCGCTCAGTTCGACCTCGTCGGAGAACGCGGTGCCGTTGGCGGCGGACTCGACGTAGCTGATGGAGCCGGGTTCGGCACCGGCCCGCTCCAGCGCCCTGCGCATGGCCGCGACCTGGGTGCGGTGGCTGGGCGTCATGAAGCCGTTGGAGCGGCCTCCGTGCAGCGAGGACGTGCTCTTGAGGACCGCGAGGACGGTGTCGCCGTCGCGCAGCGCCGCGTCCAGCGGCTTGAGCAGCACGGCGCCGACCGCCTCGGCCGGCAGGTAACCGTCCCCGTCACGGAAGCTGCGCGCGCCCGGGTGGCTACCGAGCAGCTGCATCTCCGAGAGCGCGACGTACTTGTCCTCGTGCACGGTCAGGTTGACCCCTCCCGCGACGGCCAGCTCGCACTCGCCGCGCAGCAGGTCGGCGCAGGCGAGGTGGACGGCCATCGCCGAGGAGGTGCACATGCTGTCCACGGCGAGGCTCGGTCCTTCGAGGCCGAAGAAGTGCGACACGCGGTTGGCTATGAGGTTGTAGGAGGCCGCCGAGGTGAGCGCCGCGAGCACCGGTTCGGAGGCGTCCGCCCGGTACATCTGGTACGCGGCTCCGACGTACACGCCGACGCGTCGGTCGTAGCGGCGCTCGATCACCTCCTGGGTGATGCCGCCCTGTTCGAGCAGGTGCCACACGGTCTCGAGGAACATCCGCTGCTGCGGGTCCATCGCGGCGGCCTCGCGGGGCGAGATACCGAAGTGGAGCGGGTCGAAGCGGTCGATGCCGTCGAGGAAGGCGCCGTACCGGGCGTCTCCGTCGGTCTTCCACCGGTCGGCGGGGACCTCGGTGACGCAGTCCCGGCCCTCGCGCAGCGCCGCCCAGAACGCGTCCACGTCATCGGCCTGCGGGTAGCGTCCGCCGATCCCGATGACGGCGATGTCCTGGCCCGCCGGGGGCGGGACCGGGGCGGGGGCGGTGGCGTCCCGCCGGGCCGTCCCGGGTGCGGTGGTCTGCGGCCGAGGAGCCTCGGGCGCCGTCTCGCCGACAAGTGCGCGCAGCGCTTGCGCGTTCTCGTCCGCGAGGTACTGGGCCAGCCCGCGCACCGTCCGCACCTCGAAGAGCAGCGTGCGCGACAGCGGCCCGAAGGTGTCCTCCAGCGGCTCGACCATGGTCACGGCGAGCACCGAGTCCATGCCGTACCGCTCCAGCGGGGTGTCGGGGTCGAGGCGCTCGGGCCCGAGTTTGAGGGCGGAGGCCAGCACGCGCCGGAGGTGGGTCACGGCACGGTCCACGACGGACCGTCCGGATCCGCTGCCCGCGACCGTGCCGGTTGCCAGGGCTTCCGGTGCGTGGACCGCTGCGGTCCGCGGCGACGCGGCCGGCGACGCCTGCTCCCCGGTGTGCTCCGTCAGCCGGGTCAGCAGCGCCTCACGGTCGCCCGCCACCACGAGCAGTCTGCCCTCCGTGACACCGCCCGCGGCTCCGTCCAGGGCCTGGTACAGGGCGGCCAGACCACGTTCCGTGTCGAGGGGGGCGAGGCCCAGCGTGCCCAGCTGCTCGCGGACGGGGCCCTCGGCGCCCATGCCGCCGTCGTCCCACAGCGGCCAGTTGACGGACACGGTGCGGCCGTTGCGCCGCCCTTCGCTCACGAGTCGGTCGCGCTGTCCGGCGTAGGCGTCCATGAAGGCGTTGGCGGCGGCGTAGTCGCTCTGGCCCGGATTGCCGAAGGCACCGGCCAGGGACGAGAAGCAGAGGAACCACTCCAGTGGCTGCTCCCGGGTGAGCTCGTCCAGGTTGACCAGACCGGAGACCTTGGGAGCGAGGACCCGGTCGAGCTCCCCGGAGCTCTTGCGGACCACGAAGTTGTCCTCGATGACTCCGGCGGCGTGCAGCACGCCGGTCAGCGGGCCGTGGTCCGCGGTCACCCGCGCCACCAGGGCGCCGACCGCGTCCCGGTCGGCCACGTCGACGGTCTCGTAGCGGACGGTCAGGCCCGCGCTGCGCAGGGCGTCCAGTGCGGCGCGCCGCTCGTCGGTCAGCGGGGAGCGCCCGGTGAGGACCACCGCGGCGTGCGCGCCCGAGGTGGCTATGTCCCGCGCGACGTGCAGACCGAGTCCGCCCATGCCTCCGGTGATCAGGTAGACGCCGTCATTGCGCCAGGGCGCGGCGGCCGGGCGGGCACCGGTGACCTCGGTGAGGCGGCGGACCTGGCGGTGGCCGTCGCGGTGGTGGCGTACCTCGGGCTCCGGGACGGTGGTGGCCTCGGACACGAGGCGCGCCGCGACGGTGGCGGGCGAGGCGCCGTCCAGGCACTCCAGGTACTGGGTGTGCAGCTTGGGGTTCTCCAGGTGGACCGTGCGCAGCAGCGCGGCCAGGCCCTGGAAACACGCCAGCCGGTCGCTGTCGCCGACGGCGGCCACCTGGAGGAGGGTGGGCCGGCGCACGCCCTGCTCCAGCAGCCGCCGGGCCGACGTGAACACCTGCCGCACGGCGTCGGTGTACTGCCGGTCCAAGGGGCCGTCGGTGAGTTCGAGGACGGTGCACTCGGTCCCGGCGGGCAGGGCGGCCCGCAGGGTGTCGCCGTCTCCGTCGGCGGTGAGGCCGAGGACCAGGACGTGCCGTTCCGGGAAGTCGCCCGCGGAGCCGGCCGTGGTCTGCTGCTCGGTCCACCCGGGTCGCAGGAGCACCACGTCGGTGCCGTCGGTGGCCGGGGAGCCGGTGGGTGGTGCGGGCCGGTGTGGTGCGCCCTGCGTGTCGAGGTCGAACCAGCAGCGTTCGCGGGCGAAGGGGTAGCCGGGCAGGCTGATGCGGCGTACGGGGGTGTCGGCGGGCCAGGTGTCCTCCCAGCGCACCTCGGCTCCGTCGGCCCACCGGGCCAGCAGGTCCTCGTACGAACCCTGCCGTGTCCAGGCGTTCAGGGCGGCGTGCGTCGCCGTGGCGTCGGCGGGACGGTCCGGCCGGGCGGTCCCCCGGTGCCAGGGGCCTGCCGGGGCGGGGGCGGTGGCGGTGGCGGTGGCGAAGGACGCCAGCCGCTCGCGGGCCTCGGCGAGGCTGCCGACGGCGAAGGCGAGGCGTTCCTCGAGAGCCATGCGTCCGGTCTGCAGGGTCCAGGCGATCGCGGGCAGGTCGGCGTCGGCCGCCTCGCCGAGCCTGGCGTGCAGACGGCGGGCCTGTTCGACGAGTTGGGCCTCGCTCTTCGCGGAGAGCACGAGCAACGCGGGGCGGCCGTCGGCCGGGGCCTCGGCCGGGAGGGCCGGCGGCTGGTACTCGGTGACGACGACGTGGGCGTTGGAGCCGCCGCCGCCGAAGCTGGACACTCCGGCCGTCCGAGGCAGCGTGCGCCCCTCCAGCACGGGGCGCCGCCACGGTTCCAGGGTCCGCTGGACACTCAGCGGGGTGCGCTCGAAGTCGATGTGCGGGTTGAGGCTCGCGGAGTGCAGGCTCGGCACGAGTTCGCCGTGACGCATCTGGAGCAGCACCTTGGTGAGGGCGGCGATGCCGGCAGCGGACTCCAGATGCCCGATGTTGGACTTCACGGAGCCGATGGCGAGCCGCTCGGGTGCGCCGCCCGCGAGGCCGAAGGCCTTTTCCAGGCCGCTGACTTCGATCGGGTCACCCAGGGAGGTACCGGTGCCGTGGGCCTCCAGGTAGCTCAGGGCGCGCGGGTCGACGCCGGCGACGGTGAGTGCCTCGGCGATGACCTTGCCCTGGGCGACCGGGGTGGGCACCGAGTACCCGGAAGTGCGTCCGCCGTGGTTGACGGCGGTGCCCTTGATCACCGCGTGGATCTGGTCGCCGTCGGCGATGGCGCGCTCCAGCGGTTTCAGGAGGACGGCGCCGACGCCCTCACCGGGTACGTAGCCGTCGCCGCCCTCGCCGAAGCTCCGGCACCGGCCGTCGCTGGAGAGGAACTTGCGCTGCCCGAGTACGAGGTGCTTGTTGGGGTGCGGGGTGAGGTTGACGCCGCCCGCGAGGGCGGTGTCGCACTGACCGCTGCGGATGGCCTCGCAGGCCAGGTGGAGGGCGGTCAGGGAGGAGGAGCACATGGTGTCCACGGCCATGCTCGGGCCGTGGAAGTCGTAGAAGTACGACACCCGGTTGGCGACCGTGGACGCGCTGCCCCACAGGGCGTCGGGCCTGCCGCGCTCCTGCGCCTGGGCGCCCAGGAGCTGGTACTCCTGGTACATCACGCCGACGAACACGCCCACCTTCGCGCCGCGCGAGAGCCGGTCGGGTGTGTATCCGGCGTCCTCCAGGGTGTGGTGGGCGCATTGCAGGAACAGCCGCTCCTGCGGGTCCAGGTAGTCGGCCTCCAGCAGCGATATGTGGAAGAACAGCGGATCGAACCGGTCGATGTCGTTGAGGAATCCGCCCCAGCCGCCGGCGCCGGCCTCGGCGTACCGGCCGTGGTCCCAGCGGCCGGTGGGAACCTCGCGCACGCAGTCGCGTCCCGCACGCAGGTTCTGCCAGAACTCCTCAAGGGTGTCCGCATCGGGGTAGCGGCCGCTCACGCCGATGACCGCGACGTCGCCGGAGCGCACGGCTTCCGGTTCGGCCGGTCTCTCGACGGCGGGCAGCGGGCGGCTGGACAGGCCGGTGAGTTCCGCGCACACGCGGCCCTGTTCGTCCGTCACGGTGACGTCCAGCCGGGCCGAGGCCCGGTCGGTGCCGCTCCCCGGCTGATGCCGGATCCACGCGTACGCCCGGGCGGGCGAGGCGGCGAGGGCCTCGGCGCGGGTGAGGGCGAACGGCAGGGCGAGGGTCGCCGAGCCGCCGTCGTCCAGCCACAGTCCGATGGTGCTCTGAAGGGCGCCGTCGAGGATGCTCGGGTGCAGCAGGCCGCCGGGCAGGGGTTCGGCCGCCTCCGGCAGGCGCAGCTCGGCCAGGACCTGGCGGCGGCCCTCCGCGTCCCTGCCGGTGCGCAGCTCGGTCAGCGACCGCTGCGACGGGCCGTACTCCAGGCCGAGGCTGCCGTAGAGGCCGTAGACGTGCTCACCGGTGTACGTCGACCCGGCGCATGCGGCCCGCAGTTCGGAGAGGGACAGGGTGCGCCGGGTGGAGTTCTCGGCGAGGCTCGCCCGTCCCTGGCCGCACAGGGTGGTGACGCCGTCGGCGCCGACGGCGAGGATGTCGTACGCGCAGCCCTCCCCGCCGGTACGCACGCGCACGCGCAGCGTCAGCCCGTCGGGGCCGTACACCGCGGCACGGAGCCACACCACGTCGGTCAGCCTGACCGCGGCGGCATCCTCCCGGCCCAGCGCCCGGGCGACCGCCACGCGCGCCATCTCCAGGTGCGCGACCCCCGGCAGCACCAGGCCGCCGCGGACCTGATGATCACGCAGACAGGGCTCCGAACCGTCGAAGCGGGTCTCGTACGTCGTCTCGTTCGCCGGGCCGCCGGGCACGGTCCGCCCGAGCAGCGGGTGGGCCTGCGGGGCGGGCACGCCGGGCGAGTCGTCCTGGGCAGCGGGCGTGTTCCGGACGCCGTGGGCGCCGACGAGGTGGGACGCCATGGCCTGCAGCGTGCGGTGCTCGCCGAACACGCCCGGGGTCAGGGCCAGCCCGTACCGCTCGTTCACCCGCCCGGCGAGCCGCGCGCGCCCACCCAGGTCCAGTCCGAACTCGCTGAGTTCGGCGTCGGGGTGCACGTCGGCGGGCTCCACGCCGAGCAGGGCCGCCACGTCTTCGGTGAGAGCGGTGCGTACGAGGGAGAGGGCGTCGGGAGTGTCCGGGGCGGGCGGAGCCGGGGCGTTCTCGACCCGAGCCTCGGCGGGAGCCTGCGTGGGCACGACCGGTGCCGGCGCGACGGCACCGGCAGGCAGCTGAGGCTCCAGCCACGCCGCGAGCTCCGCGATCGTCCGATACTCGAACATCACCGTCGGCGACAGCTCCACCGACAGCCGCCCCTCCAACTCCCCCACCAGAGCCAGCAGATCCGCCGACCCCAAACCCAACTCGTAATAACCCAGACCCTCATCCACCACATCCGCAGACATACCCAGCCGAGAACCCACCAGCTCCCGCAGCACAGCCGAAACGACCAGGGAATCCACCACCGGAACGACAGCGGAAGGCAGCACCGCGGACGACGCGGCGGGAGCCTGCGTGGGCACGGCCGGTGCCGGCGCGACGGCACCGGCAGGCAGCTGAGGCTCCAGCCACGCCGCGAGCTCCGCGATCGTCCGATACTCGAACATCACCGTCGGCGACAGCTCCACCGACAGCCGCCCCTCCAACTCCCCCACCAGAGCCAGCAGATCCGCCGACCCCAAACCCAACTCGTAATAACCCAGACCCTCATCCACCACATCCGCAGACATACCCAGCCGAGAACCCACCAGCTCCCGCAGCACAGCCGAAACGACCAGGGAATCCACCACCGGAACGACAGCCGAGGGCAGCACCGCGGACGACGCGGCGGGAGCGCCGCCGCGGACGTCGAGCGCGCCCACGGCCCTTATGCGTTTGGCGACGAACTGCCCCACTTCGGCAACCTTCTGGCCGCCCTCGTCGTAGAACTCCACCACCAGACGTATGAGTTCGTCGTCGCGGCGAACGGAGTCGGCGGGCACCCGCACGTAGCAACGGCCGCCGAGCGACCCGGCCGCACGGAACCGGTCGAACATCAGCGGGAGGTAGAGGCCCGGGCCGTCGTTGTCCCCGTGCAGCATGCCCAGGGCGACACCGCCGCCCAGGAGCCCGGCTTCGAAGAGGGCGGGGTGGAAGAGGAACGCGCCGGTGGAGGACTGGTGTTCAGGCGCGAGTTCCAGCTCAGCGATCCAGTCGCCGGGACGGTGGTGGACCGCGCCGCCGAGCTTCATCAGACCTGAGTGGAAGAGCTCGTACTCCCGACACCAGGTGTAGATCTCGTCCATGGTGGTGCGTCGGGTCACCCCTTGGACGGGTAGCGGGAGCCGCTCCGTGAAGGCGACGGGGTCGCGGTGGTGCGCGGTGACGACGGCGTGGAGGACGTCGTCGGTGTCCTGGGCGCGACGGCTGCGTACCTCGACGCGCCACCCCCCGCCGGCCGCGGGACGCCCCTCGACGGTGGTCAGGACGGCCTCACCGGGGCCGGCGACGAGCGGCGCGAGGATGGTGAGGTTGCGCAACTCCACCTCGGGCATCGGGTGTCCGTGCCGGGCGAGTACCTGGAGCACCAGGTCCACGTAGCCGACACCGGGCAGCAGGCTGCGGCCGTACACGACGTGCCCGTGCAACAGGGGGTTGTCGGCGGTGACGGTGAAGGATTCGGTGAACGTGGGCGAGGCGGTCATCGGTTTTCCGTCCCAAGAGAGGCGCGCGAGGGTGCCCGGGTGTGCGATGCGCGAGCCGGGGATTCGTTCACGGGCAGGTGGAGAGCGACGGCTGTCGGAACGGCCCCGTCGCGGCTCGTCCGGCGCCCCGCGAGCCGGGGTGTCGGACGTCCGGCGGGAAGGGGTGCACCGTCACGGGCGTCGAATCCGGCGGAATGGAGCCGTCGGGCCCGCGCCACCGCGGCCGAACGGCATCCGGGGCGGTGCGTCGTACTGCCGACCGCTTCGGCCGTCCGACGCGGAGCTGTGTACCGCCCGGGCGATGGGAGAAAGGGGGAAATACCCAGGTCACCGTGCGCGGTGCGCCCACAGATGCGCACCGGCGAGACTTCTCGTCGGCGCCCTGATGCGGCATCGGCGCAGGTCGCGCGTTCCTCGGCGAAGAAATGAAAGTCCACGTCGCCGTCGAATGCCTCCGCGGACATCACGTCAGCAGGAAGCGAATCCTCGATCACTGTTCCCCCGTGCCCCGTTCTCCAGCCGTTCACCGAATGGTCAGCGATAAGCGCTCGCCGAAATCAGCGAAATTTACGGTCCAGTTCACGGTCGAGCTCAATTCGGCCGAGCATGTGCGAACGCACGCGTCGTCCCCCCGTTGGTCGCTTGCGTCTTTTCGTTGCGAAATGGGCTCACACAGGTGGCGCCATGGCCAGCCGGAGGCTGTGCGGCCGCGCATCGATCCGGTTTCCCGTGATTAAGGAAGCAGGACGCACCCAGGACGGCCACGCCGGAATGCCGATGCCCGGAGTCAGTGACCGCAGAATGGACCAGAGAAAGACAATCACCGAGATGCTGCCCCCCAGTCCATGCGGCATGAGGTTTCCTCACCCGCCCCCCGTTCGAATCCACAGCTTAGATTGACTGATTAGGGCCGTCAACCGCCTCCCGAAGATCACGCAACTCGACACTTATGTCCGGTACCGCGCAACTGTCGGCCCACACCCGGGGAAAGGGGAAAGCGGAATTCACCCATACCGCTGTCACGCCTGACAAGGCAGGTCCTTCGGCAGCAAGCGGACCCTGGCGTGCGCGCCGGTGGTCACGCATCGGGCGGCCGGACCGGCGGGCCTGCGGCCGACCCGACGACCATGCGGCGGACTGAGCAGTCGGCGACGTCCCACTGACCCGATCTGATCGGATCAAGACCCTTCGGATGTCCGCACCCCCTCGACTCTCGTCGGCCCCAGCAGCGGCCCGAATCCAACCGTGGGAAGCACCTGGCCCTGCTCTCGCTACGCCGTGGGGCAGATCGGGGGGTCCGGCTGTCTGATGATCCGTTCGGGCACGGCCACCACGCAGGCCGGCTGTCCGGCCTGAGCGGCGAAGCCGGACGGTGGCCGGGGTTCGGCCGTCGGCCTTGCCGAGGGGCGCGGAAGCATGGGCGAGGCGGCCCGGGACGGCGGACTGAGCGAGAGCGCGCCGCGGTTGCGCGACCGTGCCGGGGTGCTGACCGTCGCCTGGGTGGACGCGACCGCGGCTACCGCCGGTACGAGCCGGAGCGCCGGGAAGAGGCCCGACCTTCTCGGTCCTCCTGCCGGTCCGGCCGGAGGACTGACCTCCGTGACCGGTCCGGCTGGAGGGCCGACCTCCGTGAGGGGTCAAGCTCGCCCTCCTCTACGTCCGCCCGTCTCGGCCCCGCGGCGGGGAGAAGGGCACGGCGTACCGTACGAGTGACCTCGCGAAGGGCTCGCCACAGCGCTGGGCGTACGCCATCCGCTCGCGGACCTCCCGCAGGGTGCGGGGGCGGTATCCAGGTCCGCCGCAGCAGCTCTTGTGGAAGCGGACGCCCGCGTGCAGCAGTACGGACAGCGTCCGCCAAGCGGCGGTGTCCCGGCGGCGGGGGGCCGCGAACGCGGAGCCCACGTGGATCAGCGGCTGCGCGCAGCGCGGGCAGATCCGTTGCCTGTCCCTGTCGTAGGGCTGCTTGTACGAGGCCCGGCAGGGCAAGCAGACATAGGAGGTCTTTCCGTGAGCCATGTCGCCACGGTAGGCGGCGCTGGTGGCGATATCGAGTGGATTACGGCGGGGTGAGTGTCAGCAGGTCAAGTCACCCGACGAAGTGGGCTGGTCGGCCCCTGTGGAGAGCGAGATCTGCTTGACCTTGCCGGTGTAGTCACCCACGGCTCCGTCCTCGGTCGATCCGTCGGAGTAGTAGAGGGCCGATGCCCAGGATTCCGGGTCCTGCCCCAGGCCGTCCATCAGTTCTCTCATCGTCGCCGTACGGAAGTTGGTGTTCAGGCAGCCGCCATCCATGTACGACCAGTCCGGGTTGGTGCCCCGCGTGGGCTCCGTCGCCGACGCGTCGGGCGGAAGCAGCTCGAGCGCCGCCCGCCGCGCCCGGCTCTCGTCGACCGGCGACGAGAACACGACGTCCAGGTTGATGAGGTGTTCCTTCAGCGCCGTGGCTGGCGGGACGGTGGCGCAGACGACCTCGTCCTTCGCGAGGCGGTAGGCCACGGCGTCACCGAGGGGCATCCCTGTCTGTGCCGCGCACGCCTTGGACCACGGGATGCGCGGATAGCGTCCGTCCCACCAGGTCAGCGGCGAGGCGAGTCCCCGACCGCCGAGGTCGTCCTCGGACGGCCCGCCGAGGGTCTGCTCGGGAAGGGGGGCCTCCTCGTGCGGTGCGACATGGAGGCAGAACTCCGTCCGCAGGAAGTCAGCCATCGCGGCGGCCTGCTCCTCCGTCGCGCCGTTCGCCTCGTCCGCGTAGCGGAGGCCTTCCCACGTCCGGTAGCCGACGGCCACATTGCGGCAGGCGGTGACCTGGACGACCGCGAGTCCGCGGCGGTCCTCCAGACTGGTCTCGACGCCTTCACCGAGGCCGTAGTTGTTGGCGTCCGCGACGTCGCCGAGTTGGTCGACCAACTCGTCGTCGACACCCGCGGCGGCGAGGGCATCCTCGAGCGAGGTGTCGTCCCCGGTCGCCTCATCCGTCGGCGCGGCTTCGGTGTTCGTCCCGTCGGCGGGTGCGGCCGGCTCCGTCACGTCCTCGGTGACTGCGGAGGTGTGCGCAGTAGTCGGTTCGGTGTCACTGCCGCAGCCGCCGACGGCGAGCGCGGTGGCAACGAGCAGGGCGGTGCCGGCGGCACGGCGATGGCGGGGCATGGGGCGACTCCGTTTGCGGTGAACGAGCTGGGACCGTCGGCTGGTTACTGGAAGAGACGCCCCTCCGCGCGCCACTGACGCGGACGGCGGCACGACTTCACGTCTGCGAGCGGGTAGCGCCGAAGGGCTTGAGGACGGCAATCTTGGCCGGACCGGTGCTCACCTCGGCTTCCGCGCTCCAGCCTCGTCGGCTCCGGGCAGGGGGCGGGCACCCTGCAACGGGTTCTTCGTCTTCTTCCCCCGCTGTGCCCCCTTCGCTCGCGCCGACTGCTTCGCGGCCGCGGCTGCCGTCCTCTTCGCGTCCGCCGTCTCCTTCGCGCGCCGGCGCTGCCTGGGTTTCCGCGCCGGTGTGTCCGCTCGGCTGTCGAGCCAGCGGCGGGTGGTGACCATCTCGGCGACCAACTGGGTGCGTTGCGGTTCCGGAAGCCTCGTCAGTGCCTCCTCCGCCCGTGCGACGAGCGTCGCGGCATACCTGGGCCTGGGTCCGCGTCTCTGCCGTGCGCTGCGCAGAGCGTGCCGAATCTCCGTGTCACGGAGCAGGGGAACGCCCTTCAGCCCCTCCGGCTTCGGCCGGGCCGCGGAAGGTCGGACCAGGCCGCCCTGGACATGGACGATGGTCCGGTGCTGTACGGGTTCCGCACCCTGTGCGGCGAGCCGGCCGTCAACGGTCAGCAGCAGACGCGGAGGGGCCGTACGGGACGGTACCCCGTGCACGGCGAACGCCCGGTCCGCCTCACGTCGGCACCATCGCCCGAGTACCTCCGCCGTCGCGGGAACGCCGCAACCGGCAGCGGCGACCACATCCCCCACGTAGGACGGCGGGCCGCCTTCCCCGGCCCGGATGAGCGCCGACAGCAGCAAGCCCTCCTCACCGCCGACGGTCTCCTCCATGGCGACCAGCAGTGCGACACGGTCCGGCACGGCCAGCCCGAGCAGATCGCTGCCGGCGGTTCGTGCGAGCGCCTCCCACGTGGGCCGGGTACGGAACCTCGCCGCGCTCACCAGCGCCTCGTACAGCGCGATCACCTGTTCCTCGCGGGACCTCCCCACAAGCGCCGCGCCGCGCCCGGCTCCCGAATCGGCGGCCGAACCTGTTGTCGAACACCGGTACGGCCCCGCTCCCGGGACCCGGAGCCCCGTGGAAGCCATCGCACAGGCGTCGAGGGAAACCCACTCGGAGCTTCGCCGGGGGTGCTCCGCCCTGAGACGGATACGCCGTACCGCACCGTGTGTCTCGAAGCGGAAGCGAAGCAGGTATCCGTACTCGTCGTACAGCTCCTCCATCGTCTCCGGATGGGCTGCGCCCGGACCGAAGACCCAGTCGAGGGTGGCCGATTCGCCGGAGAGTCTCCGACGGGCCTGGTGCCACTCGTGGTGTGCGAGCCTGCTGAACTGGAAGCGCACATGCTGTCTGTCCGCGCCCACCCGGAAGTCGACGGCATCCCCGGGACCGGTTCCCAGGTCGCGTGAAGCGGCACGTGCCTTCAGCCTGTTACGTCCGGCCCAGGCGGCGAGGTCGTCCTTGATGAAGAGGTGGTCCGCGTCGGCCGCGCCGGTGACCGCACGGTGGCAGGAGGTGTGGGGCCGGTGAGCGAAGTGGCAGACCTTGTCGCGGTACAGACGGTCCGACAGTTCATGGCCGCAACCGCCCAACTGCGTGCCGCACCAGTAGGTGTAGGCGGGGTGGCGTCGTCGCCAACGGGTCAGTTCGTCGGCGTCCGCCGGAAGGATGATCGCGCGTCCGGAGTTCCGGCTCCCGATCACCGCGGTCTGTACGAGTCTGCCGTCCGAGCCGTTCATGCGTCCCCCGGGCCACGCGCGCCTGCCGGGAGGGCAGGCAGCGGGTGACCAGCCCTCAGTATGAGATTCATGCACTCAGTTCACAAGAGCTGGCCGCCGGTTTCGAGTATGGGGCCGCAGCAGGGTGGCCGACGGTACGCCCGTCCTGTCAGTCGGCAGGAGCGTATGGACGCCTTCCGCGGCGGTGGGCGATCTCCCCCAGGAGGATGTCGACGGCGACGAACACGGCGAGCGGGATACCGAGGAGCGGCACGAAGTAGCCGACGACCGCGACACCGGCCATCAGCGGTACGAGCACATGGGGCGGGACCTTCTGCCAGGCGCCGCGCGGCATGGGACGCCCGAAGGCCGAACCGCCTCCGCGCCGCCACCACATCCGGTAGCCGAGCAGGATCAGCAGGATCTGGATCTGGCTCACGACGTAGGCGGAGGAGGCGTCGGCCGGCGGCACGATCTCCACCGGGTTCGAAAGGCGCGCACCGCGAGCAGCATCGAGGACGGCCTGCCTCCATGACCGCTCATCTTCCCATCGGGAGGCGCAGTTGGGCACCGAGGGGTGTCCCTGTCGTCACCGATCCCGGACGGGGCGAGAGCCGTGATCAGCGCCGGGGCCCGTCGGAACCGGTTCGGCCGGGAGCGTCGTCCTTCCGAGGCTGATGCTCGGCGGGGTCAGTCGGGTACTGCTCTCCTCGGGTCGGCAGGAGCCATGTCCCGTGCGATCTCGCGTGCTGTGCGACCGAAGAGTTCTATCGCCCGGTTGCCGCCGCCGGACCGCCACATCAGGCCGTATCCGAGGGGCCTGTCCCCCACCACCGGGACGTAGGAGATCCCTGGTCGGCCGTGGTAGAGGGCGACGTGGGCACCTGCCAGGAGAGCCCCGCCACCGCCCGCGACGAGCATCAACGCCTCCTGGAAGTTGGTGACGGCCGGGCCCTGCTCGATCGGCCTGCCGCTGGGCGTGCGCGTCGGCAGTTGGTGCTCCAGCCAGTACGCCGGAATGTCTCCCGCGATCGTCAGCAACGCCACACCTGCCAGGTCCTCGAGCGTCACCGTGTCCCGTCCCGCCAGGGGATGTCCGGCGGCGACGGCCAGAACCCGGTCCTCGGCCAGGAGCGTCGGCCCGCGGGTCAAGTCGTCCTCGTGCACCGGGAAGTCCGTCAGCTGAAGGTCGAAATCGCCTCTCCGCAGCATTCCGTACGGGTCGGAGAGTGGCACTTCGCACACCTCGACGGCGAGTTCCGGATGCGTGCTGCGCAGCCTCTCGGTCGCCTTCATCACCATCTCTCCGGCCAGGGGCGTCGAGAAGCCGACGTGCAGCACTCCCTCGATGCCACGCGCCGACGCGACGGCACGCGCCAGGGCGCTCTCGATGCCGCGGTAGTGGGGTTCGAGGTCGTCGCGGAGGCGACCGCCCAGGACGGTGAGCGCCACGCTTCGGCTCGTGCGCGTGAAGAGGGGCGCGCCCACGCGACGCTCCAGCTTCTGGATGAGCTGGCTCACCCGGGCACGGGAGAGGCGCAGGCGGGTGGCGGTTCGGCCGAAGTGCAGTTCCTCGGTGAGTACGAGAAAGCATTCGAGTTCGTTCTGGTCCATGTACGTCTCCGGAATCGCGTAGGACATGGATCGGTAAGTCTGGCTGTACGAACGTTGCGATGATCGCTGTTGTTCCCGTCCGGGGCGTGGAGAAGGCTTGAGGCATCACCAACACCCGACACTCCGGAAGGGGTTCTTCGTCATGAGTGCCTTGAGTACTTCGAGCGGGCTGGACGCGCGCAAGTGGGGCGTCCTGCTCGTGCTGTGCGGCGCGATTTTCCTGGAGGGCATCGACGTCGCCATGCTCAACGTGGCGCTGCCGTCGATCCGCGCCGACCTCGGACTGTCCACCGGTGACCTGCAGTGGGTCATGAGCGCCTACGTACTCGGTTACGGCGGCTTCATGCTCCTCGGCGGAAGGGCGGCCGACCTGTTCGGACGCCGTCAGATGTTCGTCTTCTGGCTCACCGTCTTCCTGCTGTTCTCCGGGCTCGGCGGATTCGCCACCGAAGGATGGATGCTGATCGTCGCGCGGTTCGTCACGGGCGTCGCCGCGGCCTTCATGACCCCGGCGGGTCTCTCCATCATCACTACGGGTTTCGCCGAGGGTCCGGAGCGGAACAAGGCGTTGCTCCTCTACTCCGGCACCGCCGCGGGGGGCTTCACGGTCGGACTGGTCGCCGGCGGGTTGCTCACCGCGATCGGCTGGCGCTGGGTCTTCTTCGCCCCGGTCGTTCTGTCCTTCCTCATCCTGGTCGCCGCCCTCGCCTTCGTCCCCAAGTCGCAGCGGCCGGAAAGGACCGGCAAGCGTGTCGACGCCGCCGGCGCGCTCACCGTCACCGCTGCCCTCGTGCTGATCGTCCTGGGCGTGGAGCGTGCGGCGCACGCCGGCATCACCGCCAGTGTCGGAACCCTGCTCGCCGGGCTGGCCTTCCTGGTGGCCTTCGTCGTCATCGAGCGGCGCTCGGCCGAGCCCTTGGTACGCCTGGGCATCTTCCGCAGCGGCTCCCTGGTCCGGGCGAACCTTTCGGCGATGCTGTTCGCCGCCGGGTTCTTCGGCTTCCAGTTCCTGGTGGTGCTGTACCTCCAGGAACTGCGCGGCTGGTCGACGCTGCAGACGAGCTTCGCGATGCTGGTCATCGGGGTCGACGCGATCCTCTCACCGACCCTCACCCCGCGCCTGGTCAACCGCTTCGGCAACGCCAGGGTGATCTTCGGGGGTCTCCTGCTGGCGGTTCTCTCCTACGGGTTGTTCCTCCCGCTGGGAGCGGACTGGAGTTACGCGGCGATGTTCCCGGGCCTGATCATCCTCGGCCTCGCCTTCTCCCTGGCGTACGGCCCTCTCACCATCGTGGCCACGGAAGGAATCGCCGAGGAGGAGCAGGGGCTCGCGGGTGGTCTCCTCTACACGGCCTTCCAGTTCGGAGCCGCCCTCGGACTCTCCGCGGTGACCGCCGTCAGCGTGGCCGCCACACACGCGGAGACCTCAGACGCACTGCTGGACGGTTACCGGGCCGGTCTGATCGTGCCGTTCGCGGCGGCGGTGCTCGCCGCTGTCATCAGCGCCTTCGGCCTGCGCTCCCGGCGGGGTGCCCCGTCGTCCGCCACGGTTCGAGCCGCGCTGGACACCGCCGCAGAGCGAGCCGACGCCCCCGCCTCCCGCTGATCCTCGAAAGGACAGACCCATGACCGACACCGTCAGTTCGTTCTCCGAGATCCAGGACTCCTTCCTCGCCTACGTCAGCGACATCAAGTACGCGACCATGGTCACCGTCGACCGTCAGCACCGCCCGCGCGCTCGTGTGCTGCTGCCCGTGTGGGAGATCGTCGACGGCGAACCGGTCGGCTGGCTCGCCGCCTACCGGACCCCGGTCAAGAGCGCGCACCTTGCGGACAACCCCCACACGACGTACGCGTACTGGAATCCCCGTCAGAACGCGGTCTTCGTGGACAGCGTCTCCACCTGGGCCGACGACGAGGAGTCCAAGGTCCACGCGTGGGACCTGTACAAGCGGGGCGGACCGCCGGGGCTGGGGTACGACCCGGTTCACTACTGGCGTGGCGGCCCCGGGGATCCCGACTACCACGTGCTGCGGATCGATCCGTGGCGTATACAGCTCGTCCGCGGTTCCGATCTGCGCAGCACACTGTGGCGGAAGCAGGATCCCGCCCGAGCGGTCACCTCGTCCGCCGCCCCGGGCGACTCGGCCGGAACGGCCGTTCGCTGAGATCCTCCTGAGGAGGACGGGTCCCCCGCGGCAAGGGGGTACCCGTCCTCCTCACGTGCTGTTACCCGGGGGACTGTGGCCGGTGCAGGCACGGCTCATGCTCACGGCCACCGCTGTGACGGGCTCACGTCGCACGGGATGCGGGCGGGCGGGCCACGAGAACCTCGACGCCGTCGGCCTGGAGCGCGTCGAGGTCGAAGGCAGGGATGCCGGAATCGACGATGACGAGGTCGAACGCGGCCACGGGAGCCAGCTGGTAGAGGCCGCGGCGGCGGAACTTCGTATGGTCGACCAGGAGGATCTTGCGCGCACAGGCGTCCATCAGGGCCCGCTTCACCGCCACCGTCTCCTGCGACTGGTGGTAGCAGTGGCCACGGGTGATGGCGGTCGTGGAGGCGAAGAGCGTGTCGGCGCTGAGACTGGTCACGGCGTCGACGGTGCGCAGGCCGAGGAAGGCGTCGTAAGCGGGGTAGTAGGTGCCTCCCAGCGAGATGAGCTCGATGCCCGGGCTGCCGGCCAGCGTCTGGGTGACGGGTCCGAAGTTGGTGATGACGGTCAACGGGGCGTGCCGGTCCAGGAGACGGGTGAGCGCCAGCGCCGTCGTGCTGTCGTCGATGACGACCGCCTGCCCGGGCTTGACCAGGGGCAGGGCGGCGCGTGCGATGGCCTCCTTCTCCGCCGTCATGGCGCGGGCACGGTGGCGGACGTCGCCGTGGAAGGCGGTCGAGGGCTGAGCTGTCGCGCCGCCGCGTACTTTTCTCAGCCAGCCCCGGTCCTGCAGGTGGTCGAGGTCCCGGCGGATCGTCATGGCGGTCACGCCCAGTTCGTCGGCCAGCTGATCGATGCGGACGAACCCCCGTTCCACCACGCGGCCCTTGATCCGCTCCCGCCGTTCGCGGGGCTTGCTGCCGCTGAGGTCGGCCGGGCGCCGGTCATCTGCTCCCACGGAAGCTCCTGTTCATTTTCTGTGAAGTGAACATCCCCCCTGACCGGCCCCTCGCCTCGTTGGTCACCCCCTCCGGAGAGGCCGCCTGTACACCTGCTGCCGCCGCCGCCCGCTTCGGGGCGACGGCGGCCGGCCGGACACAGCGTCCCGCCCCGCCGAGCCCGCCGACCCGCCGAACGAACATCGAAGGCCGGAGAACGAGCACAGCAATTGTTCAATTACTGCGGTCCGTTGACACAAATGAAACATCTGAGTTTCCTGAGCGTTGCCTTCACAGTGTCCATGAGCAGGGAGTGGAACATGAGAAGACCGGCACGTCTTGCTCTCCTAGGGATCCTCGCCATGGGCACCCTCGTCTCGTGCGCGGAGGAACCCGGCACGAGTGACTCCGGTGGCGGCGTGGGCAAGGTCGCTTTCCTGATGCCCGACCTCGCCTCCACCCGGTACGAGCAGTACGACGCCCCACTCTTCAAGAAGCGCATGCGTGCGCTCTGCCAGGAGTGCGGGGTCATCTACCAGAACGCCGACAGCGACGCGTCGCTGCAGCAGCAGCAGGCCAATTCCGCGATGGCGCAGGGCGCCAAGGTCATCGTGCTGGACCCGGTCGACTCCGACTCGGCGTCCACCATCGTGCAGACGGCGCATTCCCAGGGCGTCAAGGTGATCGCCTACGACCGCCCGGTATCCAGGAAGCCCGCGGACTTCTACGTCTCGTTCGACAACGAGGCGATCGGCGAGTCCATCGGCCGGTCGCTGGTCGAGCACCTCGAGAAGACGGGGGCGAAGGGCGGACTGCTCCAGGTGAACGGTTCCCCGACCGACGCCGCCGCCGGACTGATCAAGAAGGGCATCCACAAGGCCGTCGACGACAGCGGATTCGATCTGCTCGCCGAGTACGACACCCCGGACTGGTCACCGGAGAAGGCGCAGCAGTGGGTGAGCGGGCAGATCGCCCAGTACCCCGGCGGGATCGCCGGTGTGGTGGCCGCCAACGACGGCACCGGGGGCGGCGCGATCGCGGCCTTCAAGGGCGCCGAGGTGAAGGTCCCTCCGGTCACCGGTAACGACGCCGAACTGGCGGCGGTGCAGCGCGTCGTTTCTGGCGACCAGTACAACACCATCGACAAGCCCATCAAGACGGTCGCGGAGGCGGCCGCGGAGGCGGCGCATCAGCTGATGGAGGGTGAGACGCCGAAGGCCGACTCGACACTCTTCGACACGCCTTCCCAGCTGTTCGAACCGACGGTGGTGACGCGGGAGAACCTCAAGGAGGTCGTCTTCGGCCCTGACGGGGTGCTCGAGGCCGAGGACGTCTGTACCCGTGTGTACGCCGACGACTGCCGGCGTCTGGGCATCGAGTAGCGGCCGTCCTTCACCAGTGTGAGAGAGGGGACCCATGACGAGCTCCGCGATCCCCGGGACGGCTTCCGGTACGCCCCCTGGAAAGGGCTCTGGAGCCGACGGGACCGGCGTGCTGTCTCTGCGGGGGGTGAGCAAGCAGTTCGGTGCGGTCGCCGCGCTCAGCGGAATCGACCTCGACGTCGCGGCCGGTGAGGTGGTGGCCGTGGTCGGGGACAACGGCGCGGGCAAGTCCACCCTCGTCAAGATCCTGTCGGGGGTGTACGCCCCCGACGGGGGGACGATCTCCTTCCACGGCGGGGAGGTCTCGTTCGACTCTCCGAGCGCCGCGCACGCCCTGGGCATCGCGACGGTCTACCAGGACCTGGCGCTGTGCGAGAACCTCGACGTCAAGGCGAACCTCTTCCTGGGGCAGGAGCTTCGGCCCTGGATGCTGGACGACGTCGCCATGGAGAAGCGGTCCTGGGAGCTGCTGCGTGAGCTGCGGGCCAGGATTCCCACGCTCGACGTGCCGGTGGCCGCCCTCTCGGGGGGCCAGCGGCAGACGGTGGCGATCGCCCGGGCGCTGCTCGGACGGCCCGAGGTCGTCCTGCTCGACGAGCCGACGGCCGCACTCGGTGTCGCGCAGACCGCCGAGGTCCTCAACCTCATCGAGCGGCTGAGGAGCAGAGGGCTCGGCGTCGTCATGATCAGCCACAACATGGAGGACGTCCGGGCGGTCGCGGACCGGGTGGCGGTGCTCCGGCTCGGCCGCAACAACGGTGTGTTCGACGCCCGGGAGGTTTCCTCCGAAGAGGTCGTCGCCGCGATCACCGGCGCCGCCGACAACGCCGTTTCGCAGCGTGCAACGCGCCGTGCGGCCGTCTCTCGGGAAGAGGAGGAACAGGCGTGACGTCTCTCGGTTCTCCGGTGGCGGCGGCCACCGACCGGCAGGACGGGCCTCCGGCGGCACGGCACGGCTTCCGCGACAGCCTGCGCGGTACGGTCCGCCGGGCACGGGACGGCGACCTGGGCATGCTGCCGGTCGTCGCCGGTGTCGTGGTGATCTGGACGATCTTCCAGTCGCTGAACCGGACCTTCCTGTCCAGCACCAACCTGGTGAACCTGGCCTTCGACATGGTGCCCCTGGGGGTGATCGCGCTCGGCATCGTCTGCGTCCTGCTGGTCGGCCAGATCGACCTGTCGGTCGGCTCCGTCAGCGGCGTGGCGGCGGCGGTCACCGGTGTGGTGATGGTCCGTCACGAGCAGTCGGTGTGGCTGGCGATCCTGGTGGCGGCAGGTGTCGGCGCGATGGTCGGCTGGCTCTACGGGCAGGTGCTCAACCGCTTCGGTGTCCCCAGCTTCGTGGTCACCCTGGGCGGACTGCTGGCCTTCCTCGGCACCCAGCTCTGGCTCCTGCGGGGCCAGAACGCCATCAACCTGCCCTACGACTCCGGCCTGGTGAAGTTCGCGCAGGTGTGGTTCGTCCCCGACATGTCGGCCTACGCCCTCATGCTCCTCGCGGCCGGGGGTTACCTCGCCGTCGGCCTGACCCGCGCTCGCAGTCGCCGCCGTGCCGGGCTGCCGTCCGTCGCGCCGACGTGGCTGGCGGCGCAGTCCCTCGCCCTCGCGGTGGCGCTGCTCTTCGCGGTGTACTACCTGAACCGGACCCGTGGCGTGCCGTGGATGTTCGTGCTCTTCGTCGCCCTGGTCCTGGCCCTGCACTACGTCCTCACCCGGACCGGGTTCGGCCGGTCGCTGTACGCGGTGGGCGGCAACGCGGAGGCGGCCCGCAGGGCCGGCATCGACGTACGCGCCAGGTACACCGCGGCGTTCGTCATGTGTTCCACACTCGCCGCGACCGGCGGGGTCCTGGCCGCCGCCCGTCTCGCCGCGGCGAATCAGAGCACCGGTACCTCGGACGTGAACCTCAACGCCATCGCCGCCGCGGTGATCGGCGGCACCAGTCTCTTCGGCGGCCGTGGTTCGGCCTTCGCCGCCCTGCTCGGCGTCGTCGTCATCCAGTCGATCTCCAGCGGGCTCACCCTGCTCAATCTCGATTCCTCGTACCGATTCGTCATCACGGGCTGCGTGCTGCTGGTCGCCGTGGCCCTGGACTCCGCCGCCCGCCGTTCGCGGCAGGCACACGGAAGGGGCTGAGGGTATGACGTCGCTGGCCATCGATGCCGGCACCACCACGGTCAAGGTGGTCGGATACGGCCCGGACGGCCGGGAGCTGACCGTCAGTCACCGGCCGACCGAGGTGCTGCGGCCCGGACCGGGCCGGGCGGAGCAGGACATGGATCACGTCTGGCACGCGGTCGCGTCCGCCACCCGCGAAGTCGTGGACGCGCTGCCCGAGCCGCCGGAGCTGGTGGCCGTCACCGGGCAGGGCGACGGAGCGTGGCTCGTCGACGACCGGATGCGGCCCACCGGGCCCGCCGTGCTGTGGAACGACGGCCGGGCCGCCGACCTCGTCACCGGGTGGGAGCGCGACGGCACTCTGGAACGCGCCTTCAGGATCTGCGGCTCCCGGTTGTCCACCGGCATGCCCAACGCCGTACTGGCCTGGATGCGGGAGCACGACCCGGACCGGACGCGCCGCTCCCGCCACCTGCTGACCTGCGGCGGCTGGCTCTTCCTGAAGCTCACCGGGGAGGCGGCCGTGGACGAGTCCGAGGCGTCGGCGCCCTTCCTGGACATCGGACGACGCACGTGGTCCGAGGAGTTGTTCGAGCTGTACGGCGTGGAGTGGGCCCGTGACCTGCTGCCCCCGCTCCGGGACGACGACCACCGGGTGACCTCGCTCAGCACCACCGCCACCGCCGAGACGGGGCTGCCAGCGGGCATCCCGGTGGTTCTGGCTCCCTACGACATCTGTGCCACCGCCATCGGCTCCGGTGCGGTCAGCGCCGGCCGGGCCTGCACCGTGCTCGGCACCACACTGTCCACCGAGATCGTCACCGACTCCGCCCGCTGTGTGCTCACCGACGAACCGGTGGGCATCACCGTCACCCTGGGCGTCCCCGGACACTATCTGCGTGCCTTCCCCACCATGAGCGGCGGCGACATGCTGCACTGGGGCGCACGGCTCCTCGGGCTCACCTCGGCCACCGACCTGATGGCTCTGGCCGAGCGCGGCGCCGAGAACACGGCCGGAGTGCGGTTCCTGCCCTACGTCTCCTCCGCCGGGGAACGCGCCCCGTTCTTCGACCCGGGAGCCCGCGGTTCCCTGTCCGGTCTGTCCCTGGACAGCGGACGGGAGGATGTGGCCCGCGCGGTGGTGGAGGGCGTCACCATGGCCGTCCGGGACTGCCTCGCGGCCTCCGCGGCCGCCCCTGAGCTGTTGACCCTCAGCGGTGGCGGTGCCCGGAGCTCGTACTGGACACAGCTGATCGCGGATGTCGTCGGCCTGCCGGTGGCGATCCCGGCGGACACGGAGACCGGGGCCCGCGGCGCCTGGCTGACCGGCATGGTCGCTACCGGCCGCGAGCCGGACTTCGTCACCGCGGCGGGACGGCACGTCCGGATCTCCGCCACCTGTGACCCGGACCCCGCCAAGGGCCCGGCCGTGGTCGACCGTTACGCGGAGTTCCTGCGGCTGCGGGAGCTGCACCGGCCGATCTGGGCCCTGGGGCGCGGTGGTGGGGGCCTCGCCGAAGGTGTCGGCCCATGACCGGCGTGGTTGCGGACGTGTGGCTGGGAATCGACCTGGGCACCCAGGGAGTCCGCGCGGCCGCCGTGACCTCGGACGGCCGGCTGCTCGGCACGGGGTCGTCCCCACTGACGAGTCACCGGCGCGGCGAACGCCATGAACAGGACCCGGAGCAGTGGTGGCGTGCGGTCTGTTCGGCTGTCGGGCAGGCCTGCGCCGCGGGTGCGGATCCGCGCCGTGTCCGAGCCGTGGCCGTCGACGCGACCTCGGGCACCCTGACCCTGACCGACCGGCACGGCCGGTGCGTCGCCCCCGGCCTCATGTACGACGACGGCCGCGCCACCGTGGAGGCGGAGCAGGTCAACGCGCTCGGCGAACAGCAGTGGGCCAAGGCCGGCTACCGGCGGATGCAGCGGTCCTGGGGGCTTCCCAAGCTCCGCTGGCTGCTCGACCGGTACCCGCACGCCGTGGCCGACGGCTGGCGTCTCGCCCACCAGAACGACGTGATCAACCGCAGGCTCGTCGGGCACGAGGTGCCCACCGACACCAGCAACGCCCTCAAATCCGGGGCGGACGCCGCGACGGTGACCTGGCCGGAGCAGGTGTTCGCCACGCTCGGGATCCCCACGGAGATCCTGCCCGGCCTGGTGATGCCCGGCACGGTGATCGGGGAGGTGTGCGCCGGTGCGGCGGCGGAGTGCGGGCTCGTCCCCGGCATTCCCGTGGTCGCTGGGATGACCGACGGCTGTGCCGCTCAGCTCGGCTCCGGGGCGACCGCGGTCGGCAGCTGGAACTCGGTCCTGGGCACCACGCTCGTCCTCAAGGGCGTCACCGAGGACCTGCTGCACGACCCGAACGGTGTCGTCTACTCCCACCGGTCACCCTCCGGCCACTGGCTGCCCGGCGGCGCCTCCAGTACCGGTGCGGCCTTGGTCGCCCGGGAGTTCGAGGACGCCTGCCTGGACCGGCTGACCGAAGAGGCGATGCCCCTGCTGCCCACCGGACTGCTCCGGTATCCACTGGGCTCGCCCGGGGAGCGGTTCCCGTTCGTCGCCCCGGACGCCGTCGCGTTCAGCAGCCGGGAACCGGCGGGCCCTGCCGAGGACTTCGCCGCGCTGATGCAGGGCGTCGCGTACCTCGAACGCCTCTGCTTCGACTACCTGGACCTGCTCGGCGCCCCCACCGGCGGAGCGGTCGCCCTCACCGGCGGAGCAACCCGAAACCCGGTGTGGAACCAACTGCGGGCCGACGTGCTTCGCCGGCCGCTGACCCTGCCCCGCCATGCCCAGCCCGCGCTGGGCATGGCCGTACTCGCCGCCTCCGCCTGCGGAGATCCGGGCGGTCTGGACCGTGCCGCAGCCGCGATGGTGCGGCCCGGTCATGTCCTGGAGCCGCGGGACGAGAACCGGTCCGCCCACGACGAGGGCTACGCCCGGCTCCTCGACCTGCTGGTGCGGCGCGGCTGGCTGCCCGAGACCGTCTCGGCCCACGCACGGGAAAGGACCGCGCCATGAGCCTTCATGTCTTCCTCGTCCGGCACGGGGAAAGCGTCTGGCACGAGGAGAACCGCTACGCCGGGGTCACCGACATCGATCTCTCCGAGCACGGCCACGCCCAGGCCGAGCGGCTCGCTTCCTGGGCGGAGCGGGCGGACCTCACGGCGGTGTGGTCCTCCCCCATGCGACGCTGCCGTCAGACGGCGGAGGGGAGCGCGGCCCGCGCGGGCCTGCCACTGGCGGTCGATCCCCGCCTGCGTGAGGTCGATTTCGGCATCGCCGAGGGGATGACCCGCGCCGAGATGCGGGAGCGCCTGCCCGGCACGCTCAAGGCCTTCGAGGCCGACCCGGTGGGCAGCCACTTCCCGGAGGGAGAGGACCCCGTCGCCGCCGCCGAACGGTACGCCGGTTTCCTCGCGGGTCTGCCGGCCGGTCACCAGGAGGGCCGCGTGCTCGTCGTGGCCCACTCCACGGCGATCCGGCTCACCCTCTGCCGACTGCTCGGTGTGCCGCTGCGGGACTACCGCCGCGTCTTCCCCCATCTGGCCAACTGCGCGTTGAACGAACTGATCCTTCGTGACGGCACACCCTCGCTGCTGGCACTGAACCAGCACGTGACCCCAGGAGTACCGGAGTGACCACGATTCTCGCGGCCGGCGACCACTTCGTCCGCAACACGCTGTTCGCCGACAGCCTCCGGCCGGTCGCGCCCGGAGCGACCTTCCGTGAACTCACCCTGCCCTGGCCCGTCGAGCCCTTCGGACCGGTGGCCGAGGTCCACGAGGCCTCCGGTACCGAGGACCAGCTCATCGAGGCCCTGGACGGTGCGGACATCTGCGTCACCCAGATGGCACCGCTGACGGAACGGGTGCTCGACGCGAGCCCCGGGCTCCGCCTGTTCTGCGTCGGCCGGGGAGGCCCGGTCAACGCCAATCTCGCGGCGGCGACCCGGCACGGCGTCGCGGTCACCTTCGCCCCCGGCCGCAACGCCACCGCCACCGCCGAGCACACGGTCGCCCTGATGCTGGCGGCGACCCGTCGGGTCCCCGCCACCCACCAGGACCTGACCGCGGGTGTCTGGCGGGGCGACTACTACCGCTACGACAGGGTCGGCCCTGAACTGGAGGGCAGCACGGTCGGCGTCGTGGGATACGGCGCGATCGGCTCGCGGGTGGCCCGCATGGTCCGCGGTTTCGGTGCCCGTGTCCTGGTCGCCGATCCGTACGTCAGCGAGGCGGACCTGGGCACGGCGGAGCTGGTGGACCTCCCCGAACTGATGCGCCGCGCCTCCTTCGTCACCGTGCACGCCCGGGCCACCCCGAAGACCGAGGGGCTGCTCTCCCGCGAGCTGATCGCTCTCATGCCTCCCGGCGGCGTTCTCGTCAACTGCGCTCGCGGCTCCCTGCTCGACTACGAGGCCGTCTGCGACGCCTTGGACGAGGGCCGCCTCTTCGGCGCCGCCTTCGACGTCTTCCCCGAGGAGCCCCTTCCGGCCGGCTCCCGGCTGCGGCGTACCCCAGGCGTCGTGATGACCCCGCACCTGGCCGGGGCCAGCAAGCAGACCGCCCACAACGCGTCCGCTCTCGTGGCCGATGAGGTCGCCCGGTTCCTGTCGGGCCGCGCCCCGGCCCACTGCGCGAACCCGGAGGTGCTGCGGACCTGGCGCTGACCGTCGCAGCAAGCGTTCTCCCGGCCAGGGCACCACCACCGGTGCGCCCCGTGCTCGCCCTTCGGGCGTCGCGGGACGCCCGGTGGAGCACGACCCCCGACCTCGTGGAAAGGAAATCGCGTGCGCGCCGAGCTCCGGACGTTCCGAACCCTTGTCGTCGCCGGAATCAGTGTCCCGGCCTTCCTCCTTGCCGCCTCCTCCCCCGGCAGCGCCGCCGAGGGTGACCGCGGCGGACACCAGCCCGGGCTGCCGTCCCAGGTGTACGGCGGCGCCTGGCCGACCAGCCATCTGCAAGGGGTGACCGTCGACCGCAAACGAGGTTTCGTCTACTGGTCGTTCACCCAGAAGCTGGTCAAGACCGACCTGGGCGGCAAGGTCGTCGGGACCGTCGAGGGCCTCACCGGCCATCTCGGTGACATCGACGTCGACGACCGGGACGGCAGGGTCTACGGATCGCTCGAGTACAAGGCGGCGGAGTCGTTCTACATCGCCGTCTTCGACGGCCGCGAGATCGACCGGGTGGGGATGAGCGCCGAGCGGGACGGCGTCATGACCGCGGTCCATCTCGACGAGGTGGCCGCGGACTTCACCGCTGACATGGACGGCGACGGCGTCTTCGACGGTGACACCGCGGACACCCAGGACCACCGCTACGGATGCAGCGGCATCGACGGGGTGTCGTTCGGTCCCGCCTTCGGCAAGCGGGGCGGCAGGCAGACGCTGAAGGTCGCGTACGGCGTGTACTCCAACACCGGTCGGACCGACAACGACCACCAGGTGATCCTGGAGTACGACATCAGATCCTGGGACAGGTACGCGCGGCCGCTCTCCCAGGACGCCCCGCACCACAGCGGCCCCGGGCACCACGACGGCAAGTTCTTCGTCCACACCGGCAACACCACCTACGGCGTGCAGAACCTCCAGTACGACCCGTACACGAGGAACTGGATCATGGCGGTCTACAAGGGCAGGAAGGAGGGCTTCCCCAACTACTCCTTCTTCACCGTCGACGGCTCCGCCCCGCCGGTGCGCGGCGAGATCAGGGGCCAGGCCACGCCGGAGACCGGCCGTCTCCTCACCCTCCGCGACGCGGGCCTGCGCGACGACGCGACCGGCATCCGCGGCTGGGAGTTCCACGGCAGCTACGGGTTCGACGCGTTGGGCGGCGGACGTTACTACGTGGCCGAGGGGCGGGCCGTGCAGAAGGACGGCGTCATCGCGCAGGAGGGTGAGATCCGCCTGCACCGCTGGACGGGCGAGACGCCCGGGCCGTTCACCCCCGTCGGCTGACGGCCGCCGGGCCGGGCCGTCTCCCTTCCCGACCACTGACGGACACGTTCGACGAGGCCACCACCCGACCCGGACGGCGCGATCGCCGCTCCCGCGCCTCACACCCGCCGGGGCAGGCGCCAGACCTCGTCGATCGCGTCTGAGGTCAGCACCTCGCGGGGATCCCCCTCCGCCCACAGCCGGCCCTCCTGGAGCAGCAGGACGTGGCCGGCTGACCTGGCCACCTCGAGATCATGGGTCGCCTGCACGACCGTCACCCCCTCCTCCGTCACCTCGGCAAGTACGTCGGCGATGAGCCGCTCAGCCTTCGCGTCGAGGCCGGTGGTGGGCTCATCGAGTACGAGCAGGTCCGCCTCCTGCGCCAACCCCTGGGCGACGAGGGCACGCTGGCGCTGGCCACCCGACAGTTCCCCCAGTTGCCGGTGGGCCAGTGAGCTGATGCCGAGTCGGCCCATACTCGTCTCCACCACGTCCAGGTCCTTCGGCGTGAGCCGCCGCCACAGCCCGCGCCGCCCCCACCTCCCCATCGCCACCGCGTCCCGCACGGTCAGCGGCAGCACATCGGCCGCCCTGCTGCGCTGCGTCACGAACGCCGCGCGCATGTCGGTCCGGCGCTCCACCTCGCCTGCTGTTACCTGGATCACTCCGGCGATCACCCCGAGGAGTGTGGACTTGCCCGAGCCGTTCGGACCGACCACCGCGGTTGTGGTGAAAGCCGGTATCCGCAAGGTGAGTTGATCAAGTACCGCACGGTTCGCGTAACCGGCCGACACACCGTCGAGCCTTACCTGTCTCTGCATCTCCCGAGCCTCTTCCCGCCGCGCTTCGTTGTAGTGATAATCATTTTCATTGTAGTGTCCTGCCGCATGGAATGGTTGATGGGCCCCTTCGAGGTGGCCTTTGTCCAACGGGCCCTGTGGGGCGGCACGCTCGTGTCGCTGATCTGTGCCCTGGCGGGCACGTGGGTCGTCCTTCGCGGCATGGCCTTCTTCGGGGACGCGATGTCGCACGGCATGCTCCCCGGGATCGCGCTCGCCTCGCTGCTGGGGGGCAACCTGCTCGTCGGCGCCGCCGTGAGCGCGGCCGTCATGGCGCTCGGGGTCAGCGTCGTCGGACGGTCACCCCGACTGTCGCAGGACACGAGCATCGGTCTGCTCTTCGTGGGGATGCTGTCGCTGGGCGTGATCATCGTGTCGCGCTCGCAGTCCTTCGCGGTCGACCTGACCGGGTTCCTCTTCGGTGATGTGCTCGCCGTGCGTCCGGCCGACCTGGCCTACCTCGGGGGCGCGCTGGTCATCGCGCTGGTGATCTCCGTGCTCGGCTACCGGCCGTTCGTCGCGCTGGCCTTCGACGAGCGCAAGGCGCACACACTGGGGCTCCGGCCACGCCTCGCTCACGCGGCTCTGCTGGCCCTGCTCACCCTGGCCATCGTCGCGTCGTTCCACGTGGTGGGGACGCTGCTGGTCTTCGGCCTGCTGATCGCGCCGCCCGCGGCCATGCTGCCGTGGGCCCGGCGCATCCCGGTGATCATGATCGGCGCCGGCTGCCTGGGAGCGAGCGCGACGTTCATCGGTCTGCTGCTCTCGTGGCACCTCCACACGGCTGCAGGAGCAAGCATCGCGGCGACGGCCGTCGTCCAGTTCCTGCTCTCCACCGCCGCCTCCGGCCTGCGCAACCGGTGGCCGCGGTCCGCTCCGGCCGCACCCTCCGCCCCGACGACCCACCGAACGCACACGGAAATGGAATACGGACGTCAGTCATGACACCCAGGAAGATCCGAACCGCCACAGCACTCTCCTGCGCCGCCCTTGCCTGCTCCGGTCTGCTCGTCGGCTGCCAGGAAGGCAGCGAGACACGGACACCGGCGAAGACCTCGGCGAAACCCCACGGGTACGTCGAGGGAGCCGAGGAAGCCTCCGAGCAGCAGTCCCGGCTCGTACTCGCCGACGCGGGCACGGGTGCGGTCGAGGTCCTGGACCTGATCACCGAGGACATCACCTCACTGAAGCGCGGTGACGGCGTACAAGCTCTGCGCACCGACGGCCGGTTCGCCTATGTGAGCGGCGCCGGGGGAACCCACGTCGTCGACGCGGGCGCCTGGACGGTGGATCACGGCGACCACGTCCACTACTACCGCGCCGCCGTCCGCGACGTGGGTCTCCTCACGGAGACGGACGCCGCCCACATCCACAGCGATCAGGCGGTCACCGCGGTGTCCGCGCCGAAGAGCGGAACCCGGCTGTTCGACCGCAAGGAGCTCGAGGCCGGCACCGTCCCGCGCGGCGGCGAGCTCACCGGCGCGGGAAGCGGGCCGGTCGTCCCCTACAAGGAACACATGCTGGTCACTGGGGCAGGATCCGGGGAGGACGCCGTCGAGGTCCGCGACCGGGACGGCACCCGGGTCACCACGCCGGCGGAGCGGTGCGCCCAGGTGCGCGGCGAGGCCGTGACCCGCCGAGGCGTGGTCTTCGGATGTGCCGACGGGGCGCTGCTGGTCAGCGAGGACAGGGGCACGTTCCACGCACAAAAGATCCCGTACGACACCGCGGTGAAGGCTTCCGAGCGGGCCGTCGACTTCCGTCACCGGGCGAACAGCACCACGCTCGCCGCCTTGTCCGGGGACGACGCCGTCCGGGTCCTCGATGTGACCGACCGCTCCTGGACACGCATCGAGACCGGTCCGGTCGTGGCCGCCAACACCGCCGGAGAGGGTTCTCCGCTGCTCGCGCTCGGCAGGGACGGAGTCCTCACCGCCTACGACATCGCCACCGGGAAGAGCATCGCCCGTAAGGAACTCCTGTCCGAGGGAACGGAGTCCGCCTCGATAGAGGTCGACACCACCCGCGCCTACGTCAACGACGCCGCCGCCAGGAAGGTCTACGAGATCGACTACGACGACGGGCTCAGGCTCGCCCGGACCTTTCCGCTCGGCTTCGCCCCGACGTACATGGTGGAGACCGGCCGATGAGCACCGGATCCGCGACCGTGCGCAGCCGCCGGACACCCGCGCGCCTTCTGCTCGCCTGCCTGGCCGGCGTCCTGCTCCTGGGGGTGGCCGGTTGCGCGGGAGGCGAGCAGAGCCGCCCCTCGGTGGTCGTCACCACGAACATCCTCGGCGACATCACCCGCAACATCGTCGGTGACGAGGCCGAGGTCACCGTGCTGATGCAGGCCGGGGCCGACCCGCACTCCTTCGGAGTCTCGGCTCCGCAGGCGGCGGCCATCGAGCAGGCCGATCTGGTCGTCCACAACGGCCTGGGCCTGGAGGAGAACGTCCTTCGCCATGTGGAGGCCGCGAAGGAGGCGGGCGTCTCCGTCCTGGCGGTCGGGGACGCCGTCGATCCGATCACCTATACGGCGGGCGAGTCCGCCGGCGAGCCCGACCCGCACTTCTGGACCGATCCCGAACGGGTCCGCAGGGCCGTCGGACTGATCTCGGATCAGGTCGCCGAGCACGTGGGGGGCGTCGACAAGGCCGCCGTCGAGAAGAACGCGTCCGCCTACGGGGCGGAGATCGACGAACTGACCACGTGGATGCGAGAACGGTTCGACCAAATCCCTTCCGACCGACGCCGGTTGGTCACCAATCACCATGTCTTCGGATATCTCGCCCAGCGTTTCGGATTCCGGGTCGTGGGCGCGGTGATCCCGAGCGGCACCACGCTCGCCTCACCGAGCGCATCGGATCTCAAGTCCCTGGCCGACACGATCGAGACGACGGGGGTGAAGGCGATCTTCGCCGACTCGTCGCAACCGGACCGACTGGCCCGGGTGCTCGGACGTGAGAGCGGCGTCGAGGTGGACGTCGTGCCGCTGTTCTCCGAATCCCTCACCGAGAAGGGAGAGGGGGCGGCCACCTACCTGGAAATGATGCGCGCCAACACCCGGTCCATAGCCATGGGACTGGGCACCGAATAGCCACGCTGTCGCCGGTCATGAGCGACAGCTCTGGAGAGGGAACACACGAAGTGAAGCATGTAGCACGCCCGAGGAACGCGGCTGCCGCCGCCCTGCTCGCCGCCTCCGTAGCGCTCACCGCCTGCGGTGGTGACGGTGGGAAGCCCGCCGCGAAGGCGGCGGACAACTCGTCCGGTTCACCGGCCGCCCAGGTCGTGAACCCGATCGTCACCACGTACGACGGAGGCCTCTACGTACTCGACGGCACGACACTGAAGCTCGCCGAGGACATACCGCTGGAGGGGTTCAACCGGGTCAACCCCGCGGGCAGCGACCGCCATGTGATGGTTTCCACCTCGACCGGTTTCCGGGTCCTCGACGCAGCGGGCCGGAAGCTCACCGACGTCGAGTTCGAAGGCGGCAAGCCGGGCCACGTCGTCCGTCACGCCGGCAGGACCGTCCTCTTCGCCGACGGCACGGGCGAGGTCACGGTCTTCGACCCGGAGGACCTCGGCGACACCGCGCCGAAGGCCGAGACGTACACCTCCGCCGCGCCGCACCACGGTGTCGCCATCCAGCTCGCCGACGGCAGGCTGGTGACGACCCTCGGCACGGAGGAGAAGCGCGTCGGCATCGCGGTACTGGACGAGGACCGCAAGGAGATCACCCGCAGCGAGGAGTGCCCGGGCGTCCACGGGGAGGCGACCGCCAAGGACGAGGCGGTCGTCATCGGCTGCGAGGACGGAGTCCTGATCTACAAGGACGGCGCCGTCAAGAAGGTGAACAGCCCCACCGAGTACGGCAGGATCGGCAACCAGGCCGGCTCCGACGAGTCGCCCGTCGTCCTCGGCGACTACAAGAAGGACAAGGACGCCGAGCTGGAACGCCCGGAACAGATCTCGCTCATCGACACCGGGACGGGCAAGATGCGGCTCGTCGACATCGGGACGAGCTACACCTTCCGCTCGCTGGCACGCGGTGCGCACGGTGAGGCGCTGGTCCTGGGCACCGACGGCCGCATCCATGTCATCGACCCCGCCACGGGCAAGGTGACCAGGAAGATCTCCGTCCTCGGTTCGTGGCGGGAACCGCTGGACTGGCAGCAGCCCCGCCCGGCGCTGTTCGTGCGCGACCACACGGCATACGTCTCGGACCCGGAGAACAAGAAGCTGGTCGCCGTCGACATCGAGTCGGGCCGGCAACTGGCCTCGACCGAACTGCCCGAGGCTCCCAACGAGCTGAGCGGTGTCGTCGAGCAGCACTGATCCCCCTCCCGAGGTGCAGGAGCGCGTTCCCGCAGGGCGGCAGCGCGCTCCTCCCCCTCGCGCTTCCGAGCCCGCCACCACCTGGATCACCACCCGGACCGTCGCAGGTCATCGCGTACACGGCCGCCCGCGGGGGCGTGTCCACCCGGGCCTCCCCCGGCTTGTCATCACCACCCGCCTGGCACTACTGTCGCCACGCCTTGGTGAACGGGAAATCGGTGTGATGCCGGTGCGGCCCTCGCCACTGTGATCGGGAAGTCCGGCTCCGGCCCTCGCGGGCAGCCACTGGGTCCTTGTGACCCGGGAAGGCGGAGTTCGGGCGGTGTTACCCGTAAGCCAGGAGACCGGCCAAGGCACTTCAACCATCCACGAGGTGCTGGAGAGGGTCTGCTGAGCCATGCACATAGCCGAGGGTTTTCTGCCTCCGGCGCACGCGATCGCCTGGGGTGTCGCGTCCGCGCCGTTCGTCGTCCACGGAGTCCGGTCGCTCACGCGTGAAGTCAGGGAGAACCCTGAGAGCACGTTGCTCCTGGGGGCTTCCGGGGCCTTCACGTTCGTACTTTCCGCCTTGAAGATCCCCTCCGTCACGGGAAGTTGTTCGCATCCCACGGGTACGGGGCTGGGAGCCATCCTGTTCCGCCCGCCGATCATGGCGGTACTGGGCACCATCACCCTGCTCTTCCAGGCGCTGCTGCTCGCCCACGGCGGCCTGACCACGCTCGGCGCCAACGTCTTCTCGATGGCGATCGTCGGGCCCTGGGCGGGGTACGCGGTCTACAAGGCGCTGCGCCGTTACGACGTGCCGCTGATGGTGGCGGTGTTCTTCGCAGCGTTCGTCGCCGACCTGTCCACGTACTGCGTCACCAGCGTGCAGCTGGCGCTCGCCTTCCCGGACCCGAGCAGCGGGTTCCTGGGCGCGCTCGGCAAGTTCGGCTCCATCTTCGCGCTCACCCAGATCCCGCTCGCGGTGAGCGAGGGGCTTCTGACCGTGCTGGTGATGCGGCTCCTCGTGCAGTCCAGCAAGGGGGAGCTGACCCGGCTCGGGGTGTTCCTCAGCGGCAGGCGCACCCCGACCAGGACGGCCGAGACCGAGGCGGTTGCCAAATGAACAAGAACACGAAGATCAACGCCCTTCTCCTGCTCGTCGTGGCCGCGCTGGCCGTCCTGCCCCTGGCCCTCGGCCTCGGCGACGGCCAGGAGGAGCCCTTCGCGGGCGCCGACGCGCAGGCGGAGACCGCGATCACCGAGATCGCCCCCGCGTACGAACCCTGGTTCTCCCCGCTGTACGAACCGCCTTCCGGTGAGGTCGAGTCGGCACTGTTCGCCCTCCAGGCAGCGCTCGGCGCGGGTGTCCTCGCCTACTACTTCGGCGTGCGGCGCGGACGCCGTCAGGGCGAACTGCGGGCGGCCGCCCGGCAGGACGGCGGGGGCACCGGGCCCGGTGCCGGGGAGTCCGCGGCCCGGAGGAACTGAGCGCACGTGCTGCAGATCGATGCGGCGGCGCACAGCAGTCGCTGGCGCCGCCGCCATCCCGTGGACAAAGCCGTGCTCGGACTGGGATTCACGGTTCTCGCCATATCGCTGCCGCCCTGGCCCGGCGCGCCCCTGATCCTGGTCGCCGCCCTGGCCGTGCTGCTGGGGCCGGCGGGCGTGACCGCCCGCCATCTGTGGCGGGCGTACCGGGTGCCCCTGGGGTTCTGCGTCACCGGGGCCGCCACACTGCTCGTCGAGGTCGGCGGGCCCGGGGGGCTCGTCGGCCTGGCCCCAGGGGGGCCGGCACGCGCCGTTGAGTTGCTGCTGCGCACCTCGGCCGCGTCGCTCGGCGTCCTGCTGTTCGCCTTCACCACCCCCGTGTCCGACCTCCTGCCCCGCCTGGTCAGGGCAGGAGTGCCCGCGGCAGTGGTGGACGTGGCCCTGGTGACCTACCGCATGAGCTTCCTGCTCCTCGACTCGGTTCGCCGGATCAGGGAGGCCCAGGCCGCCCGGCTCGGGCACACCACACGGGCCGCGGCCTGGCGGTCCCTGGCCGGGCTCGGAGCCACCGCGTTCATCAGGGCCTTCGACCGCGCGGCGCGGCTCCAGCAGGGGCTGGCGGGGCGGGGCTACGACGGAACCCTGCGCGTCCTGGTGCCCGAGGCCCGCGTCTCCGTCCGGTTCGTGGCCGTGAGCGTCACGCTGCTCATGGCCCTCACCGCACTGACCTTCGCCCTGGAAAGGCCGCTGTCATGAGCGAATCCGTGCTGCTCGCCCTGCGGGGAGCGTCCTTCGCGTACGAGGACGGCCCCGCTGTGCTCAGCGGTCTCGACTTCGAGGCGCGCGAAGGACGTGCTCTCGCCCTGCTCGGTCGCAACGGCAGCGGCAAGACCACGCTGATGCGGCTCCTCAGCGGCGGACTGCGCCCGCGCGAGGGGCAGTTGGCTGTCGAGGGTCGCCCCGTCACGTACGACCGCAAGGGGCTGACCCGGCTGCGCACCACCGTCCAGCTGGTGGTACAGGACCCCGACGACCAGCTGTTCGCCGCGTCCGTCTCCCAGGACGTGTCGTTCGGACCTCTGAATCTGGGCCTGCCCGACACCGAGGTGCGCGCGCGGGTGGACGAGGCGCTCGCCGCCCTCGACATCACCGCCCTGGCGGACCGGCCCACCCACCTCCTCTCCTACGGGCAGCGGAAGCGCGCCGCGATCGCCGGGGCGGTCGCCATGCGGCCCCGGGTGCTGATCCTCGACGAGCCGACCGCCGGGCTCGATCCGGACGGTCAGGAACGGCTGCTCGCCACGCTCGGCACCCTCCGCGACAGCGGCACCACCGTCATGATGGCCACTCACGACGTCGATCTCGCCCTGCGCTGGGCCGACGACGCCGCCCTCCTCACCCCGGCCGGTGTCCGCGCCGGGCCCGCGCCGACGATGCTGGGACGCACGGATCTCCTGCGGGAGGCCGGGCTGCGGTTGCCGTGGGGCATCGCGACCAGTCATATGCTGCGCACGCACGGCCTGTTGGGCGAGACAGCCCCCGGCCCCCGCACCGCCGAGGAACTCGCGGCGGGCTTCGGCCCGCCGGCCGATGCCTGAGGGCCGCCGCCCCGCGACGAGGACCGGTCGCGCGAGTGAGCGGGCGCGCAGGGGCTCCACGATCGCGAAGCCGGGCGTTGATCCGACAATCGGAGTACTACGCCTCGGCCGCAATTCCCGCCGGCTAACAGTTAGCCCATAGGCCGAACCGTTGTACGAATATGACGGGCGGAACTTCACCGGCATATGCATGAGCCACACAGTCGCGGATGATCTCAAATAGTGAGAACCGATCGTGTGACACATCCCCAGGCCACAGGGTTCCGGGGATTGTTTCGACTCGTTGGGCATCGACTTTCGGACTCTTCACAAAGGGTTAACTCCATATGCCCTTCGGCCTGTTAGCGTCCCTAAGGAAGGATGCGTTCCGGAAGGAGGCGAAGGGTGCGCGCAGCGGCGGTCAGGTTCGTGCTCGCGTTCCTGATGGGTTTCCTTCTGGCCCCGTTCTCGGGCACGTCGCCGGCCGAAGCACACGCGTCCGCCCCGGAAGTGCGAGCGACCGGTCTCCCGGATGCGACCGTCGGCGAGACCCACCGTGCGTACGCCACATGCGGCGCCCCCGATCGCGGGGGTGAGTCGAACGGCCTTCTGCGCCATCGTGACCGGCACCGATCGGCGACCCTGACCACTCCCGCGACACCGTCGCGCGCCGCCGTGACGGGTGAAACCGACGGGATGCTCACACCGGCGGCCGTCGCCGCGATGGGCAACGCGCATCGCATCTCCAGATCCTCGATCGCACATTCCTCCCCCGGGCTCCAGGTGTTCCGCTGCTGAGCTGACCCGAGGCGCTCGTCGCACCTGCCCCTGCCCGTCCACAGTCCTGCGGGTCTCGGACCGGAGGGGTAGTGCCGGCCTGCCTTCCGGTCCCCCAGTTCTCGCACGCACACCGACGCGCCGGGCCTCGGCGCGCCAAGGAGGAACCACTGGCATGCAGTCAACCGTCGAACTTTCCGCGGCCGAAGTCCTACACGTCAGCGACAGCGCCGCCTGGGCACCCCCGCCCAGCGACGTCCGCTCGGCCCCCTTCCGCACGGGATGAGGGCCGCCATGGGCCGTCTCGCCACGTTGCCCCACCTGCGGCAGGATTTCGCCGCGTCACTCGTCGTCTTCCTGGTCGCGCTGCCGCTGTGCGTCGGCGTCGCCGTCGCGTCGGGAGTCCCGGCGGAACTGGGTCTGATCACTGGCATCGTGGGTGGTCTCGTCACCGGCTTCATGCGCGGCAGCAGCCTCCAGGTGTCGGGGCCGGCCGCCGGTCTCACCGTTCTCGTCTTCGAGGCCGTCCAGTCCTTCGGGCTGCCCGCGCTCGGGGTGATCGTGCTGACGGCGGGACTGCTGCAGTTGGCCATGGGCGCCCTGCGGCTGGGCCGCTGGTTCAGGGCCATCTCCGTCTCCGTCGTCGAGGGCATGCTCGCCGGCATCGGTCTCGTCCTCATCGCGGGCCAGCTGTACGCGGCCGCAGGCATCGAGGCACCGCTCTCCGGTACGGGCAAGATGGCCGGCATCCCGGGGCTGCTCGCCGACGCCGTGTCCAGCCCGGCGGCTCTCGCCTCCCTCGCGGTCGCCGCCGGGACCATCGCTCTGGTCGTCGGGTGGAACAGGATGCCGAAGCGGGTGCGGGCCGTCCCCGGCGCACTCGCCGCGGTCGTGCTGGCCACCCTGGCCTCGCTGGCGTTCGACCTGCCCGTCGCAACCGTTCAGGTCCAGGGGCTGCTCGATGCCGTCCAGATGCCCGCCCTGTCCGAGTTCGGCGGGCTGGCGAGCTTGAGTCTGCTGGGAACCGTGGCGGCGTTCACGCTGATCGCCTCCGCCGAGAGCCTGTTCAGCGCGGCCGCGGTGGACCGGCTGCACGACGGGCCGCGCACCCAGTACGACAAGGAGCTGATGGCCCAGGGGACGGGTAACACCGTGTGCGGCATTCTCGGCGCGCTGCCGATGACCGCGGTCATCGTGCGCAGCTCGGCCAATGTCCAGGCGGGCGCGCGGACCAAGGCCTCCCGGGTGCTGCACGGCGTGTGGCTGCTCCTGTTCGCGGCCCTGCTTCCGTCGGCCCTGGGTCTCATTCCTCTGCCGGCCCTCGCCGGCATCCTCATCCACGCAGGATGCAAGCTCATCCCTCTGCGCTCTCTCGTCGCCCTGTGGCGCGAGCACCGCGGCGAGGCGCTGATCCTGGTCGTCACGGCCCTGGCGATCGTGACGGTGAACATGTTCGAGGGTGTTCTGACCGGTCTCGCCCTGTCGGTAGCCAAGGCCGCCTGGGACGCCTCCCACATCAGGCTGGAGGTCGTCGACAGCAGCGCCGACGGAGTGCGGGCACGGCTGTCGGGTAATGCGACCTTCCTGCGGCTGCCGAAGATACTCGACAGTCTGGAGGCCCTGCCCAAGGACCGCCCCATCGCCCTGGATCTCTCCGGACTGCACCATCTCGACCACGCCTGCCGCACGGCACTGGAGAACTGGGCGGAACGGCACAGCTCCTCCGGTACCGAGCCCGTGCAGCTGACCCGGACGGACGTGATGACCACCGCGCCCTGACGGCACGGACGACTCGCCGGATGCCTCCAGCAGGTGTCCGGCGAGTCGCCGGTGGTCAGCCGTTGGGCAGGATGACCGCGCGGCCGTTGATCCTGCCGGCGTGCAGCCGCTCGTAGGCGAGCGGGGCCTCTTCGATGGAGTACGTCTCGACGTGCACGTCGACGGCACCGGCGTGGGCGAGCTCGATGACCTCGGCGAGTTCCCCGCGCGAGCCCCAGTACGGCGCGGTGACCGACGTGGAGAACGGCAGGACACCGAATCCGACGGGCAGCAGACCGCCGCCGATACCGACGATGGTGACGTCGCTGTCGATCGAGGCTGCCTCACCTGCCGTCTTGACGGTCGGCTCGGCGCCGACGAAGTCGAAGACGACTTTGGCGCCGATACCACCGGTCAGTTCGCGGACCTTGGCTGCCGCGTCCTTGTCGGACAGCACCGCCTCGTGCGCGCCGACGGCCCGGGCGAGTGCCAGCTTCTCCTCGGTGACGTCGAGGGCGATGACCCGTACGGCGGTCATGGCGCGCAGGAGCTGGATGGCCACGTGACCGAGGCCGCCGGTGCCGATGACCACAGCGGTGGCGCCGGGCAGCAGCTTCGGCAGCGAGCGCTTTATCGCGTGGTACGGGGTGAGGCCCGCATCCGTGAGCGAGACCGTCCTGACCGGGTCGAGGTCGCCGATGGGGGTCAGGTGACGGGCGTCGTCGACGATCATGTACTCGGCCATGGCGCCCGGGTTGCCCAGTCCCGGTGGGTTGATGCCGAGGTCCGCGGCGCGCAGACAGTAGTTCTCCCTGCCCTCCGCACAGTTCACGCAGGTGCCGCAGCCCCAGGGGCCGTAGACGGCCACCGCGTCCCCGACGGTGACACCCACCGTCCCTTCGCCGAGTGCGGCGACAGTACCGACACCCTCGTGCCCGAGGGTGAGCGGCAGTCGGTAGGGAAACCCTTCGGCGGGCCAGCTCATCACGGCGATGTCCGAGTGGCAGACACCGGCTGCGCCGACCTTCAGCAGGATCTGGCCGGGGCCCGCCACGGGCTCCGCGATCTCGACGACCTCGGGGGCGGCGCCGATGGTGCGGTACTGGACGGCTTTCATGGCTCTCCTTCGTTCTCCGGACTTCCTTTGTGACCCCCGTGGTGGCGGTGCGCCACTCGGGGGATCCGGAGACGCAGAGGCGTGCGCCGTCCACCAGGTGGCGGGACCGCACTCGACGCGCCCGCGGGTGCCGAGGATCGCCGGAGAGGCCGGGAGCGGCGCCCGCGGCCAGGAAGACCGGTAGTAGCCGCTCATCTCCGAGAAGCGGGTTCCGCGGGCAACGAGTACCGCACGCCTGTGAGCCGTTCCGAGAGCACCCACAGCTGACGGGCCGTGGCGGAGTCCCGGACGGCGCGTTCCCGGCTGCGCAGCACCGGCTCGCCACGGAGCTGGAACAGCCCGTCGGGTGCGACGTAGCTCCCCCCTGGCAGGTCGGGGGTGGTTGCTGCGTAGAGAGAGGTCCTGGCCCCGTCGACGGTGGGACGGAAAGCGATGCGCAGGAGCAGGCGCGTGAGGATCCCGTACACGCGGCCCCGTGCACCGTTGGCGCCGCCCGTGAGCACGTTGGAGCGTGTGAGTCCGGGGGCGACAGCCATGCTGCGCAGCCTCAGCCCGGCAGCATCGGCCCGTCGCTGCAGTTCCATGGCGAAGTAGAGATTGGCCCGCTTGGACTGCACGTAGGCGAACGCCGCTCGATAGCGGCGCTCAGCGTTGAGGTTGGTCATGTCGAACCGGGCGAATCGCTGGCCCTCGCTGCTGACCGTGACCACGCACGGGTGGGCGGCGGCCAGCAGGTGAGGCATGAGCAGGCCGGTGAGCGCGAACGTGCCGAGGTGGTTGACGCCGAACTGGGACTCGAAGCCGTCGACGGTCCGGGAGAACGGAACCATGGCCACGCCTGCGTTGTTGACCAGGAGGTCGAGCCGGTCGTGACTCCAGCTCTCGGCGAATCCACGGATGGATTTCGAGTCGGCGAGATCGAGCATACGCACTTCGGCGTGAGCGCCGGGGACTTCGGTCCGCAGCCGCTCGACTGCCGCCCGCCCCCGCTCGTGACTGCGGCAGGCAAGGACGACATGCGCGCCGCGGCGGGCCAGTTCACGAGCGGTGACATATCCGATGCCGCTGTTGGCGCCGGTGACGACCGCCAGCCGTCCCGACTGGTCAGGGATGGAATCCAACGACCAGCTCACGCGCGGACCTGTCTGCGGCGGGCTCGCGGAGCGATGGCCGACCGGGTGAGGGCTGTATTCGGCGCCGTACGCGACTGTGTCGTCATGGTCGCGCAGTGAGGCTCGGGCGGCTGCCCGGGAGTCACGGGGCATAGGGGCCTCGATCCGTGGGTCAGGAGTGCCTGCGGTCCCCGTCGAGCGCGACCGCATTGCAACTCGAAGTTGCGATAAGCTGATCCTGTCGCATGCACCACCATCAACGCAACCAGGAGTTGCAATGGAGACTGTCGGGTCGTCCTCCTCGCGTGCCCCCGCTGTCGGACGAGGTACCAAGATGCGCGCCGCCGTGCTGGCGGCCACCGTCACCGAGCTCACGAGGACCGGGTACGCGGCACTCACCGTGGACGGCGTCGCCAGGCGGGCCGGCGTACACAAGACGACGATCTACCGGAACTGGAAGGACTCCGACGGCCTTGTGGCCGACGCGCTGGTCGGTCACTTCTCCGCAGACATCCCGATCCCCGACACTGGGGCGGTGGAGAGCGACCTGCGCGCGCTGGCCCGCTCCCTCGTCGCCACCATGACCACGCGAGCAGGCCGAGCCCTGCTCGCCACCGTCCTCTCGGACGCCGTACGCATCCCGCGGCTCGCCGAAGTCAAGCACGCGCTCTTCGTCGACCGGTTCCGGCGTGCGGAACCCGTGGTCACGCGAGCCGTCGAGCGCGGCGAACTACCCGCGGAGACCGATCCGGCCGAACTCCTCAAGGCCCTCGCCGCGCCGATCTACTTCCGGCTCGTGTTCACCGGCGAGGAGGTCGGCGAGGCGACCGCAGACGGGGCAGTGCGCGTCGCCCTCGCCGCCGCGTACGCCCGCGCTTTCCCGGCAGCCTGACCACGGCCCCGGGGGCGGCATCGGCCTGTCGTTCCTTCATGCAACCGGGCGGGGACGGCACCGCGCCGGACGCACGCCGTACGGGGTCGGCACGGCGCTGTGCACCCGCTGCGCGCGAGGCGGCGGAACAGGTGCCGACGCTGCTCGCCCGTTCGGCACTCGGCGCACGCGTCGTGGAAGAGATCATGACTGCGGCGCGTCAGCCGCGCGGCGGGCGTGAGGCCCGCGCGGCTGACGCGCCGCAGTCCGACAGTTCCTCCGGCTAGGACAGGGAATCCGCCCCTTGCGGCGTCTCCTTGCGGTCGCGGCTCAGCGCACCCGGCCACCAGGCTTTGCGTCCGATGTCCATGACCAGGGCGGGCACCAGGAGCGAGCGCACGACGAGCGTGTCCAGCAGGACGCCGAAGGCGACGATGAACGCGATCTGGACCAGGAAGGCGAGCGGGATCACTCCGAGGGCCGCGAAGGTGGCCGCCAGGACGACGCCCGCCGAGGTGATGACCCCGCCCGTGGTGGTGAGTCCGCGCAGTACGCCCTGCCGGGTTCCGTGGATCAGGGACTCCTCGCGGACCCGGGACATCAGGAAGATGTTGTAGTCGACGCCCAGGGCGACCAGGAAGACGAATCCGTACAGCGGCACGGAGGAGTCCGTACCGCTGAAGCCGAGGACGTGCTCGAAGACCAGCGACGAGATGCCCAGGGTGGCAAGGAAGTTGAGCGCCACCGTGGCCACGAGGAGGAGCGGCATCAGCAACGAGCGGAGGAGGCCGATCAGGATGACGAGGATGATGACCAGCACCACCGGCACGATGATGTTGCGGTCGTGCTCGGCGGTCTTCTGGGTGTCGTACTGCTGTGCGGTGTAGCCGCCCACCAGCGCTTCCGCGTCCGGTACGGCGTGGACCGCGTCGCGCAGCCGGGTGACCGTCTCCTTGGCCGCGTCACTGTCCGCCGCGGCCTCCAGGGTGGCGTCGATGCGCACCCGGCCGTCCACGACGAGGGGCTCTCCGCCGCCGGGGCGTCCGGACTCCGTCATCACGGAGACGCTCGCGACCCCGGGGACCTTCTCGGCCGCGGCGACCACCTGGGCCGACCGGTCCGCGCCGGCGATCACGACGGCGGGGTTGCCCGATCCGCCGGGGAAGTGCCGGCCCAGGGACTCCTGAGCCGTGACGGACGGGGCGTCGTTGACGAAGGTCTCCTGGAGGGGCACACCCTTGCTGTTCAGCGTCGGCATGAAGGCCGCGCAGGCCAGAAGGCCGATCAGTGTGACGGCCCAGACCTTGCGCGGGGAGCGGTCGACCAGAGCCGCGACCCGCGACCAGATGCCCGTGGAACCGGACTCGGGCTCGGTGCGGCCCTTCTTCGGGCCGGACGGCCAGTACGCGGCCCTGCCGAGGAGGACCAGGACGGCGGGCAGGAAGGTGAGAGCGCTCAGGACGGAGCACACGATGCCGATGGCACCGACGGGTCCGAGAGCGCGGTTGTTGGTCAGGTCGCTGAGCAGGAGGGCGAGCAGCCCGAGGGCCACGGTGGCGGCGCTGGCCGTGATCGGCCCGGCGGACTCACGCAGCGCCGCGCGCATCGCGGTCCACCGGTCGGGCCGCCGTACGAGCTCCTCGCGGAACCGTGCGGTGAGCAGCAGCGCGTAGTCCGTGGCGGCTCCGATCACCAGGATCGACAGGATGCCCTGGACCTGACCGTCGACGCGGACGATGTCGTGGTCCGCCAGTACGTAGACGATCGCGCAGGAGACGCCGAGCGCGAAGACGGCGCCGATGATGATGATCAGAGGCAGCAGGACGCTGCGGTAGACCAGGAGCAGGATGACGAGCACGGTCACCAGCGCGACACCGAGCAGCAGCCCGTCGATTCCGGCGAAGGCGTCCGACAGGTCGGCCTGGGAGGCAGCCGGACCGGCCAGCCCGACCACCGTGCCCGGGACGTCTTCCGCCGCGCTCCGGACCTGCGCGAGGACGTCGGGAAGTTCGTCCCCGAGGTCGGGCCTCAGCTGGACGACGCCCTGCAGCGCCTTGCGGTCCTCGGACAGCAGCGCGGGACTCACCTTGCCGGTCACCCCCGGCCCGCCCTCGACCGACGCGAGGGCGGCGGTAGCCGCCTTCTGCTGCTCAGGACCGACCTCCCCGCCGTCCTCGTCCGAGGTCCAGACCACCACGGCGGGCACGGTCTCCTGCCGGCTGAACGCCTCCTGGGCTTCGACGACCCTGGTGGACTCGGCGCTCTGCGGCAGGAACGCGGCCTGGTCGTTGGTCGCTACCTCCCCGAGTTTCCCCGCGTACGAGCCGAACGCGCCGCCGACGACGAGCCAGGCGAGTACGAGGAACACGGGGACAAGAATCAGCCGGCGAACCGGCTTCGATGCGGTGGACATGGGACTCCTGGGTCGGCCACTATCTCTCAACCATGATGTATCTCAATCATTGAGATTACATGGCCGATGAGGCACCCACGCACCGGCCCGGCGTTTCAGCGCCTGGGAACCTGCATACCTTCGAGCTGACCGTTCATCCGCGCGAGGAAGCGCAGCGCGGCCTCCAGCTCCTGGGGACCGGCCATGTCGCGCGCGCCGGCCGCCGCCTCCGCGAGCGGCATGAAGAACGAACGCGCGGCCGCCCTGGCGCCGGACTCGTAGTACAGGTGCACGACGCGGCGGTCGGAGCTCTCCCGCGCACGCCTGATGTGCCCCGCGCGTTCGAGCCGGTCGAGGCACGCGGTCACCGCACCGGAGGTCAGGCCGAGATGATCCCGCAGCCGTCCCGGAGTGAGCGGGGTCTCCGAGTCCAGGATGGCTCCGAGTGCCTGCACGTCCGTGGCATGCAGGCCCTGCGCGTGCGCGAAAGCATGAACCAGCCGGTTGATCTCGCCGTTCATCCGGCGCAGCTCCACGGCGAGGGCCTGGAGCTCCGACATCCCGGTCGCATCCGCACCAGAAACGTCGCGAGGGTTGTCTGCTCTGTCCACCGCCCCATACTAGGGCGCCTGCGACGACAGGCCGGCCCCCTCCCCCGACCTGCGCCGAGTCCGCTTGCGCGGCCCATCTCGCACCTATACTTCTACAGTTGTGTAGAACCCGGCTGAACGCGTTCTCCGCGTACGGAAGAAGGAGTGAACGCCACGATGGTGTTCAAGAAGCTGCTCGGTTCCCTCGGCGTGGGCGGCCCCACCGTGGACACGGTGCTGCAGCCCGGCCCGGCCGTTCCCGGCGGCGGGCTGAGCGGCGAGGTCCGGCTCAAGGGCGGCAACACCGATGCGACGATCGAGCACATCACCCTGGAGCTCGTCGCACGCGTCGAGGCGGAACACGAGGACGGCGAGGCCGAGGGGGGCGTCGTCTTCGAGCGCTTCACCGTCGGCGGCGGCTTCGTGCTCGGCGAGGGCGAGGAGCGCAGCGTCCCGTTCGGCGTGACGCTCCCGTGGGAGACCCCTGTCACCGAGCTCTACGGCCAGGACCTCGGCATCGTCCTGGGGGTGCGCACGGAGCTCTCGGTAGCGGGCGCCCGGGACAAGGGGGATCTCGATCGCCTCACGGTGGGCCCCCTGCCCGCCCAGGAGGCCGTTCTCGAAGCACTCGGACAGCTCGGCTTCGGCTTCCGGTCCGCCGACCTGGAGCTCGGACACATCGGCGGCAGCGGCCAGCGACTGCCCTTCTACCAGGAGATCGAGCTCTCTCCCTCCGCGCGGTACGCGGACCGGGTCAACGAGGTCGAGGTGACGTTCCTGGCCGGACCCGAAGGCCTGGATGTCGTACTGGAGGCCGACAAGCGGGGAGGCCTCTTCTCCGAAGGCGGCGACGCCCTCGGCCGTTTCACCGTCGGCCATCACGAGGTGCAGGGCCGCGACTGGGTCACCGAGGTGGACGGCCGGATCCAGGCGCTGATCGAAGCACGCACCCCGCACCGGGCCCATGAGGGGTACGGACACGACGACGGACACCCGCAGCACCATGCCGGTCCGGGGATGGGCACCGTGGTCGCGGCCGGCGCGGCAGGGGTTGCCGTGGGCGTCGTGGGCGGAATGGTCGCCGCCGAAGTCGTCGACGAGGTGGGCGACTTCTTCGAGGGCGACGACGAGGAAGAGGAGAGCGACGAGGGCTGAGCGGGCCGGAACACACCCTGCCACCACCTTCTACAGTGCTGTAGATTTGATGTGCCGCTGCGGCAGGGAAGGCCCCGGGGGGCGCCGACCGGGAGAGCGCCGCACACTCACCAGGGAGAAGACAGCCGTCATGTTCGGAATCAGCGAGATCGCGATCTTTCTCGTCATCGTCGTCCTGGTGTTCGGCGCCAGGAAGCTCCCTGAACTCGCCCGCTCCCTGGGCAAGTCGGCTCGGATCCTGAAGAGCGAGGCGCGGGCCCTGAAGGCCGACGGCGTCTCCCCCACCGTCCCGTCGGAGCCGCGCGCCGACGGGACGGACGCCCCCCAGGTCATCAGGGGCACGGCCACGGAGAAGCCCGGCCCTCACTGAGTCCGTACCCACCCCGCCCACCCCGCCACCCGCAGGGGTGGGCTTCGGCGTGTCCCGGCCCCGTCGGCAAGCGGAATCCCCCGTACGGGGTACACGGTGGACGGAGTAAACACGAGCCGGATCGAGGGGTCATGGACAGCAAGGACGACAACGACGGGCTGCGGTGTCTGGTGACGGGCGCTACGGGGTACATCGGAGGGCGCCTCGTACCCGAGCTCCTGGAGGCCGGCCACCGGGTGCGCTGCCTGGCGCGGACCCCGGAGAAGCTGCGGGACTACCCGTGGGCTGCCGAGGCCGAGGTGGCCAAGGGTGACGTCACCGACGCCGAGTCCGTGGGCGCCGCGATGCGCGACGTCGACGTCGCCTACTACCTGGTCCACGCACTGGCAGCCGGTCCGGGCTTCGAGAGGACCGACCGGGAGGCGGCACGGATCTTCGGCGAGCAGGCGAAGGCCGCCGGGGTCCGGCGCATCGTCTATCTGGGCGGGCTCACCCCCGCCGACGTTCCCGAGCACGAGCTGTCCCCGCATCTGCGCTCGCGCGCCGAGGTCGGGAACATCCTGCTCGACTCGGGCGTCCCGACGACCGCGCTGCGTGCCGCGGTCATCATCGGTTCGGGTTCGGCGTCCTTCGAGATGCTGCGCTATCTCACCGAGCGACTGCCCGTCATGGTCACCCCCAGCTGGGTTTCGACACGGATCCAGCCGATCGCCGTCCGGGACGTCTTGCGCTACCTCGTGGGCAGTGCGCGGATGCCGTCCGAGGTGAACCGCACCTTCGACATCGGCGGCCCCGACGTCATGACGTACCGCGACATGATGCAGAAGTACGCAGCGGTGGCCGGGCTCCCCCACCGGCTGATCCTGCCGGTGCCGATGCTGTCGCCGGGGCTGTCCAGCCACTGGGTCGGGCTGGTCACACCGGTACCGGCGTCGATCGCGCGCCCGCTCGCGGAGTCCCTGCGCTACGAGGTGGTGTGCCACGAGCACGACATCGCGGACCACGTCCCGGACGGGCCCGGGCGGCCCTTCTCCTTCGACACGGCCCTCTCGCTCGCACTGCAGAGGGTGCGTGAGGCGAGGGTGAGCACCCGGTGGTCCTCCGCCTCCACTCCCGGCATTCCCAGCGATCCGCTCCCCACCGACCCGGACTGGGCGGGCGGGAGCCTGTACACGGATGTGCGCGAGCTCGACGTGGACGCACCGTCCGACGCCCTGTGGCGGGTCGTCGAAGGCATCGGCGGTGACCACGGCTGGTACTCGTTCCCGCTGGCCTGGGCGGTCAGGGGTTGGCTGGACCGGCTGGTCGGCGGTGTGGGTCTCCGCCGGGGCAGGCGCGACGCCCAGCGGCTGAGGGTCGGGGACTCGCTGGACTTCTGGCGGGTCGAGGAGATCGAACCCGGCAGGCTGCTCCGGCTGCGCGCGGAGATGCGCCTGCCCGGCCTGGCCTGGCTGGAGATGTACGCGGAGGAGGGGAAGGACGGGCGATCGCGTTACCGGCAGCGCGCCATCTTCCATCCGTCCGGGCTGCTCGGCCACGCGTACTGGCTGGGCGTGTCGCCCTTCCACGCGCTGGTCTTCGGCGGCATGGCGCGCAACATCGCACAGGCGGCGGTCCGGGGGACGGCGGGTGGTCGGCGATGACCGTGGCGATCGTGCTCTTCACTTCGGACCTGCGGCTGCACGACCATCCGCCGTTGCACGCGGCGCTCGCCTCGGCGGACGAGGTGGTGCCCCTCTTCGTCCTCGACGAGGGTGTGGAGGTCGCCGGATTCGGCGCCCCGAACCGGCGCGCGTTCCTGGCCGACTGCCTCCGGGACCTGGACGCGGGGCTGCGCGAGCGCGGCGGGCGCCTGATCGTCCGTCAGGGCGATGTGGCCCGTGAGGTCGGCGGACTCGTCGGGGAGACGGGGGCCGACGCGGTCCACATGGCGGCCGGAGTCAGTGGTTACGCGCAGCGCCGGGAGGAGCGGCTGCGCGAGACGCTCGAGCGCGTGGGCTGCCGGCTGAGCGTGCACGACGCGGTGATCACCACGCTCGCGCCCGGTGCGGTGGTCCCCTCCGGAGCCGGGCGGGACCACTTCGCCGTCTTCACCCCGTACTTCCGGAGGTGGTCCGAGGAGGGGCTGCGCTCCCCGTTCCCGGCCCCTCGCAGCGTGCGCGTGCCGGAGGGCACGGCGTCGGCGGCGCTGCCGACGCGGGCCGGCCTGCACGGTCTGTCGCCGGGCCTGGCCGAGGGCGGGGAGACCGAGGGGCGCAGGCTGTCCGCCGCGTGGCGCCGCAGCGGGCTCGCGTCGTACGAGGAGCTCCACGACGACATGGCGGGCGACGCGACCTCGCGGCTCTCGCCGCACCTCCACTTCGGCACGCTCTCCCCCACCGAGCTGGTCCACCGTGCCCGCGCAGCGGGCGGGCCGGGTGCGGAGGCCTTCGTGCGGCAGTTGTGCTGGCGGGACTTCCACCACCAGGTCCTGGCCGCCCGCCCGGATGCCTCGCGCTCCGACTACCGGCCACGGCAGGACCGTTGGCGCACGGGGAGGGCGGCGGAGGAGGAGACGGCCGCCTGGAAGGAAGGCCGCACAGGCTACCCGGTGATCGACGCCGCGATGCGCCAGCTGCTCCACGAGGGCTGGATGCACAACCGGGCACGGCTGCTGACCGCGAGCTTCCTCGCCAAGACGCTGTACGTGGACTGGCGGGCCGGGGCGCGTCACTTCCTGGACCTGCTCGTCGACGGGGACATCGCCAACAACCAGCTCAACTGGCAGTGGGTCGCCGGTACGGGCACGGACAGCCGGCCCAACCGGGTGCTCAACCCGGTGACCCAGGCCAAGCGGTACGACCCGGACGGTGCGTACGTACGCCGCTGGGTTCCCGAGCTCGCGGAGATCTCCGGGGCAGCTGTACACGAACCGTGGAAGCTGCCGGAACAGGAGCGCGCCCGCTACGACTACCCGGAGCCCGTCGTCCCGCTGCCCGAAGGGCTGGCCAGGTTCAAGCGGGCGCGAGGGCTCGACTGAGCCCGGGAGGACGACTGCGGCGGAGACGAGCGGGTCGAACCCCGCTCCGGCCCGGACCTGGACGGCCGGGCCGGCTTCGGCTCAGACCTTGCGGTACCGGGCGTTGGCCCAGGAGAAGAGGCCGAAGGCTGCCAGTCCGAGGGCTATGAATGCGAGCAGCCAGGGCCCCGCGGGCGTCTCGGTGAACGAGCGCAGGGTGTCGTCCATGCCCTTGGCGCGGCCCGGCTCGTGCTGGACGGCCGCCGCCACGGCGAACCCACCGGCGGTGGCGAAGACCGCGCCCCGCACCGTGCCTCCGAAGACGCCCACGACATCGACTGCCTGACGGGTCTTCTTCGTCATCTCGGACATCTTCATGTGCTTGTGATACTTACGTGCCAGGGCCCGGTAGGCCATCCAGAGGCCCGCGCCCGCCACCGCGGCGCCCGCGGCCCCCACGATCCACTGGCCGCCGGTCCATTCGAGGGCCCGTGCGGTGACGTCGTCGGTCTGCTGGTCGCTCGATCCACCGCCGCTCCCCTTGTCGCCGGCCGCGTACGAGAGCACGGAGTAGGAGACGAAGGCGTAGAAGAGGAAGCGGCCGGCCGCCATGGCCCGCTTGCTCGCCTTCTCGCCGTCGGGGCCGGCCTGGCCGAAGAGCGCCTCGGACAGCCGCCACAGGGCCATACCGGCCAGCGCCAGGCCCAGTACCCACAGCAGGATGCTCCCGAAGGGCTTCTCGGCTATCTCCGCGATGGCGCCACCGCGGTCGGCCTGCTTCCCGCCTCCGTCGGAGAACGCGATGCGGAGAGCCAGCAGTCCCACCAGCAGATAGATCACTCCGCGCGCCACGAACCCGGCGCGGGCCCCCACATCAATGGCTCGGCTGCGCGCGGCTCTTCTGGCCTGGCCGCGTGCGTTCATCGACAGTGCGTTCGCATTCATGCACTGCCGGATGCCCCCGAAACGGCGATCAATGCGAAGACCCGGGACGAGCGGGCCCGGCGCACTCCGACGAGGGCCTACGCGCCGTCTTCCCCGGGCTCACCGCCGTCCGGCGCCGCCCGCCCCTTGGCCCGTCGGCCGACGACCGCCGCGGCCGCCAGGGCGCTGCCCGCGAACGCGAGGGCGACGACCCACGGCCGGTCGAGGACGTGCCCGGTGACATGGTCCAGGGAGTAGCGGCCGGCACCCGTCACCCCGATCGCTGCGGCGGTGAAGCCCAGGAAGGCCGGGTATTCGTAGCCGCCGGCGGTCGCGAAGAAGCCCGCCGGAGCGTGCACGGCGACAGCGCCCGCCATCGTGCCCGCGGCGGCGGCACCTGCCGCGGGGGTGGCGAGTCCGAGGGCGAGCAGGATCCCGCCGCCCGCCTCGCCGATGCCGGCGGCCAGGGCACTGTGCTTCGGCGGGTCGAAGCCCATGGCCTCCATCGCCGCGGTGGTTCCCTCGATGCCCCCGCCGCCGAACCACCCGCCCAGTTTCTGGCTGCCGTGGGCCGCCAGGACGGCTCCCGTGCCGACCCTGAGCACGAGCAGTCCTAGGTCACGTCGGTTGATGCAGGTCATGGGGTTCTCCCGTGGATGAGGCGGAACGAGGAGGAGCGGCGACGGTGTCGAGCCGTACGGAACCACTGTCGTCCGGGCCGGGCGGCGGGGTCCGGTGGTGTTGGGCCATCCGTGGTCCGCCCCTTGGGGGGACTGCGACGAAAGCCATTGTGCAACTAGTTGCATAAAGTCGGGCGAGTGGTCTACAACTGGCTCGACGACACCTGCGAGGAGACCCGGATGAGCCCGTACCCCACTCTGCTGAGCCCGCTCGACCTCGGATTCACGACGCTCCCGAACCGGGTGATGATGGGGTCGATGCACATCGGACTCGAGGAGGTCGAGCGCGGATTCGAGCGGATGGCCGCCTTCTACGCGGCCCGTGCGCGCGGCGGGGTGGGGCTCATGGTCACCGGGGGGATCGCACCCAGCGAGCGTGCGTGCTCCTTCCCGGGCGGCGCCAAGATGACGACCGGGGCGGAGGCGGAACAGCACGCCGAGGTGACTGCGGCGGTGCACGCGGCGGGCGGCAGGATCGCGATGCAGATCCTGCACTTCGGGCGCTACGCCCACCACCCCGACCTGGTCGCGCCGAGCGCGCTCAAGGCGCCCATCAGCGGCTTCACCCCGCACGCGCTCAGCGACGACGAGGTCGAGGAGACCATCGAGGACTTCGTCCGGGCTGCCGGGCTGGCACAGCGCGCGGGTTACGACGGTGTCGAGATCATGGGCTCGGAGGGCTACCTGATCAACGAGTTCATCGTCGCGGCGACCAACCATCGTGAGGACCGCTGGGGCGGCTCGTACGAGAACCGCATCCGCTTCCCCGTCGAGATCGTGCGCCGGGTCCGTGAGCGGGTCGGCCCCGACTTCATCCTGATCTACCGGCTGTCCATGCTGGACCTGGTACCCGGTGGTTCCACGCTGGAGGAGGTCGTCCGTCTCGCCCGCGAGATCGAGGCGGCCGGCGCGACGATCATCAACACAGGCATCGGCTGGCACGAGGCGCGCATCCCGACCATCGCGACCTCCGTGCCGCGCGGCGCCTTCACCTGGGTGACGGAGAAGGTGCGGGGAGCGGTCTCCGTACCGCTGGTGACCAGCAACCGCATCAACACCCCCGAGTTGGCCGAGGAGCTCCTCGCCTCGGGACGTGCGGACATGGTGTCGATGGCGAGGCCCTTCCTCGCCGACCCCGACTTCGTCGCCAAGGCCGCCGAGGGACGTGCCGACGCGATCAACACGTGCATCGGCTGCAACCAGGCATGCCTGGACCACATCTTCAGCCTGCAGATCACCTCCTGCCTGGTGAATCCGCGTGCCTGCCACGAGACCGAACTGGTGCTCTCGCCGACCCGCGTCCGCAAGCGCGTCGCCGTGGTCGGGGCCGGGCCCGCAGGGCTGGCGTGCGCTGTCACGGCCTCCGAGCGCGGGCACGCGGTGACGTTGTTCGACGCGGCCGACGAGATCGGCGGTCAGCTGAACGTCGCGCGACGGGTTCCGGGCAAGGAGGAGTTCAACGAGACGCTGCGCTACTTCCGCACCCGGCTCGCCGAGGAAGGGGTCGAGCTCCGGCTCGGCACCCGAGCCACGTCCGGGGATCTCGACGGTTTCGACGAGGTGGTCCTGGCCACCGGAGTCGAGCCCCGCTCCCCCGCGATCCCCGGCGTCGGGCACCCCCGGGTGGTCAGCTATCTCGACGTCCTGCGCGGCGACGCCCAGGCCGGGGACCGGGTGGCGATCGTGGGCGCGGGCGGCATCGGCTTCGACGTCGCCGAATTCCTGACGGACGGGGGCGACGGGGCGAGTCTCGACCCGGAGGTCTTCTTCCGGCAGTGGGGCGTGGACACCGCGTACGCGGACCGGGGCGGGCTGCGCACCCCCGAGCGCCCGAAGCCGCCGCGCACGGTGTACCTGGTGCAGCGCAAGGCGACCAAGGTGGGGGCGGGGCTGGGCAAGACCACCGGCTGGATCCACCGCACCGAACTGCGTCACCGCGGCGTGACGATGATCGCGGGCGCGTCCTACGACCTGATCGACGACGAAGGCCTGCACCTCACCGTGGACGGCGAGCAGCACCTGTTGCCGGTCGACACCGTGGTGCTGTGCGCGGGTCAGGAACCGCGACGCGAGCTGTACGAGGAGCTGCGCGCCGCGGGTCGCCCGGTGCATCTCATCGGCGGCGCCGACGTGGCCGCCGAGCTGGACGCCAAGCGCGCGATCCGCCAGGGCACGGAACTGGCCGCGGAGTTGTGAGCACCAGGTCCTGCCGTCTCTAGGATGCAGTCCATGTCACTTCCGCACGCGATCCTCACCGCCCTTCTCGAGAAGCCGTCGTCGGGTCTCGAACTGACGCGCAGGTTCGACCGGTCGATCGGCTACTTCTGGCCGTCCACGCATCAGCAGATCTACCGCGAACTGGGCAAGCTGGAACAGGCCGGTCACATCCGGGCCCTGCCCACGGCTCAGCCGGCCCGTGGGCAGAAGAAGGAGTACGAGGTGCTGGCGGCGGGCCGCGACGAGCTGGCGGTCTGGGTGTCTCTCGCCGAGGACCCGCGCCCCGTCCGTGACGCGCTGCTGCTGAGGATGCGGGCGGCGGCCGTGGTCGGCGCCCCGGGACTGGCCGGGGAACTGCGCAGGCACCTGGTGCTGCATCAGGAGCAGCTGGCGGAGTACCTGCGGATCGAGGAGCGGGACTTCCCCCCGGAGCGGACCTCGGAGGAGGACCGGCTGCGCCGTCTGGTGCTGCGCGGGGGCATCGACCTGGAGACGTTCTGGACGAGCTGGCTCACCAGGGCTGTCGACGACCTGGAGGGTTCGGGGGCGGGGAGTGACGTCGGGCCCGGGGTGTCCTAGCCGGGACCGGACCGGCTCCCGACCGGTTCCGGGCGCGGTGTCCGTGGCTCGGGGGCACGTGGGGTGGTCAGGGAATGACTGCCGATGACGACCCTGGACGGGGGCCCGGCGACGACGGGCAGTGAAGCGGGGACGGCAGTGTTCCGTGCCTGTGCCCGGCTGAGCAGGATCACACCCCGCACGGCGGCCGCGGCTCCGGCGAGCGCGGGGATCAGCCCCGGCATCCCGCCCTGGAGGCGCTCGCCGAGCAGGACCAGGCCGATCGCGGCGGCGGCGACGGGGTTGGCGAGCGTGACCACGGCGAGCGGTGCGCCGAGGCCGCCGCGGTAGGCGGTCTGGGAGAGCATCAGGCCGCCCAGGGCGAAGAAGGACACGAGCACCGCCACGGTCACCAGCCGCCAGCTCAGCAGCGGCCCCGTGTGGTCGGTCGCGGAGACCGTCAGGGTCTGGGTGAGGGCGGAGGCCACCCCCGACGTGATGCCCGAGGCCGCGGCGTGCCGGAGTCCGGGCCTCGCGCCCGGCCGGCCGAGCAGTGCGACGAGCGCCATGGTGACCGCGCCGACGCTCAGGGCCTCGGGCAGGCTCAGCGTGTCGTGAGGCGCGGCGCCGCCCGCGGCCAGCAGCAGCGCGGCGAGGCCCATGAGCGTGAGGAACGTGCCGCGCCACTCCATGCGGCTGACCCTGCGACCCGCCGAGCGGGCCCCGAGCGGGACGGCGGCGACGAGGGTGAGCGCGCCGAGCGGCTGGACCAGGGTGAGCGGCCCGTACTTCAGCGCGGCGACGTGCAGCAGTGCGCCGCCGGCGTTCAGGCCGACGGCCGCCCACCAGGCTCGGCGGCCCAGCAGGCGCAGCGCTCCGGCGGAGGGGTCGGTCCGCCCGGCGAGCCGGGCCTGCGCGACCGCGGCGGCCGCGTAGGCGCCGGCGGAGACGAGGGAGAGCGCGACGGCCATGAGCGTGGCGTTCATCGCCGCGCTCCCGACCGTGCGTACGCGGGCGTCACGTAGCTCCTGGCGGGGACGACCTCGGCCCGGGGCAGGTGCGTACGCACGGGTGCGGGCGGCAGCCCGAGCGCGGCGTAGGCCACGGCGAGCAGGGCGGCGACCACGACCGCGTCGAGCCAGTAGTGGTTGGCGGTGCCCACGACGACGATCAGGGTGAGCAGCGGGTGCAGCAGCCACAGCAGCCGCCACCGGGAACGTGTGGCGACGATCAGGCCGACTGCGACCGCCAGGGCCCAGCCGACGTGCAGTGAGGGCATGGCCGCGAACTGGTTGGCCATCGAGTCGGTCGCGGGGCTGCCTCCGTACACCGCGGGTCCGTAGACCTGCCCGGTGTCGACGAGGCCCGCGGCCCGCAGCATCCGCGGCGGGGCGAGCGGGAAGAGCAGGTGCAGGGCGAGCGCGGCACCGGTCAGCGCGGCCAGGACGCGGCGTGACCGGACGTAGTGGCGCGGACGGCGCCGGTACAGCCAGACCAGGAAGGCGAGCGTGGCCGGGAAGTGCACGGTGGCGTAGTAGGTGTTCGCCGCCTGGACGAGTGTGTGGCTGTGCAGCAGTACGCCCTGTACGGCGCCTTCACCGGGGAGCCCCACGGCTCGTTCGAGGTTCCATATGTGTCCGGCGTTGCGGTAGGCCTCCTCGACATGCCCGTTCGCGGCCTGCCGGCCGAGCTTGTAGACGAGGAAGAGTCCGGCTACGAGAAGCAGCTCGCGGACGAGGGGCGGTCGGGCTGAGGTGTCCGGCTCCCGCTCCGCAGGCTCGCTGCGGGTGTGCATCACCCGTACCCCTTTACTGATGGTGCGCTGTTACGACGTCGGCGTGGCCAGTCCATGCCGTATCGATACGCCAGTGTACCGATACGGAGGCGTATCGGTACACGCGCGTATCGGTACACTGGCGTATCGAGGGTCCCCAGCCGCAGAGTCGCAGAGAGGGAAGCAGATGCCGTCGCCCGGTTCCGCCCAGGAGTCAGCACCCGCGTCACGCCGGTCGAAGATCACACCGGAGCGGGCACAGGAGCTCTACACCGCCGTGCTGGACCTGCTCCGGGAGAGCGGCTACGACGCGCTGACCATGGAGGGCGTCGCCTCGCGCACCCGGTGCGGCAAGTCGACGCTCTACCGCCAGTGGGGCTCGAAGCCGGAGCTGGTCGTGGCCGCGCTGCACGGCACCCGCCAGACTCTTTTCTCGGACATCGACACCGGCAGCCTGCGTGACGATCTGCACGGGGTGGCCGACGCGGTGGACGCGGCATCCGGACAGGACACCGCACTGATGCACGCGCTCAGTCACGCCGCGCTGCAGAATCCCGACCTGCTCTGCGCACTGCGTTCGACGCTGATCGCACCGGCCATCGCCGCGATCGACACGATGGTCGAGCGCGCCGTCCGGCGCGGCGAGATCGACCCGGACAACCCCGCCACGGACTACGTGGCCGCCCAGGTGCTCGGCATCATGCGCGCACGACCACTACTGGAGGGGCGGTACGCCGACGACGGCTTCCTCACCCGCTTCGTCGATCACGCCGTGCTCCCGGCACTCGGGCTCCCAGCCCTCCCGCCGCCCCCACCGGGGAACGGGGCCTCCTGAACGTGGGCCGTCGCCCGAGCGGATGACGACGGCCCACCGCGCGCCGCACCGTGGGGACGGGGTCGGCGCACACCGGCCGGCCGGTGGTTTCCGAGGAGACCACCGGCCGGCCTTTTCGCTTCCACCACCCATTCTCGTCCCATTGACGACAAGAGTCGGGTTGCGTTATCGTCGCCATGACGAGAAAGAGGGGGTTCCCGATATGGCCGACATCACCAGGCGCTTCGGCTGGCGGCACCTGCGCTCCGCTCCCACCACGCACATTCGCCACCACAAGCGCGGCAGGCTCGCCCACGAGGGCGTGGGGCTGAGCTTCTGGTACCGCTCGCTGTCCGCGGCGCTCTCCGAGGTGCCGGTCGACGACCGGGAGCTGGCGATGGCGTTCCACGCCCGCACAGCCGACTTCCAGGACGTCACTGTGCAGGCCACGGTGACGTACCGGATCAGCGACCCGGCCGAGGCCGCAGCCCGGCTCGACTTCTCGGTGCACCCCGACACCGGGGTCTGGCGGGCCGCGCCCCTGGAGCAGATCGCCACCCTGCTCACCGAGACCGCACAGCAGCACACCCTGGACGTCCTGGCCCGCACCCCCCTCGCCACAGCCCTGGTGGACGGCGTCGCGACCGTACGGGAACGGGTCGCCGGCGGGCTCGCGGCCGAGCCCAGGCTGCCCGCCACCGGCATCGACGTGGTGGCCGTGCGCGTCGTCGCCATCCGCCCCGAGGCCGAGGTCGAGCGCGCCCTGCGCACCCCGGCCAGGGAGCAGATCCAGCAGGAGGCCGACCGGTCGGTGTACGAGCGCCGGGCAGTGGCGGTCGAGCGTGAACGCACCATCGCCGAGAACGAGCTCGCCAGCAAGATCGAGCTCGCGCGACGCGAGGAGCAGCTGGTCGACCAGCGCGGCACCAACGCCCGCCGCGAGGCGGAGGAGAAGTCGGCGGCCGACGAGGTGCGTGCGGCTGCCGAGGCCTCCCGCACGGTGCGCCTGTCCCGGGCGGAGGCGGAGGCCGCCCGTGACGTCGGGGCGGCACGGGCCGAAGCACAGGCGGCCTGGCTGCGGGCGCACGCGGATGTCGACCCCGGCACGCTGCACGCCCTGGCCGCGACGCGGCTGGCCGAGAACCTGCCCCGCATCGACAGCCTCACCCTGTCCCCCGACGTCCTGACGGGCCTGCTCGCCAGGCTCGGCAGGCCGGAGCCGGAGGCGCGGGCGTGAGTCTGGCCCCTCGTGCGGTGCTGGTGCACCGCACGACCGAGTACGAGGAGCTCCTGGCACGGCACGGGACCCACGGGCAGGCCGCGTTCGTGCTCGCGGGGCGCGGCCGGTCCATCGAGGAGGTGGCGGACCGGCACCGGCGTAACGAAGAGGCACTCACGGAGGTGGCCGCGGCCGTGCCGCTGCGGTGGCGCCGCACCCGGGTGGAGCGGGCGGACCTCGACCGCTTCCTGTTCGGGCCCGAGGACGTGGTCGTCGTGGTCGGGCAGGACGGACTGGTCGCCAACACCGCGAAGTACCTGACCGGACAGCCGGTCGTGGGCATCGACACGGACCCGGGCCGCAATCCCGGGATCCTCGTACGCCACCGGGTCCGTGACGCGGCGGCCCTGTGCCGGGCCGCCGCGTCACCCGGCGGGCCGGTTGACGCCCTCACGATGACCGAGGCGGTCGCCGACGACACACAGCGGCTGCTCGCCCTCAACGAGATCTACCTGGGATCGCCCGGCCACCAGACCGCCCGCTACCGCATCGGCCCCGACGGCGCCACTTCCACCGGCGAGCCCCAGGCGTCCTCGGGAGTCCTGGTGGGCACGGGCACCGGCTCCACCGGCTGGCTGCGCTCCCTCTGGCTCGAGCGGGGCAGCCCGCTGCGGCTGCCCGCCCCCTCCGACCCCCGGCTGGTCTGGTTCGTGCGCGAGGCCTGGCCCTCGCCGGCCACCGGCACCTCGATGGTCGTGGGTGAACTGGGCCGCGGGGACGGCCTCCGGCTCACCGTCGAGTCGGACCGGATGGTGGTCTTCGGCGACGGGATGGAGTCCGACGCACTGGAGCTGACGTGGGGTCAGTCCGTGCGTCTCGGCATCGCGGACACCACACTGAACCTGGTGGCGTGACCGCCGTGTGAGGATGACGCGGTGCGTGCGGACCCGTATCCGACCAGCCGGGAGCAGAGCAATGATGACCACCGATTCCGTGAACACCCCTCCCCGGAACACCCGCCCACCGCTCGCCCAGGCCGCCCTCGGGGTCGGAGTCGTCGTCCAGGACGCGGAGGGCAGGATCCTGCTCGGCAGGCACCGGGGCGGCACCTGGGAGCTGCCCGGAGGCAAGGTCGACCCGACGCACGAGTCGGTCGCGGCCGCCGCCGCCCGCGAACTGCGCGAGGAGACGGGACTCCGGGTACCCGTGGACGCCGTGACGGTCTTCGCGATGGTGCACGACGTGGTGGGCGGCATCAACCGGATCAGCATGGCCGCTCTGGTGCGTGTGGAGTCCGCGGACCCGCGGGTGACCGAACCGCATCTCATCAGCGCGTGGCGGTGGATCGCTCCCGAGGAGCTGCCGAGCCCCCTGTTCGACCCATCGGCACAGATCCTGGCCGTCTGGCGTCCGGATCTCACCATCGATCATCCGGCGGCCCACCACCTGCGAATCGCTCCGTCGCAGGGTTGAGCCTAGAGCTCATATTCATTTGCCTAGGCTTCATAGGCAGAGTTAGCGTCGATGCCATGAGAGCCGTCAGCGAGCAGGACATCCGAACGTCGTTCATCAACTGTTCCAAGGGTGAGGCGAAGCGCCTGCCACTGCCCCGCGACCTCGGGGAGCGCCGCTGGGAGGACCTGGACTTTCTGGGCTGGCGGGACCTCTCGGCCCCGGACCGGAGCTATATCGTCACCGAGCAGCGCGGCGAGCTCGTCGGCATCACGCTGCGCTTCCCGTCCCAGCAGCGCGGCTTCCTGCACCGCAGCATGTGCTCGGTCTGCCTGACCACGCACCCGGGCAGCGGGGTGTCCCTGATGACCGCCCGGAAGCGAGGACAGGCGGGCAGGGAAGGCAATTCGGTGGGCATCTACCTCTGTACCGACCTCGACTGCTCGCTGTACGTGCGCGGCCGGAAGACGGCCGCCCCCGGCGGGCGCTTCGAGGAGTCCCTGACCGTCGAGCAGCAGATCGAGCGGACCAGGGACAAGCTCTCCGCGTTCCTGGACACCCTCTCCGCCTGACACCCGGCCGGCCAGAAATGCGAAGAGGGGACAGCGGATGTACCAATAAAGGGACATTCCGCTCGATCGGAGCAGACCCATGGACGACTATCCGCTGCTGAACCTCTTCCTGACCATGATGTTTCTGTTCCTGTGGGTCCTGTGGTTCTTCCTGCTCTTCAAGGTGGTCACCGACATCTTCCGGGACCACTCCCTGAGCGGCTGGACCAAGGCGGCCTGGTTGATCTTCGTGATCGTGCTGCCCTATGCGGGCGTGCTCGTCTACCTGATCGCCCGGGGCCGGGGCATGGGGCGCCGCGAGGTCAAGGAGGCGGAGAACCGCGAGGCGGCCTTCCGGCAGTACGTGAGGCAGGCGGCCGACGACGGCGGCACCGGGGCCGGCGGCGGCCACGTGGCCGACCTCGCCAAACTCTCGGAGCTGAGGGAGAAGGGCCACCTCAGCCAGGAGGAGTACGAGAAGGCCAAGGAGAAACTGCTGGCCTGACACCGCCACCACCTCCCGCCCGGGTCGTCGACCCTGGCGGGAGTTCCGCTTCCGGATCCCCCGCGCCCCGGCCACCCGCACGGGGCCACGGCCCGTCAGCCCAGGCGGACCTGCGTGGGCGTCTCCCGCAGCGCTTCGACGACGCTCTCGACGTGCGCCCGCGCAGCCGCCTCCGCGGCGTCGGCATCGCCCGACACCACCGCGTCGATGATCGCCAGGTGCTGCGGCAACGACCGCGCCGGACGACCTGGGCGCAGCGCGAGACGGAACTGGTAGCGCACCATCTGGCCGTTCATCCGTTCGAGCAGCGCCTGAGCCACCTTCTGGTCACTGACCTCACCGATGGACTCGTGCAGCCTGCGGTTCAGCACCGAATAGGCGTCCGGGTCACCCTCCGCCACAGCACGGCTCATCGCCGAGCCGATGTCCTTCAGCTCCCGCCGCACCTCGTCCGAGGCGTTCTCCGCCGCCCGCCTGGCACACAGGCCCTCCAGCAGTGCGCGGCACTCGGTGATCTGGACCGCCTCCTCGACGGAGATCACCCGCACCCGTGCCCCGCGCCGGGGAATCAGCTCCACGAGGCCTTCGGCGGCCAGATCCTGCAGCGCCTCCCGCACCGAACTCCGCGTCGCCCGGAAGACCTCGGACAACTCCTGCTCGACGAGGCGCTGCCCCGGCACCATGTCGCCTGCCGCGAGCGCCTCCCGGATACCACTGGAGACCGCGCTTCGGCCTGCCCGGCCGCTGGCCTGATCAGACGTCACCCCTCCGCCTTCCGTTCGTCTTCAAAACCACTTCCTCATCACCACGTGGACGCACACGGTGACCTCAGCGATGATGCCTGAAACTTTCTCGTCAGGCATATTGTCAACAATTTCATCGACGGTTACGGTGTCGTGACAGCCGGCCGGGCGAGCCGGGCCCGGGAGCGGCCCGACGGCCGGATACTCCCAGGCAGCACACGCAGGCACTCCGAAGAGGAACAGATGATCATCGACTGCCACGGCCACTACACGACGGCCCCGCCCGCGCTGGAGGCGTGGCGGCACCAGCAGATCGCCGGTCTCGAGGACCCCTCGCTCTCACCGCGGACGGCAGATCTGAAGATCAGCGACGACGAGCTGTGTGAGAGCATCGAGTCGAACCAGCTGAGGCTGATGGACGAGCGCGGCGTCGACATGACGGTCTTCTCGCCGAGGGCGTCCTTCATGGCCCACCACATAGGGGATTTCAGCACCTCCGCCGAATGGGCGGCCCTCTGCAACGAGCTGTGCTTCCGTGTCAGCCGGCTCTATCCGGAGCGCTTCGTGCCGGCCGCGATGCTTCCGCAGTCCCCGGGCGTCGACCCCGCCACCTGCATACCGGAACTCATCCGGTGCGTCGAGGAGTACGGTGCCGTCGCGCTGAACCTCAACCCCGACCCCTCAGGGGGGTACTGGACCGCCCCGCCCCTGACCGACCGCTCGTGGTACCCGCTGTACGAGAAGATGGCCGAGTACGACGTCCCGGCGATGGTCCACGTCAGCACAAGCGTCAACCCCGCGTTCCACACCACGGGGGCGCACTACCTGAACGCCGACACCACCGCGTTCATGCAGCTCGTGCAGGGAGACCTGTTCACGGACTTCCCCACGCTCCGGCTGGTCATTCCACATGGCGGCGGAGCCGTTCCCTACCACTGGGGCAGGTTCCGCGGCCTGGCGATGGCGCTCGGGAAGCCGCCCCTGGAGGAGCACGTCCTGGGCAACGTCTTCTTCGACACGTGCGTCTACCACCAGCCCGGCTCGGATCTCCTCTTCGACGTCGTGCCCACCCGCAACATCCTCTTCGCCTCGGAGATGATCGGCGCCGTCCGTGACGTCGATCCCCGGACCGGCCACCACTTCGACGACACGCGCCGCTACACCGAGGCCGCCGGGCTCTCCCCGGACGGGCTGGCAGACATCCAGGAGCACAACGCGCGCTCCGTGTACCCGCGTCTGGACGCCCTGCTGAAGCGCCAGGGCCGCTGAACCCGCGGAAAGGAAGTGAGCACAGCCATGTACGAACTCGGAGTGGTCCACCGCACGGTCGAACGCCCCGGTGCCGCGGACCTCGAGGCGCTGAAGCCCTTCGGCGTCAGCACCGTCCACGAGGCCATGGGCCGCACCGGCCTGATGCGCCCCTACATCCGCCCCGTCTATCCGGGCGCGGCCTTCAGCGGTACCGCGGTCACCGTGCTCCTCCAGCCGGGCGACAACTGGATGCTGCACGTGGCCGTGGAACAACTGCGGCCCGGCGACGTCCTCGTGGCGGCCTGCACCACCGAGTGCGAGGACGGATTCTTCGGCGAGCTCCTCGCCACATCGGTACGCGCCCGGGGCGGTGTGGGACTGGTCATCGACGGCGGATGCCGCGACGTCCGCGAGCTGCGGGACATGGACTTCCCCGTCTTCAGCCGTGCCGTCAACTCCAAGGGGACCGTCAAGGCGACACTCGGCTCGGTGAACGTGCCGGTCGTGTGCGCAAACGCGCTGGTCCACCCCGGCGACGTCGTGGTGGCGGACGCGGACGGTGTCGCCGTCGTTCCCTCCGGCCGGGTCGCCGAGGTGGCGGCCGCCTCCCGACGCCGGGAGGACAACGAGGAGAGCAAGCGGCGCCGCCTGGCTGCGGGTGAGCTCGGCCTCGACATGTACGGCATGCGCGAGTCGCTCGAGGCCGCCGGGCTGCGCTACGTCGACTGACCACGGAGCGGGAACGGCGTGCGGATGCGGACGAGCCCGCCCGGCCGGCCCCGCGCACCCCGCTGCGTGCTCAGGGACCGGCGCCCCTCGCACCCTCCCCCTTCCGAACCACCAGGAGATCTCATGAGCGTTCACTCCCCCAGGACAGTCGGCTGGCTGGACTGGCACCCGGATCCGTCCGTCCCCGCGTTCCGGCTTCCGGCGGGCACCGTCGACGCCCACTGCCACGTGTTCGGACCGCAGGGCGAGTTCCCCTTCGCCCCGGAGCGCACATACACGCCGTGCGACGCCGGGAAGAGCGAGCTCGCCGCCCTGCACGGCCGTCTCGGGGTCGCCCGCGCCGTCGTCGTCCAGGCCACCTGCCACGGCGCGGACAACACGGCGATGCTCGACGCGGTGCGCGCGGCCGGTGACCGGGCGCGGGGCGTCGCGACCGTCCGTCCGGACATCTCCGACGCCGAACTGCGCGCGCTGGACGCGGCGGGGGTGCGCGGGGTGCGCTTCAACTTCCTTCGCCGCCTGGTCAGCACCTCGCCGAAGGAGGACCTGGCCAGGATCGCCGAGAAGGTCGCGCCGCTGGGCTGGCACATCGTGCTCTACTTCGAGAGCACCGATCTCCCCGAGCTGGAGGGCTTCTTCGGCTCCCTGCCCACCCCACTCGTGGTGGACCACATGGGCCGGCCCGATGTGACCCTGCCGGTGGGCGGCCCGCAGTTCACGCGCTTCCTCCGCTTCGTCGCCTCCAACGACGTATGGGTGAAGGTGTCCTGCCCCGAGCGCCTCAGCGTGAGCGGTCCCGCCGCCCTCGACGGTGAGAGGCACGCCTACCGCGATGTCGTGCCCTTCGGCCGCCGCGTGGTCGAGGAGTTCGGGGACCGGGTGCTCTGGGGCACGGACTGGCCGCACCCCAACCTCACCGACCACATGCCCGACGACGGGCTCCTGGTCGACTACGTACCGCAGGTCGCGGTCACCCCCGGGCAGCAGCACCGGCTCCTCGTCGACAATCCGATGAGCCTCTACTGGCCCGGCGAAGGCGTCTGATTCCCTTCCCACCCGCACCCGCACTCCGACAGGGACCGTCCCCATGCAGCACGCCAATGCGGCGAACCGGCTGGACCGGCTGCCGATCTCCCGCTTCCACAAGACGACCCTGCTGGCCGTCGCCTTCGCCTACTTCTTCGAGTTCGCGGACATCAACAGCTTCGCGACGACCGCCCCCAAGCTCATCGACCTCTGGGGCGTGACGGTCAACCAGGTCGCTTACGTGACCTCGCTGTCGTTCGTCGGCATGTTCATCGGGTCCATCGTCGCGGGAGCCGTCGCCGACCGGTGGGGCCGCCGGAAGACCCTGCTCCGCACCACCGTGTTCTTCGGCTTCTTCTCCTTCGTCTCGGTGTTCTCGTGGGACGTCTTCTCGCTGGGTGTCTTCCGGGTGCTCACCTCGGCGGGCCTGTCGGCGATGACCGTCGTGGCGGTCATCTACGTCAACGAGATGTATCCGGCGGCCGTCCGCGGCAAGTACCAGGCGTACGCCATGGTCATCGGCATCTGCGGTACGCCGGCCACCAACCTGATCGCCAGTCTCGTCGTTCCGCTCACCGACTGGTCCTGGCGGCTGGTGTACCTGTGGGGTGCGCTCGGCATCCTCCTCGTGCTGTTCTCCAAGCAGCTCAAGGAGTCCCCCCGCTGGCACGAGAACAGGGGCGACCACGCCGCGGCCGACGCGGTCCTGCGGGAGATCGAGGCATCGGTGATCGCCGAGAAGGGGCCGCTGGCCGTACCGGCGGAGCCCGTGGAGGAGCCCCCGGCGGTGAAGACCCCGGTGCGTCTGCTGCTGCGGAAGAGATATCTCGCACCGACGCTGCTGCTCACCGTCCTGTGGGTCACCCAGACCATCGGCTTCTTCGGATACTCGAGCTTCGCGCCCACCCTGCTCGCCAAGGAGGGCTTCAGCGTCGAGAAGTCCGTCTTCTACATCGCTCTCACCACGGTCGGCGCGCCCCTCGGCTCCTTCCTGGCCTCCCTGGTCACCGACCGGTTCGAGCGCAAGTGGTGTCTGGTCGCCTTCGGCACGGTCATCGCGCTGTGCGGTCTGCTGTACGGGCTGACCTTCGACCCGATCCTGATCGTGATCTTCGGCTTCCTGGTGAACCTGTTCGAGCGCGGCTACACCGCCCTCGCGTATGCCTACTCCCCCGAACTCTTCGACACCCGGAGCCGTTCCCTGGGGACGGGGATCACCTACGGGATCGGCCGGCTGTCGAACGCCGCCGGGCCGCTGATCATCGCGGCGCTCTACAACCGCACCGGATACCAGAGCGTCTTCTACTTCATCGCCGGCGTCTGGATGGTGGGCGCCGTCGCCCTGGCCGTCTTCGGCCCCCGGACCCGGCCGCCCCGTGCGTCCGTGCCGAAGCCGGCCTCCGCGACCCCCGCTTCGTGAGCCGGCGGCCCCTGCGCACCACGACCGGGGAGCACCCGCCTGCTCAGCGCACTCCGCGCGGGCGGTACTGCACGCTGATACGCGGGCCCTGGGCGTGCGCGGTCTTGGGAATGGCGTGCTGCCAGGTGCGCTGGCACGATCCGCCCATGACGATCAGGTCGCCGTGGCCGAGCGGCCGGCGTACGGTGTCGCCGCCTCGGCACGGCCGCAGGAGCAGATCACGCGGGGCGCCGAGGGAGAGGATCGCCACCATGGTGTCCTCGCGCGAGCTTCGTCCGGTCAGGTCGCCGTGCCACGCGACGCTGTCACGCCCGTCCCGGTAGTAGCAGAGACCGGCCGTGGTGAAGGGCTCGCCCAACTCGTCGCCGTAGTGGCAGGACAGCGCGTCGCGGGCCTCGTCCAGGACGGTGCCCGGCAGCGCGTCCCCGGCACGGTAGAAGGCGAGAAGGCGGGGCACGTCGACCGTCCGGTCGTACATCTGCCGCCGCTCGGCCCGCCACGGCACCTGCTCCACGAGCTCGGCGAAGAGCTCGTCGGCGCCGCTCAGCCAGCCCGGCAACAGGTCGATCCACGCACCGTCGCCGAGGACCGTCCTGCGCAGCCCGGTGAGACGGTTCAGGTGCGGACGGTCGGCCTGGTCGAACAGCGAACCCTGGAGATGAACGGACATGGAAACGAGTCTACCCAAGCATTAGAACAAACGTTCCTATCGACAGGTGGGCCCCGTCGTCTCGGGGTCTTCGCCGCTCAGTTCGGGCTCCAGGCCCTCGGCCACCTCGGTCCGTCCCAGGCCCGCGTCCGCGCGCCACGCCTTGAAGGACCAGCCGGTCAGAGCCACCACCGCCAGCCCGAGCGCCCAGCCGCCGACCACGTCGCTGAACCAGTGGACGCCGAGCGCGACGCGGGTGAATCCGACGCCCAGCACCGACACGGCGGCGACGGCCCAGCACAGGGGACGGAGGCCCCGGCGCACGAAGGGGAGCAGGACGAGCAGCAGGATCGCGAACGAGGTCGTGGCCGCCATCGCGTGGCCGGAGGGGAAGGAGAAGCCGGGGGCGTGCGCCACCGGGTCGGGGAGGGCAGGCCTCGCCCGCTCGACGACGATCTTCACCAGCAGCCCCGTCAGCCCTCCGGCCACCGCCGTGACGGCCGACCACGCGGCCAGCCGCCAGGCACGGCGGTACACCAGCCACAGGGTGAGCACCGCGACCGCGGCACGCAGGGTCACGGGGTCCCACACCACGTCGGAGAAGAACCGCAGGGTGCCGGTCCAGGCGGGATGGTCGAGGGCGGCACGGTTCAGCCACCGGGCCGCGCCCGCGTCGAGGCGCCGCAGCGGTTGCCAACCGCTCTCCACGAGGACGAGCAGCAGGCCGAAGAGGACGGCGGCGACCGCGGCTACGGCTGCCGAACCGAACAGCCGGATCCCGAATCTGCGGTCGATGTCGCGGCGGCTACCTCGTCGGGCCGGGTCAACGGGTCGGGCGGTCATTCAGGCTCCCGGGTCGGGTTGTACGGGATCGGACACCTTGGCCCGCACCGCTTCCAGCTGCGCGGCGAAGGAGAGTCCGAGGAAGAGGGCGATGGAGGTGAGGTAGGCCCAGAGCAGCAGGGACATGAAGGCTGTGAGCGGCCCGTACACGGTGTCGAACGAACCGCTGATCTGCAGATAGAGGCTGAGGAGCCACGTCAGCGTGGTCCAGAGCACCAGATAGACGGCGGCGCCGAAGGCCAGCCAGGTGTAGCCGGGCTGGCGGCGCCTCGGCGAGCAGCGGAAGATCGCGCTCGCCGAGAGGATCACGAGGACGACGCCCGCGGGCCAGCGCAGCATGTCCCAGGCGGACCGCGCGCCGGCACCGAGGTCGTACACGTCGACCACGGCGGCCACGAGGTCGCCTCCGGCCACCATCGCGACGAAGCCGGCACCGAGCGGGACTCCGGCGGTCAGCGACATCACCAGACCCCGCAGGTACTTCAGGTGGAAGACCCGGTCACGCTCGACCCCGTAGATGCGGTTGGCGCCGCGCTCGATCTGGCACATGGCCGTGGTGGTGTTGGTCAGGGAGAAGACCAGCCCGAACCAGAGGGCGAGCTGGGCACCGTCGTCGGCACTGCGCCGGCTGCGGTCCAGTGCGTCGTCGACCACCGCGGCGCTGGGCCCTGCCGTGATCCGGTGGATGGTCAGTTCGGCGACCCGGCCCAGGTTCTCCGTGTGCAGGGCCGTGGACAGCCCGACGAAGGCGATGACCAGCGGCACCACGGCCAGCACGGTCTGCAGTGCGAGCGCACGGGAGTGGCTGAAGCCGTCGGCGTACCGGAAGCGGACGAAGGAGTCACGCAGCAGGGGCCAGCGGCCGTAGTGCCGGAGAGTGACCAGCGCTTCGTCGCCGGAGAGCTCGCTGCCGACCATGTCGCGGGTCTGCGGGACCTTGGTGGCGGTACCCATCTCAGTCTCCTCGTACGGGCAGGAGCACCGTCAGCGCACCGGGCCTGACCTCGGCGGTGAGACGCCGGCCGGGCGCCACGGTGTCGCCGTCCAGCTCGCGCTGCTGCGGTGCGTCGAACAGGACGTCCGCCCGGCGGAAGGTGAAGTACTCCACGGCAGGGGGCCCGTCCGTACGGCCGGCCCCGCCCTCCGGCCGGCGGCGCACGAGGGTGACGACGGCGCTCAGCCAGCCCGCGGGTCCGCGCGGGTCGAGGATCATGAGGTCGAGCAGGCCGTCGTCCGGCCGGGCCGCCGGGACCAGCGCGGTTCCGCCCTGCACCTTGCCGGTGTTGGCGACCAGTACCATCCGGGCGGTGCGTCGCAGGGGCGGCGCCCCGTCGACGCCGACCGTCAGACGCATCCGGGGCGCCCGCAGCTCCCTCAGGCCCGCCACCACGTACGCGGGCCAGCCGAGGAGGGCTTTGGCGCGGTCTCCGGTGCTCTCCAGCATCGCGGCGTCGAGCCCTGCGCCGGACATCACGGTGAAGTGCGCGGGCGCCATGCCGTCGCCCTCGACGCGCCCGAGGTCGATGCGGTGCGGAGCCCCGCGCAGCGCGCCTGCCAGTGCCTCCGCCGGTCTCACCGGCAGACCGAGGTTGCGGGCGAGCAGGTTGCCCGTGCCGCAGGGGACCACAGCGAGCGGTATGCCCGTGCCGGCGAGCGCCTCCGCGGCCGCGCGAACCGTCCCGTCACCGCCGCACACCACGACGAGCTGCGCGCCCTCCCGCACCGCCCGCGCCGTCTGTCCCTCGCCCGGGTCGTCGGCCGTGGTCGGTACGAACTCCGCCGCGCGGTGGCCGTGGTCCTCGAGGACCCGCCGCAGACCGGCGCGGGCCGCCTCGTCGGTGACGGTGGGGTTGAAGACGACGACGGTGCGGCCGGGCTCTGTACCGGCCGGTTCCTCCCGGGCCTCCGTACCGGCGGGCGCGGCGGCCGGCACATGTGGTCCCGTCAGGAGTGCGCGCCCGACGATCAGCAGGGACAGCCCCCCGTTCAGCAGACCTCCCGCGACGTCCGTCGGATGGTGCATCCCGCGGTACGCCCTGGCGACACCCACCAGCAGGGGCAGGAGCAGCAGCAGGGCCGCCACGACTCTGCGCCACGGCCCCTTGGTCCGGTGCAGGACCAGAACGGCGAGGCCTGCGTAGAGGGCTGTCGCCGCGCCGGTGTGTCCGGAGGTGTAGCTGGAGGTCGGGGGCGAGGCGTCGAGGCGTTCGACATCGGGCCGGTTCCGGTCCACCGCTTCGGTGATGACCAGGAAGACCAGGGACTGGAGGGAGACGGCGACGGCGAGGAAGAGCGCGTCGCGCCACCGGGGCAGCCTCGGGACCAGCAGCAGGATGACGCAGGCGAGGAGGGTGCCGACGACGACCGTGACGGTGTTGCCCGCCTCGGACACGACGCGGGACACCGTGTCGAGAGTGCCCGTGCGGGCCCGCTCCAGCGCGTCGGTGATCTCGTCCTCGGATGCCAGGGGCCAAAACCGGACCGCCGGCCCGGTGATCAGGAGCCCGAGTCCCACCATCAGGGCGGCCTGGCAGGTCGCCGCCGAGACGATGATTCCCACGGCCCGGCCCATGCCCCCGGCGGTCTCCGGTGTGCCGGGCGGGCACTCGGGGGCGGGACGGGACGGCGGGGGCCCTTCGGCAGGAGGCGGCACGGCGGCGACGTGCGTGCCAGGAAGGACTGTACGTCTTTCCGGTATGTCGGTCGGCATGGCTTTCCCGTCGTTTCGATGCCCCTGGAGCTGCGAGTGAGGCCGGGTCTCACCCCCGGCGTTTCGCCGTCTTCCCTCTCCACGGCGCTCCAGACCTGCAGTCCGGCACCGGCCCGCTTTTTCCCCGTGACCGCCCTCCGCTGCCGGTCGGCGGTCCGCCCCGGTCGCAGCGGCCGGGGATCGGCCATAAGCTGCCGGGGCTGACCGGAATGGGCCTGACCAGGGCTTCCCCTCAGCCCGGCAGTGGCACCGCGTGTGCCCACAGGGGCGAGCGTCCGTCGGGAATCCGTATCACTGGGACGCGTGTACGTGGGCAGAAGAGCGGCGACGCCGCGTGGCCCGCGCAGGGCGGCGGCCGATACGGCACACCTCAAGGGAAGGAGCGGCCCGATGACGGAAGCAGGACGCGGTGACGACGTCTACCAGCCGGACGGGTCCGACGCGGACAACCGGCCCACGGACGACCTCGACCCGGAGAACGTGATCGACGAGCCCGACCTCGACGACATGCTGGACACGGGGTACTCCCCTCCGGAGAAGCCTCTCGGCGTGTCGAAGTACGGCACCACCGCCGAGGAGCAGCGGGAGGGTGAGTCGCTCGATCGGCGCCTCGCGCAGGAGGTGCCCGAGGAGGACCCGGTTCTGGAGGACCGGGCCGACGACGAGCCCGAGGACAACGGCCCCGAGGAGGACGACGCCGGGGACGAGCGCGCCGGACGCGTCGCCGCCGCCGACGAGGAACCGGGGGCCGTACGCAACAACAGGGTGCTCGGGCGCGACGTCGGCATCGACGGCGGCGCGGCGTCCGCCGAGGAGGCGGCGGTGCACATCCAGGACGACGAAGGGGTATGAGCAGCCGTCGGGGCGGGTCGACCCAGGCAGGTGACCGGTCTCCCCGCCGTCCCCAGGGGCCGGTGCCCGGGAATGCCGGAACGGTTTCACGCGACGACTCACCTGTGCGCACGGCGGAACGGGGTGCGCCGCCCCCGGTGACGCGCGGTTCAGGGGCACCCGCAAGGGCGGGAACGCGGCCCGGTCAACGGGCGCCCCGCAGGGGCAGGAACGCGGCCCGGTTCTCGGACTCCCAGGCGTCTGACCTCACGTCATGCGCCTACCGGCACCGGCCCTGTTCCCGCCTCGACGGTACGTCGTCACCCCACCGACTGGAGCACGTCGGCCTCGTAGTAGTAGACGCGGCGGCCGTTCGCGCGCCGCCGCCAGCTGTTCACCGAGGCCAGGCGGTAGACGTTGCTGGTGGACAGCCCCCACAGCTTGGAGACCTCCACGACGGTGAGCCACCGCTCGCCGCCCGAGGCGTTCTGCCGGCTCACCCGCCGGTCCAGTTCACGCCAGCGGTGCGCGGGCCAGGTGTGCTCGGGAGCGATGTCGCAGCGCAGCTCACTCGGCAGGAGTTGCTCATGGGGCTGGATCACGGCGACCAGGGAGCCACCGCACTGCGGCTCGACGCACGAGCCGACCCTGAACTTGCGGGTGCGGGTCGGATAGGCGGCCCGTCTCGCCGTGGCTGTCGCCTCGGTGATCTCGGCGACGGCGTCACCGGCTGCCGCGTGTGCGCAGAGCCACCGGGCATGGCCGTGGAGAAAGGCCGCCATCGTGTCCACCGACCGGTCGGGGGCGGCGCAGGCCCGCTCGGCGGCGACCAGGTCGGACCAGGCCAGCAGACATACCCGGAGAGAATCACGGGCATCCACGGCTCGGGAATTGAGCGAAATCCCGCGACCCAGCTGATGAGATACCTTTTCGCCCTTCTGAGGTGAAACCGTCAGCATTTCCTCGCACTGGCGGTAGAGCCGCGGAAGGGCTCTCAGATCCTGCCTGAACTGATCGAAACACTTTCCGCACACGCGCAGCCGGTCCTGGCCGGCCTGCCGCATCCGGGCGACGTCCTCATCGCAATTTCGACATCGCTCGCCCCGCTGCACATCATTCGACACATCGATTCCCGTCGTCACCATTGGAAATTTCCTGTACCGCTTTCCGCCATCACATACCGCAGGTTCGCTCAAGAAGAAGGAGCTAAGACGCGGCCGCACCCGTTGACCGCCCACACCGCACAGTGGCAACCGGACCCCGGAACACAGAAATTAGAATTCGTTGCCCGAAAAGGGAGCCCACCCACCTCCCACCCCCCAAGTCAGCCCATCATCACCGAATAGAGCTTCTCGATACCTGATTATTACACAGGCATGAACAATATCAACGGATACATCGGTGACCTCAATCACCAGCGAATACATCGAATCGGATCGAAGGAACAAAGGTCACGGAGCGGCGTCCGGACGGAGGCGTGAACAGGACGACCATGCCGACATCTCGCCGTCCGTGAAGGCCGTACGCCGACGCGCCGCCGTCAGTGCCGCTGTGCCGTGACCGCGACGGCGGTGACCATGAGCCCCTCCTCCACGAGCCATCGGCCCGCGAACCCTTCGGAGGGGACGGCGGGATCGTCCGCGAGCAGGTGGGCCGAGAAGGTCCCGTCGTGGCCGATCGTGATGTCCGCCTGCTCGAAACCCAGCCAACGGCGGGTGAGCGGGAACCACGCCTTGTAGACGGCTTCCTTCATGCTGAACAGGAGTCGGTCCCAGCAGATCTCGGGAGCGAGCCGCTGCATGTCCGCGATCCGCCGCTGCTCGGCAGGGAGCGCCGCAATGTTCAGCACCCCTTCCGGCAGGGGCAGATGAGGCTCGGCGTCGATGCCTAACGCCAGCACGCCGGGCACTTGGCCGACAGCGGCTCCCCGGTATCCGTCACAGTGCGTCATGCTGCCGACGACACCCTCCGGCCACACGGGGCTGCCGCGCTCACCGGGGAGGATGGCGGACGGTCCGACACCCAGGTCCGCGAGCGCTCTGCGGGCACACCAGCGGACGGCGGCGAACTCTCGCCTCCGGCCTTCCACGGCACAGCTCACCGCCTCCAGCTCCCCGCGCAGGAACGGAGCGTGGGGCGGGTCGCCGTACGTCTCGGCGACGGCCACCGAAGATGGCAACAGCTTTTCGATCATCAGCGCTCCCCCGTGCGGTGCGTCTTGCGACCCACCCGTCCCGAGGCCGCTTCTCGCGCGGGGTTTCCGGAGCGGGAGCGACCTCGTTGCCGACGGCGCGGATTCGGCCGAACCATCAGCGAACACCGGCCCTTTGCGATCACGCCCGGCTCGAGCCACGCTACGTCAGCCACAGGGCACCGGCAAGCGATTCGGAGGAAACCCGGAACGCCCCTGGGCCGCTCATTCCGCACACAACTCCGCACGCCGACTTACCCGACATCGAGGGCGAGTTGGACAGCTCGTCCGGCTCACGGAGGAACACTTCTGGGGTATGCGGCAGTTCGGGGCAGGCGATATCTCCCCTCGTCACGGCGGGATGTACGGCCGTGCATACCGGACCAATATGGACCGTGAACGGCGCAGGAGAGCAGTCATGGCTACTGTTGGACAATTCGACGTGAATGCCTTCCCGCTTCGGAGGCCTCGCCCTCTCGGCACCGGCGGCAAGGGGGACCCGCGACGCGGCAGTCGCGCGAAGAGGGAACACCGGGCGGGGTCCGCCCGGGCGCCGCGGTGAGACGCCCCCCCCGTACCGCGCCGGTCGCGCCGCACGTTCTCCGGACAATCCGCCAGGAAGGTGTCGGCTCCATCCACGTACATCTCCCCGCACAGCACTCGATCACCCGGGACTGCGCCCGAGAACACCGGGAGGGCGGGACATCGATACGGCTCGACGACCCGTCACCCGGGGTCGCAGCCCGTGCGGACCCGCACTGACACCGGCTCAGGTCGGTGCCGGCCAGAATGCATTCACCGTGACGAGCGCGACAGTCGGTGAAGCGTCATGGAATCCACTGTGAAAGCTCGCCCCGCAGGCGGCACTGTGGCACGCTGTTCGGGCCGACGAGTTGGACCGGAAACGAAGACGAGGACGCACATGCAAGGAATTCCGCCCACGCAGCCCTGGGTCCAACGACTGTCGAAGACCGACCCACCGGGCGGCATAAGGCTGTTCTGTTTTCCCTACGCCGGTGGCGGTGCTTCCACATTCCGCGGATGGGCTGATCTACTGCCGGACGAGATCGATGTCCACGCCATTCAGCCGCCGGGCCGTGAGGATCGGTTGTTCGAGGATCCGGTAGACACGCTGGAAGCGACCCTGGACGCCGTCGTCCCGGCGTTGCTGGAATACTCGAAGGAGCCCTTCGCCCTGTTCGGACACAGTCTCGGGGCGATCGTCTGCTGGGAGACGGCTCGGGTCCTGCGCGAGGAGCACGACGTCGAACCGGCCCATATGTTCCTTTCCGGAATCCGCGCGCTGCCGGCCGTTCACGACGGCCGACGAGACCTGCACACGCTTCCCGAAGCGGAACTCATCGAGGAACTAAGGCGAATGAACGGAACACCGGAGGAGATTCTCCGGAGTTCCGAATTCATGCGAATCCTGCTTCCTGCGGTGCGCGCGGACTATGCGATGCTCTCGCGTTACTCCTTTCTTCCGCAGAAGCCTCCGGGCGCACCGGTCACCGTATTCGGCGGCACGAGCGACCCGGCCGTCGGAATGGACCATCTCCAGCAGTGGTCGGAGTTGGTCGAGGGTGATCTCGACGCGGTCGTCCTGCCCGGGGACCACTTCTTCCTGCATGAGTCCAGGAAGCCGCTTCTCGAGGAGATGGCGAATCGTCTCGTCGGGTCCGGTCAGACATCCGGCCGGTAGTCCTCGCACGGGTCAGATCCGATCCTTTCGGCCGTCGTCGATGTGTCTCATGGCGTTCTCGACGGCCTTGAGGGTCGGCTCGTGCACGATCATCTCGAAATGGTCGACGGGCACGTGGTGCTGCTGGTAATCGGCGAGTCCGAGGTCCGGCCAGTCGGTGACCGGGTGCGTGGTGCGCTCGACGTCCGACGGATCGTCCCTGTCGTCCGTCGAGAACAGGCGCACAGCGAAGTCGCCCGGCTCGGGCACGTACCCGGACACCGCGGACCCGACCGAGCCGAAGACCCGCAAGCCGGCCTCGAATTCGGCGAAGTCGGTCTCGATGGGGTCCGTTCCCATCGAGCTCACCGCCCGGAACACCGCTGCCGCGTCCGGCTCCTCGCCCTCGGTGATGGTTATGCCCGCCTCCCCCGCGACGGACACGAGCTTCTCCCGGGCGGCGTCGCTCACGGACAGCGGCGGGCAGTACAGCGAGGTGTTCAGCAGGATGACGGACCGCACGTCCCATCCCCGCAGACGGAGCCCGGCCGCCAGTTCGTAGGCGAGGATGCCTCCCACGCAGTATCCGGCCAGGTGCAGGCTTCGCGGCGCGTCCGCCTTCTCCAGGACGCCGATGAAGTCGTCGACGATCTCCGCCCGGGTGCGGCAGGGTTCGCCCTCCGCGGGGTCGAGGCCCCGGGCCTGGAGGCCGAGCACGGGACGGTCGACCGGGTCGCCGCCGAACCGGTGGAGGCCGATGACCCCACCGCTGGCCGCCGGCACCAGGAGCAGCGGCGCGCCGGTGCCCTGGGGGTTGAGGGTCAGCAGTCGGCCGCCGGATCCCGGGGTGTCGTTCCTGATCCGGGCGCTGAGACCCCCGAACGTCGACGCCTCGAACAGCGTCTGCAGGGGGATCCGGGTGCCGAGGGCGCCCCGCAGCGCGGAGACCAGCTTCGCAGCCAGCAGGGAGGACCCGCCCGAGCCGAAGAAGTCCGCGTCCAGGGACGCGGGCGGCCGGCCCAGCACCCGCGACCACTGGGCGGCGACGACGGCCTCGGTGGCGTCTCGTTCTACGAAGTGCGACTGCACGGCTCTTCCTCCCCCTGAGCCTCTCCGGCCGCGGGAGCCGAGAGGATTTCCTCCACCAGAGGTGTGACCGCCGGTGTCCCGAACAGCTCCTGCACGTTCAGCTCAGTCCGGTGCACCGAGTGCGCGTCGGTCTCCGCCCATTCGGAGTCCCTGCTGAGGACGACGCGGCCCAGTTTCGGAAGGGTGGTGCGCTCGGCCGCGGCGGACAGTGTGAAGCCGAGCCAGGCCCGCTGACCCTCCGTCAGTTCGTCTGCGATCTCGTCGTCCAGGTCGGGTGCGGCCCGCGTGACCAGGGAGCGGAGGAAGGAACTGGCCAGCCGCAGGGCGTCGGACGCCGGGAGACCGGTGATGTCCGGCACTTCCGACGGCTCCAGTGTGTCGTCCATGCCCAGGGCGAGGTCCAGCAGCAGTTCCCGGGGCGTTCCGGGGTCGGGGACCACCGGGTCGAAGACGACGAGCGGCGTCCCCGGCGCGGGCAGTTCGCCGACGAGCATGCTCGCGAGTTCGGCGGCGGTGCAGTAGGCGAACACGGCCCGCGGGGGCCCGGCCGTCGCGATCTCGGCTGCCCAGTGGCGCGCCTGTGCCGCCAGGTCGGGTACCTTCTCGGCGAGTCCGGGGTACCGCAGCGGATCGATCCTGACGCGGTGCGCGTGCAGCTCCGGCGGGAGGACGGGGTCGAAGCTGCGCTGCGGTATCTCGTTGCCGAACTCGATGACGACGATCGGGCCGGCGTGGGTGGTCGTGTTGCCTGACATGCGTTCAGTCTCCCTTCCTGGAGGCCGCGTCGACCTCGGCGGCGAGGTCCTCGAGGACCGGGTGGTCGAACACGGCCCGCAGCCCGACCTTCACGCCGAACCGGTCACGTACCTTGCCGATCATTCGTGCCGCGAGCAGCGAATGCCCGCCGACGTCGAAGAAGTTGTCGCGGGCGCTCGGCACGATGCCGGTCAGATCGGTCCAGATCTCCGCGATGCCCTCCTCGACGGAGCCGGGCCGGAAGGCCTCGTCGGACTGCGGGGCCGGCTCGGCGCGCACGTCCCGCAGGGCGTTGCGGTCGATCTTGCCGTTCGGGGTCAGCGGCATGGCGTCCAACCGCTGGACGCGGGAGGGGACCATGTACCGGGGCAGCCTTGCCGCCAGTTCCTCCTGCAGCGCCTCCGCGGGGGCCTCACCGGTGTAGAAGGCGACCAGTGAGCCGCCCGAGCCGTCGTCGCAGAGCACGACGGCCGACTGACTGACGTCCGCCACCAGCAGCATGGCGTGCTCGATCTCGGCCGGTTCGACCCGGTTGCCGCGAACGCTGAGCTGGGTGTCGCGTCGTTCCACAAACTCGAGGTCGCCGGAGTCGGTCCAGCGGCAGACGTCTCCGGAGGCGTACCACCGGCCGGACGTCCCGCCGGTGTTCTCGTCGTGGCTTTCGGGGCCGCCGTCGGCCGCGGGGGCCGTACGTGCGAACTTCTCCGCGGTGAGGGTGGGGTCGTTGCGGTATCCGGACGCCAGGACCGCTCCCGAGATGAGGAGTTCACCGGTCGCGCCGGGCCCGTCCACGTCGAGGCCCCGTGGATCGACCAGCCGGACGCGCGCGCCGGTGATGGGTTTCCCGATGACCGGAGGCCGGCCTGGGTCGCCGGTTCCGCGCAGGTCGCGGCTGGCGGTCGTGACGACGGTGGCCTCGGTCGGGCCGTAGTGGTTGTGGACCGCGGCTGGGAACGACCCGCCGGGCCGTACCCGCAGCCGGTCGCCTCCGGTGAGCAGGACCCGCAGGGACTGCGGAGGCGTGTCCGAACCGATCAGCTCCTCGGCCAGCGGGGTGCTCAGGAAGCACTGCTCGATCGCGTTCTCCTGGAGGAAGTCCGCGATGGCCGCGACGTCGCCGCCCAGCGGCTCGGCCGGGAGGACGAGGGTCGCGCCGTTGGCGAGCGCCGCCCAGGTCTCCCAGACCGAGGCGTCGAACCCCAGGCCGGCGAAGGCGGCCACGCGCGTGCCGGACCCGGTCCCGTACGTCTCACGGTGCCAGTCCAGCAGGTTCGACAGGCTGGCGTGCGCGACCTCCACGCCCTTCGGCGTCCCGGTGGAACCTGACGTGTAGATGCAGTAGGCGAGTGTCGGCCGAACCCGCTTCGGTTCCGCGGGGCCGGGGAGAGCACCCGGCGACACGGGCACCGTTCGTGGTATCCGGTGCCGCAGGTCGGGCTGTGCCAGTGCGGCGAGCGGCCGTGCGTCGTCGAGGACCGACTCGATGCGCCCGTCCGGCAGGGCGGGGTCGAGCGGGAGGTAGGCGGCCCCGGCGCGCCAGGCCGCCAGCTGGGCGACCACGCCGGGTACGCCCCGCTCGAAGAGGACGGCGAACAGGCAGTCCGGCTCGAACCCCTCCGTCTCCTGGAGACGCGCCGCCACGGTGCCGGCCTCGTCCCACAGACGGCGGTAGGTCAGCACGTCCTTGCCGCACTCGACCGCCGTCGAGTCCGGGTTCTCTTCGGCGAAGCGCCGCAGCAGGCGCACGACCGTCCGTTCCTCTGGAATGTCCTGCATGTGGAGGTGGGATCCCTTCGGGTGGTGGCTGTTCAAGGGCGCGGAGAGGCGGGCAGCTCGCCGGAGACCAGCAGCTCCTCGTAGACGCGGGCCAGGCGGTGCTCGGTGCCGGAGACGACACGGTCCGCCTGGAAGGAGATGTCCACGCGCAGCCCGCCGCCCGTCGTCGGCCAGACCTCGCAGACGATCTCGTGCATGGCTGTCGGCGGCTCCATCGGCAGGCGCTCCACCTCACACCCGGTGAGCGCCAGCTCGACGGGCGCGGAGCTCTGCATGGCGAACATGGTCTGGTAGAGCGGGTTGCGGCCGGTCCGGGGCGGCCGGACCGCCCGGACCACCTCGGCGAAGGCAACGTCCTGGCGGGCGAAGGCCTCGTCGACCACGGGACGTGCCACCTTCGCCAGGTCTGCGAGCGCCGGCGCGCCCTCCCTTCCGGCAAGGCGCAGGCACACGACGTCCACCAGGCAGGACACGGCTGCCATCGAGTCGGGTCCGGAACGGCGCACCAGGGGTACGCCGATGCCGAAGTCGTCCTGCCCGGTCACCTCGGCGAGTGCGGCCGCGTACCCGGCCACGAGAGGCAGGAACAGGGTCGATCCCAGCTGTGCGGCCTCGGCGCGGAGGCGGTCGGTGACCTCCGCGTCCAGGGTGAACCCCAGGTTCGTGACCGGCCCCTCCTCCTCCGGCCCGGCTGCGGGCACGCTGAGCTCCGGCAGGCCCTCGAGATGGTCCGTCCAGTACGCCAGTTGAGCGGCGGCCTCTTCGGGAGCCCCGAACCGCGCGGCCTCGTCGGCGACTTGGCGCAGGGTCGGCGCGGGGCGCTCGAAGCGCGGTCCGGCTCCGCGGCTGCGGGCATCGTAGGCGTGCGTCAGCTCTGCGACGAGGAGATCCTGCGACCACCCGTCGAAGGCGATGTGGTGGACGGTGACGCCCAGCAGCGCCTTGGCGTCGTCCACCGGAACGTGCACGCACCGCCAGACCTGCCCGTCCTCGACGGACAGGGGCCGGTTCAGCGCCTCTTCCAGCCGCGCGGCCACCGGTCCGTCGTCGGCGGTGAGGGTCTCGACGCGGACGGGGTGTACGGCGTCAGGTGCGACGGCCACCGGCTCGGGGTCGAGGCGGTACGCGGTCCTGAGGGCCTCGTGGCGCTGCTGGAGGTCGTTGAGGGCTTGCTCCAGGACGGCGGTGTCCAGCGGACCGGTGACCTCCCACAGCAGGTGGCAGAGGGCCGCGGAATCGCTCGGGTCCAGCTCGTGCAGCAGGCCGAAGTGGGCCTGGATGCCGTCGAGTCGTACCCGGTCGTCGCGACCCGTCGTACGGGCCGGTTCGGGGGCGGAGCCGGTCTCCAGGAGGTGTACCAGGCCATTGGCCGTCGAGTTGCGCAGGAAGCCGGAGACGGGCACGGGGACGCCCGTACGGTCGGAGAGCCGCGCGCAGAGGCGGATGGCGTCGAGGGACGTGCCTCCCAGCATCGCGAACGGCACGTCGGGCGCCGCCTCTGTTCCCAGGAGTGTGCGGAGTTCCTCCCGGACGACCGCCGTCCACCGGCCTTCGGGCGGTGCGGTCGCGCCGGGCGCGGACGTCTCGGCCCATGCGTCGTCGCGTGCCGTGCGGGACATCGACAGCAGTCGCGCGGTGTCCGTCTTCCCGGTGGCCGACAACGGGATCGCGTCGACCCGCCGTAGGTCGTCGGGGACGCTGTGGGGTGGCAGCCCTGCCACGAGGTGGTCGCGTACGGCCGCCGGAGCGGCGGTCCCCCCGGCGGCTCCCGGCTCCGCGACGTAGAAGAGCACCATGGCGGTGTAGGAGCCGTCCTGGCCCGCCACCGGCACCGCGACCGCCTGCTTGACCTGGGGCAGGGAGAGGCAGACGTTCTCGATCTCCAGCGGCTCGATCCGGCGTCCTCGGATCTTCACCTGCCGGTCGGCCCGGCCGATGTAGTGGAGCAGTCCGTCGGGGTCGGCGAACCCCAGGTCCCCGGTGCGGTAGATGCGAACGGTCTCTCCGTCGACGGCGGTGTCGGCGAAGCGTTCGGCGGTGTCCTCGGGCATGCCCAGGTACTCGAGGGCGAGTCCGTCCCCGCCGATGCAGATCTCTCCGGTCTCCCCCGGCGGACACGTGCGGCCGTCCCGCAGCACGTGGACGGTCGTGTGCGGCACGGGCCTCCCGACGGGGATGCCGTGCGGGCGTTCCGTGTCATGCCGCGCCACGTCGTGCGTGGTGGTGAAGACGCACGACTCGACGGGTCCGTAGCCGTTGGTGAGCCGAACCGTCGGGTGAGCGTCCAGGAAGCGGCGGACGTGGTGGGGCGACAGCCTCTCCCCACCTGTCAGCACGTGCCTCAGCCCGAGGAAGCAGGAGGGGTCCTCGTCCACGAACGCGTTGAAGAGGGATGTGGTCAGCCATGCCGTGTCCACGCTCCGGTCGCGTACGAGCGCGGCGAGCCCGGAGGGAAGCAGGTACTCGTCCTCCACGAGCGCGACCGTGCCGCCGCAGGCCAGCGGCCCCCACAGCTCGAGGCTGGCGACGTCCCACGGCAAAGCTACCGACGCGAGCATGACATGCCCGGGACCGAAGTCGGCGAAGCCTCCGGGCTGGAAGAGCCGGGCGGTGGCACGGTGCGGGGTGACCACGCCCTTGGGGACGCCGGTGCTGCCCGAGGTGAAGAAGACGGTGGCCGCGCTTCCGCCGTCGCAGGTGGCGACGGGGGCCCGGCGCCGGCGTCGGGCCGCTTCGCCGACGGGGTTGTCCGCCGCGGACCAGACGGGCACATCGAGGTGGCGGGGCTCCTCCACCACCGCGAGCGGAGGTTCGAGCCGCCGGAGGATGGAGGTCAGCCGTTCCTCGGGCCAGCTCGGGTCGAGGGCGGCGTAGGCGGCCCCGCACTTGAGGACGGCGAGCACGACGGCCACGTACTGGGGTGAGCGGCGCATCAGTACGGGCACCCGGTGCCCCTCGGCTACGCCCAGGGCGCGCAGCTCCGCGGCGTAGTCGTCGCTGGCCGCGTCCAGTTCCTCGTACGTGAGACGGGTGCGGCCCTGTACGACGGCGAGGGCTCCGGGGTGCGCGCGGGCCCGGCGGACGACGGCCTCGTGGATGAGCCGGCCGTGGACGTAGGAGCCGGTTGCGGCGTCACGCGTCATTGCGGGTTCCCCCTCTGACCTTGAGGTGTTCCAGAACGGTGAGGCCGTAGTGCGAGCGGGTCACGGGTGCGGCGGCCTCCTCGACGACGTCCCAGCGGGCGCCGAGCCTTCGCAGGACGACCTCGGTCTCCAGCCGTGCCAGTCCGGCTCCCAGGCAGTAGTGCGCGCCGAATCCGAACGTGAGGTGCCGTCTGATCTCCCGGCCGGGCCGGAGGTGGTCGGGGTCGCCGAACACGGCCGGGCTGCGGTTGGCGGCACCGAGCATGATCAGCACGAGGTCGCCGGCCTCGATGCGGTGCCCCGCGACGTCGACCGGGGCGGTCGCGAAGCGTGCGAGCTGCTGGACGGAGGTGTCGAAGCGCAGCAGTTCCTCCACGGCGGCTGTCGGCCCCGCCTCCAGGACCTCCGCCCAGGCCCCCGCGTGCAGAGCGGCCCGTACGGCCTTGCCTATGAAGGTGGAGGTCGTCTCGAAGCCGGCGTAGATGAGCAGACTCGCGGTGGCCCACACGTCCTGGAGCTCGATCTCGCCTCTCCCGTGCGCCTCCGCCAGCAGCCACAGACCCGACCCCTCGGGCACCTCGCCCCGAAGCGCGTCGTCGACGGCCGCGGTCACCTCGTGCAGTGCCTGGTACCCGCGGGTGACCACCTCGGGGAGGTAGTCCGCGACGAGCAGCGCCGCGATGTCGGGCGCCCACACCGCGAGGCGGGGTGCCACGTCATCGGGCAGCCCGAGGATGTGGCAGATGACCCGGCTCGACAGAGGGACCGCGAGGTCCTCCATGACGTCGAGCACGTCACGCTCGGGCGCGAGGAGTTCGTCCACGAGCTTCTCCACGACGGGGCGTGCCGCTGCCAGGCGCTCTGCCGAGAAGAGCGGGGCGACGATCTTCCGGGCGTCGGCGTGCGCGGGGTCGTCGTTGAACATGAACCACCTGCGCACCAGTTCGGAGGTACGGCTCCCGTCGCCGCTCCCGTCCTCCGCGGAGGTGTGCAGTTTGCTCCTGCCCTGCTCGGGCCAGGCCGCCGAGAGGGACGGGTGGCGCAGGAGTTCGGTCACCTCGCGGAATCCGGTGACGAGCCATACTCCGAGGTCCTCGTCCCAGCGGACGGACTCGTCGTCCCGCAGGTGGAGGTAGTCCGTGCAGGGGTCCGCCTGCGCTCGGCCGGACACGTGGTAGGGGCAACGGCCCGTGCGGGGGGCGGCGTCCTGCGCCGTCCGCTGTGGGTCACTCATCGGCGGTACCTCCGTCCTCCCCGCACGGCGGGGGGCTGACCTTCCGCAGCGGCACCAGGTCGACGGCGCCCACGGTGCCCGGCGCGCCGTCGGCGAGGCTCATCAACGCGGTCTCGACGGAGGCGAGGTAGCGGCCGGTCGCCTCGCCGCCGAGGTAGTCCTCGCTCGCGGTCAGCGACAGGTGCAGACCTGAACCCAGTGCGACTCTGAGGTTGAAGCGCGGCCCGCCCTGCCAGGCATCGGCGAACCACTCGACACCCTCGTGTGCCGGTGACCCCTCGTCCGGGGGCACGGCGATCTCCCCGAGGTAGTTGAAGTAGCAGTCGAACTGCAGGGGGTCGGGGTTGACGCTGCCGGCCTCCACGAGCCGGGTGCGGAGTTCGTCGACGCTGTACGAGCCGTGGAGCAGGCGCTCCAGGCTGCCCATGTAGAGCGTGCGCAGGAACGCCTCGGGGGCGGTGTCCCGTTCGGCGGACACAGTGACCGGGGCGAGCTGGTTCATACTGCTGACCAGAGTCTGCCAGCGCTTGTCCACGCGGTTGCCGGCGAGCAGCCCGAACGTGGCCCGGTCGCGGCCGTTCAGGTCGAAGAGTGCGAGTGAGGCCGCACCGAGGATCACGGACTGGACGGACACGGAGAGGCGCTCGGAGACCGCGCGAGCGGCGTTCTGCGCACGCTCGGAGTACAGCACGGCCCGGTACCGCCGGCTCGTGTCGCCGCCCCGCCGGTCCTCGTCGACGAATCCCCGCCACTCGTCGAGCCAGAAGTCGATGGTCCTGCGGCGTTGCTGTTCGTCCCGGTGCTGTTCCAGGGCGAGATCGACGGGCTGTGGCGGGTCGGGGGCGAGGGTGCCCCCGGACACGAGGGTGTGGAACTCACCCTCGAGCAGGGTGCAGGCTGCGCTGTCGGCGGCCAGGTGGTGCACGACGCACACCAGGTGGGTGGCGACACCTCGGTGGACTCCGACGGCCGCGCGCCACGAGTGATCCACGTCGAAGTGGATCTCCTGCTGTGCCCACTCCTCGGCGACGGTCATGGCCGCTTCCCGGGTGGGGTCGGTCAGCTCGGTCGTGTCGAGTTCCAGGCCCAGGAAGGGCTGGACCGTCTGGGTGGGCTCAGCGGCCCGGCGGTCGTAGACGGTCCGCAGCGCCTCGTGCCGCTCGACCAGCCTCGCCCACGCCTCGGTCACCTGGTCCACGCCCGTACCGAGGGGGACGTCGAGGACGAGAGGGAGATTGCCGTCGCTCTGCTCGTCGGGCCCCGACAGGTCGAGGTCCCTCAGCACCGACAGCTGGCCGAAGGTCAGCGGCGCGGTCTTCACCTGACTCAACTCGTTTCCTCCATAGGCTTGTTGGTGTCCCCGGATGCGGGACGGCATCATGCGCGCCCGTCCCGTCCGGGCCGCCCGGTGCGCGTGCGGCAGCGCCGGTGGACCCGCGCGTGACAGTGCGTCCACGGTGTTCCGGCCGCATGCCCTACTCGTTCGCCAGACGTACCCGGTCGACTTTTCCGGCGGTGGTGCGCGGAAGTGTCTCGCGGACGACGATCCGGCTCGGGCAGTGGCTGGCGGGGAGCCGTTCGCGCAGCCAGTCCTGGATCTCCTTGACGGAGGCGCCGTCCCCTCCGGCGGCGACATGAGCGGTGATCGACGAGCGCTCCGGCCGGTCGGCGTCGCGCAGGACGGCGACCGCGGCAGCGACTGCCGGGTGCTCTTCCAGGACGGCCTCGATCTCACCGAGTTCGATGCGGTGGCCGCGCAGTTTGATCTGGTCGTCCGCACGTCCGAGGTACTCCAGGGAGCCGTCCGCCCGGTGTCTGGCACGGTCGCCCGTTCGGTAGAGCCGTCCGCCGCCGTCGGGGGTATCCCCGACGGGGAACCGCTCGGCGGTCAGGTCATCCCTGTCCAGGTAGCCCAGCGCGATTCCCGCGCCGTACAGCACGATCTCGCCGTCCGTACCGGGCTCGGTGACGGCCTCCCCCAGATGCGTCGCGCCGTCGTCGTCCACGGCTGCGAGGTAGAGTCCCGTGCCCTTCAGCGGGTGCCCCAGGGAGATGGCGTCCGGTGATTCGACGTGCGCTGCCGTGGCCCAGATCGTGGCCTCAGTGGGGCCGTACAGGTTCCAGAGCTCCGCTCCCAGGGGCATGAGCCGACGTGCCAGTTCGGGGGTGAGAGCCTCTCCGCCGCACCAGAGCCTGGCATCTTCGAGGCCGGTCCACTCCGCGGAGAGGAGCATGCGCCAGAAGCTGGGCGTGGCCTGGATGACCTGGGGTGCGTGTTCGTCGAGGAAGTCCTGGAAGCAGTACGGGTCGAAGCGCACGTCGCCCGGCACGACGAGCAGGGAGGCGCCGACCGTCAGCGGCAGCAGCATCTCCGCCATCGAGATGTCGAAGGACAGCGCGGTCGCCGCGACCATCGTCTCGCCCGCCGCGAGCCCGGGCGTCGACGCGAGTCCCGCAAGCCGGTCGACCAGAGCCGTGTGCGGGACCATGACGCCCTTGGGACGCCCGGTCGACCCCGAGGTGTACATCACGTAGGCGACATCGGCCATGTCAGGCCCGCGGGGGACGAAGGGTCCCCCGGCGGCCGGGACGGGCTCGACGGTGAACGCGCCCTCGGCGGTCTCGCGCAGGACGAGGGACGGCCGGGCGTCCGCGAGGATCCGCCGGCGGTGCGCGGGTGGGCTCTCGCGGTTCAGCGGCAGCACCGCGCACCCGCTGCCGGCGGCGGCGAGGATGCCGATCACCCCGCCGGCCGGGCCGGCGGCGTCGAGGGCGACCAGCGAGCCGGCCGGGGTGTGCGCGAGGATCTCCTCGCCGAGGGCGGCCGCCGTCTCCGACAGTTCGCGGTAGGTGAGGGTACGGCCGGCGCGCACGGCCACCGCGCCCGGGGTCCGCGCGGCCTGGGCGTCGAAGGTGTCCCGAATCGTTTCCACGCGCCGCCTACTTCGCACCGGTACGGGTACGGCCGGGGAGTCGGCCGTGAACCAGGTCCCGCTTCTCGCCCGGCCCCGACGGACGAGAGGGGAGACCTCTCCGGGGCCCGGGAGCACCGCGGTCGGACCCTACGCGGAGGGTGTCCGCTCGGGCGGTTGCGAGCCGCTCACCGGCATGGCGGTACTCCGCGTGCGCTCGGCGGGGGCCCTGCCGCCCGTGGTCCGCATCGGCGGTGTGCCGCCGGAAAGAAGTCCCCATTCCGCTTCCCACTTCATTCCCCTTTCCGACGATTCGCAAGATCCCGAGTATTTCGACGGGATCGCCCACGGAACCGGCCTGAATCAGGTCTGCCGAATCAACTGGGATGTCGTGCGGGTCCGCGGGAGCGGTCGCCACGCACAGAAGAGCGAGGGAGTTCGGCCGAAGATCCACGAATGAATCGCCGAGTGGCGACGAAGCAGGGCCCGAACTCCCGGCCGCTTCTTCCAGTACGCTGTCGACCGGTCCCACAACGGCGTCGGACATTCCGCTCCTTGATGTACGTCCCCCAGCCCCGGCGCGGTTCTCACCTGACAGCCCGGGCTCGTTCACGGTTGCGTCGCCCCACGGCAACAGGGACACCGCGGTCCGGTTCTCACGCGCGGCGGGGCCGTCCCCCGCCATCACGGCATAACGGCCGACAGCCGAGGTCAGAACCTCGCTCCTCCGCGCTGCTTCCGGGCTCGACACGTGCGAGCGCCCGCCCTCACACGGCGGCACCGCACGTCGTCCTGACGCCACAGCAGACTGCGCCCCGCATCCCCGTCTCCCCTCTCGCGCCGGGCCGGCAGCATACGACGGCAGCGATTCGCCCTCGGCAACAGCCAGGGGTGTGCTGCCCGCCTCGTGTACGGCCGAGCGACGCATCGGATAATGCACCACATCTACCACGAGGGGCCCCGAAGGACGACCTCACTGTATGGGGTGCGACCGAATCAGGGAAGAGTTGATCATCTTTCTCTGTACGCACCGGTCTTGAGCACCCATCAGAGGTCCGGACCACCTTCGTGAATTCGACGTACGGAGTAATTCGACTGTTGGGGCATCGCATTGGCTATCGGACAGTTCCCCGCGATCTGGGCATCGCCCGCACCGCACACCCACACCGCGAGCATGTCCGCCGGAGCGGCCTTGTCGATCATGGGCGTTGACAGAATCGCCCGGCGCTAAGAACATGAACGACACGCTGTGCTTCCTGTGCGCACCTTCGGCCGTGGCCCCCAACCTGCCGGGACCGTTCGGTGACTTCGCGTCCACTCGCCGCCTCCATCGGTGCGGCAGCAGCACCGCACCGCCCTCGGACGGTGCGCACCTCGCCACCTCTCCCCTCCCCGGCCCGCACCCCCGGGCACGCGTGCTTCCGCGTGCCCCGCGCGCGCTGGCACTCATCACTCGAGTTCCAGGAGAACCGCATGGAGTTGTCACTGAGTGGCACCAAGATGGCCGGCGTCTCCGGCCTCCGCAGCATCATGGAGGATGTGGCCGCCAGCACGGCGGACGCGTCGGCCGGCGAGTGGCTCAACCTCAGCGTGGGCAACCCGGCCACGATTGCGGACGCCGGCGAGATGTGGCGGGCCGCCCTGACGGACGCACTGGCCGAGGACTTCGAGCCGGCCGGCTGCCACTACGGCCCTTCGCGTGGCAGCCAGGTCCTGATCGGGGCCGTCGTGGAGTACTTCAACCGGACGTACGGCTGGCAGCTCGGCCCGCAGAACGTCGTGATCGGGCCCGGCAGCCAGATGCTGTGCTTCGCCGCGGCCGCCCTCTTCGCGGGGCCGGGCGTGCGGGGCCACCGAAAGATAGTCCTGCCCATGGTTCCCGACTACACCGGCTACCAGGGTCTGTGCATGCACGACGGGGGCATCGTGGGAGTACCGCCCCTGATCGAGCGGCAGGGCGAACACGGCTTCCGGTACGGACTGGACATCGACGGTCTGAGGCGGCAGTCGGACATCGGCATGATGCTGGTCTCCAGCCCCGGCAACCCGACCGGGCGCGCCCTGGACCGGACCGAGCTGGACGCGCTGACCGCACTGGCCACGGAAAGGGATGTTCCGCTTCTCCTGGACCAGGCGTACGGCTCCCCGTTCCCCAGGATCGCCGAGGTGCACACCGAGCCTGTTCTGCACGACCATCTGATCAACTGCTTCTCCGCGTCGAAGGCCGGCCTTCCCGGAGAACGCGTGGGGTTCGCGATCGGCCCCCCGAAGTACATGGACGCACTGGCGTCGTTCATGTCCAACTCCGTCCTGCACGCCCCGCAACTGCCCCAGGCCGCTCTCGCCCGCGTGTTGGGGAACGGCCGGCTGGACCGCGTCACCCGCGAGGCGATCACTCCGCACTACCGGGAGAAGAGACGCTTCGCTGCGGATCTGCTGGCGGAGGCGATGCCGCCGGACATGGACTGGCGGCTGCACTCGGGCGCAGGAGGGATGTTCTGCTGGCTGTGGGTGGACCACCCGTGGTTCGACGATCTCGACCTCTACCGCAGGCTGAAGGAGAGACGCGTGTTCGTCGTGCCGGGGCGGCACTTCTTCGTGGACCCGCTCTCCTCCCCCGGCCTGGACGGCCACGCGACCCGCTGCTTCCGCATCAGTCTCAGCACCGGGGAGAAGGTGCTCTCCGAGGGCATCCGTCATGTGGCCGACGTACTGAGGGAGATGCGTGCTTCAGCGGTATCGGCAGACTCGTGACCGTCCCGTCTCCGCCGGTCTCCGCGAGGACGAGCGGCCGCCCGACGCGGGCGCCGGACGCGGTCCGGTGAGCGGGGCCACGCGCGGAGAGGGGTCGTAGTGGGGGGTGTGGACCAGCGGTTCCGTGCTCTCGTCTGCGCGTACGCGGTTTCCGGCTACGGCAACTTCCTGAACCTGATCGCGATGAGCCTGTTCTCGTACCAGGTCACCGGCACGGCCTTCGGGGTAGGCGTGGTGATGGCGCTGCGCCTGCTCTCCGGCTTCGTCGCGGGACTCACCGCCGCGACTCTGGCGGCCAGGACGACCCGGCTGAGGACGATGGTGTGCGCGGACGTCGCCCAGTGCCTCGTCCTGTCCGTTCTGGCCCTGTGCGCGGCACGCACGCCGATGTGGCTGCTGTGCGGCACGGTCGTCGTCATGGGCGCGGGCAACACGTACTTCACCGTCGCCCTCCGCAGCGCGGTTCCCGCGATGGTCGGCCAGGAGTCCCGTACCCGGGCGACCGGACTGCTGGTCACGGCACGGTCGATGGCCACGGTCCTGGGCTTCGCCTCCGCCGCCCCCGTCATCGCGTTGGGCGGCTACGGCACCGCTTTCGCCGTCAACGCCGCGAGCTTCGCGGTGTCGGCGGGGGCGCTGCTCGTCCTGCGCCCGCGTACGGACGGCGACGACGAGGCCGTACCGGAGGAGGACGGCCGGGGGAAGGACGCTGTCCGCCCCAGGGGGCCGCGCGTGTGGCACGGCATGGCCGGCCTTCCCGCGCTCCTGCTCGGCATGATCCTGCTCAGAGGCTTCGACGCCCTCGCGTCCTCCTCGCACAATGTCGCCCTGCCCGTGGTCGCGAACGCCTCCGCACCGTCCGACCCTGCCCTCTTCATGACCCGGTTCTGGGTGGCGTGGGCGGTGGGCACCATCGCCGCCCAAATGGTGATCCGGCGCATGCGGGGGGCCTCGTCGTGGGGTGAACGGGCCTTTGCCCTGTGCACGTTGGCCATGTCGGTCTCCTTCGTGGCCGCGTTCACCGGCCTGCCCGCCGCGGCTCTCATGGCGGCCGCGGCGTGCGCCGGGTTCGCGGACGGCTGGGCCGAGACGGTCTACACCGCACGCCTCCAGGCGGCCCCCGACCGGCAGCGCACCCGGCTGTTCGGGCTGTCCGCCACGGCGGAGACGGCCGGGTTCGCGCTGGGCACCGTACTCGCCGCGGCAGCTCTCGAAGCGCTGCCCGCCCTGACGGTCGTCGGCGTGTTCCACGGGACGGCCGTGTGCGGAGCACTGGTTCTGCTGTTCTTCGTCACCGGGCGCGCCCGGTCGCTCTCGTCCACGAGTGGAAAAGAAGGGGATACGCATGGAACACGTGCAGGGGCAGACTCTCTGCCGGGGGCCTGAACCGGAGTACACGGAGAGCGACCCGCGCGATGCCGTGCAGGCACTCCTGCGTGCCGCGGAGTGCGACGACGGGGCAGCCGTCGTCGCCGTCGCCCCGGACGGTTCCACGACCACCCTGCCGTACCGCGAACTGCTGTCGCAGGCCACCCGGATGCTGGCCGGACTACGGGAGCGTGGGCTGCGCCCCGGTGACCCGGTGGTGCTGTGCGGGCTGCCGCTGAGTGAGTTCTTCCCCGCCTTCTGGGCCTGTCTGCTGGGCGGTGCTCTGCCCGCAGCCCTCGCGGACCGCGCCGTGCCGGGCTCGCCCGCCTACGAACGCCTGCTGCACGCCTGCGCGGTGCTGGACCGGCCGTTGGTGCTCAGTGACGCCGTCGGGGCGCAGGCCCTGGCCACGGCGGCCCCCGAGTTGCGGGTCGCGGTCGCCCGGGACTGCCTCGGCGCCCGGCCCGCGGACACCCACGTGGAGCCGTCCGGGTCCGATGTCGCGCTGCTGATGCTGTCCTCCGGCAGCACGGGTGTGCCCAAGGCGGCGCGGCTCACCCACGCCGGTCTGGCCGACTTCGCCGCGAGCTCCCGGCGGATCATGGACGTGCGGCCGGACGACACCATGGTGAACTGGCTGCCGGTCGATCACAGCGGCGCGTTCCTCCTGTACCACCTGCTGGCGGTATTCGTGGGCTGTACCAACGTCCACGCGCCGACCGAGCGTGTGCTGGCCGAGCCGCTGCGCTGGCTCGACCTCATCGAGGAGCACGGGGCGCAGCACAGCTGGGCCCCGACCTTCGCCTACGGGCTGACAGCCGACGCGCTGGCCGAGCAGCCGCATCGCGTACGCGATCTGGGCGGCCTCAAGTCGCTGCTGTGCGGCGGCGAGCAGATCGTGCTGCCGGTGCTGCGCCGCTTCCTCGACGCCACCGCCGCGTCGGGCGTGCGGGAGGGGCACATCGTGCCGGTGTGGGGGATGGCCGAGACGGTCACGGCCGTCACGCACGGACGGCTGGACCGGCCCGGCACCGTGCACCGCCTGCTGAAGAGCAGTCTGGGCGGCGATCTGGTACGGGCCGACGCCCGGACCCCGGAGGACGACTGCGTCACCTTCGTCGCGGCCGGCTCGCCGGTGCACGGGGTCACCCTGCGCATCGTGGACGACCGCGGCGAGCCGGCGCCCGCGGGCAGGATCGGCCGGCTGCAGGTGCACACACCCACGCGCCTCACCCCCGGTTACGTGAACAACCCGGAGGCGGACGCCGAGGCGTTCCCGGCCGGCCGGGACTGGCTGGACACAGGCGACCTGGCCTTCCTCGACGCCGGGCAGGTCGTGATCACCGGGCGGCGCAAGGACCTGATCATTCTCAACGGGCACAACGTCTACTGCCACGAGGTCGAGGAGGCGGCGACCGCCGTCGTCGGCGTCAGACAGGGGGAAGTGGCCGCCTGCGGCGTTCCGGACCCGGACAGCGGCACGGAGCGGCTGGCCGTGTTCTTCGTCAGCCGCTCCGCCGACGAGGACGCGCGGATCGTGAGGGAGGTGAAGGCGGCGCTGTTCTCCCGGCTCCGTCTGACCGCCTCCCACGTCCTGCCCGTACCGCACGACGACTTCCCTAGGACCCCCGCCGGGAAGGTGCGCCGCGCCGAACTACGGCAGCGGCTCGTCGCCAGTGGTCCCCGTACCCACGCGGCCCCGCCGGACGACGCCGGCTCCGACTCCGGCAATGTGGCACAGGTGGTGAGGGAGGAGATCGCCGCCCTGCTGGGGCACGCGGTGGACGTGCACGAACGGTTCTACGAGCTGGGGCTGAACTCACTGCTCCTGACCCGCCTGCGGTCCCGCCTGGAGCAGCGACTCGCGACGCCGGTCGCCCAGGCCGCGTTCTTCGAACATCCGACGGCCACGGCTCTGGCCTCGCATCTGGCGGCCGCCCCCGGAGAACAGCCGCAGCCCGTGGGCGCAGCCTCGAAGGACACGGCCGACCGGCGCATCGCGGTCATCGGTCTGTCGCTGCGCTTCCCCGGCGCGGACTCGGTGGAGCGGTACTGGGCCAATCTGCGCGACGGCGTGGACAGCGTCCGGGTCTTCGGCGAGGAGGAGCTCGCGTCGGCCGGCCTCTCCCCGGAGCAGCGGCGCGCGCCCGGCCTGGTGCCGGTCGCGGGGGTCATCGACGGTGTCGACGCGTTCGACGGGGACTTCTTCGGGATGAGCCCCAAGGAGGCAGCGCTCACGCACCCCGCGCACCGGCTGTTCCTGGAGTGCTGCCACGAGGCGCTCGAGGACGGCGGCTACGTGGTGACCGGACAGGGGACCAGGGTGGGGGTGTTCGCCGGAACCGGCATGAACCTCTACGACCATCAGCAGCCGCCTGCGACGGGTGTTCCGGACGACCCGGCTGACGGCATGCAGGCCGCCATCGGACTGCAGCCCGACTTCCTCGCCTCCCGTGTCGCCTACCGGCTCGGCCTCACCGGGCCCGCCATCGGCGTGCAGACCGCGTGCTCCACCTCGCTGGTCGCCACGCACCTCGCCGTACAGGCCCTGCTCACCGGTGACGCGGACCTGGCGCTCGCGGGCGCCGCGGCCGTGCACCTCCCCCAGGAGACGGGATACCGCAGCCACCCCGGCTCCATACTGTCGCCCACCGGACGCTGCCGCGCCTTCGACGCGGAGGCCGACGGCACTGTGGGCGGCAACGGTGTGGCGGCCGTGCTGCTCAAGCGTCTCGACCGGGCACTGGCCGACGGCGACACCGTGCACGCGGTGATCCTGGGCTCCGCCGTCAACAACGACGGGGCCGCCAAGGTCGGATTCAGCGCGCCGGGTGTGGCGGGCCAGGTGGAGGTCGTGCGTGAGGCCCTGCGCAGGGCGGCCGTCCCCGCCGACTCGATCTCGTACGTGGAGGCGCACGGAACGGGCACCCCGCTCGGCGATCCGGTGGAACTGGAGGCGCTCGGCAGGGTACTCGGGGAGGGTACGCGGCGTACGGGGTTCTGCACCGTCGGGTCGGTGAAGCCGAGCATCGGGCACCTCGACAGCTGCGCCGGGATGGCCGGTCTGCTCAAGACGGTCCTCATGCTGAGGCACCGCACGCTGGTCCCCACCCTCCATCTGACGCGACCCAACCCCGAACTGCGCCTGGCGGGCGGCCCGCTGGTCCTCGGCACCGAGCTGCGGCCCTGGCCGGCGCAGGACGGCGTGCCGCGCCGGGCCGGGGTCAGCGCGCTGGGGGTCGGCGGCACCAATGCCCATGTGGTGCTGGAGGAGGCTCCCGTACGACCCGCGGCCCGTGCGTCCGGACTTCCCGTCCTCGTGCCGGTGTCGGCCCGCGACCCCCAGGCCCTGGAGGAATACACCGGCCTGCTCCGGGACCGGCTGCGGCAGCAGCCGGGTCCGGCGGCGGCGGACGTGGCGGCCACCCTGGCGCTCGGCAGGCCGCACCGGGCAGTAAGGGACGCGGCGGTCGGCAGCACCGCCGCGGAGCTCGCGGACGCCTTGGACGAGCCCCGGCCCGCACCGTCCGGTCCGCTCGGACCGCTCGCCTTCGCCTACTCCGGGCAGGGCAGCGGACGCCGGGGCATGGCCGCGGGCCTCCACGCCGCACATCCCGTCGCCCGGCGGACGCTGGAACGGTGCGAGGAGGTCTACGCCGACGAGTTCGGCGGCACCCTGCTCCCCCTGCTGGTCGACGAGTCCGCCGACGACGGCGTCTGGCCCACCGAGACGGCCCAGGCCGCCCTGTTCGCCCACCAGGCCGCGCTCACCGACGTGTGGCGTGCCGCCGGTGTGCGCCCCGCGCTGCTGCTCAGCCACAGCGTCGGCGAGTACGCGGCCCTCTACGCGGGCGGCGCCGTCACTCTCGACGACGGACTGCGGCTCACGGCGTGGCGCGGCAGGCTGATGCACACCGCCTGCCCGCCGGGCGGCATGCTCGCCGTCCGGGCCCGGCCGGAGGACACGGAACGGATCGCGCGGGCCGCCGGGGCCGAACTCGCGGCGTTCAACGGACCTCGATCCCAGGTGATCTCCGGTGCGCCGGACGCTCTCGCGGAGGCGGCGCGGCTGCTGGACGGGGAGGGCCTGCGGTGGCGGACGTTGCCGGTCGACAAGGCGTTCCACTCCGCCGCGGTCGAGCCGGCGTTGCGGGACTTCCGGTCGCGGGCCGAGCGGGTGACGTACGGCCCGCTGCGTACGCCGCTGGTGACCGCCGCCGACGGCCGGGTGCGCCCGGTGGGCTGGATGCTCGACACCGACTACCTGGGCCGCCAGGCGCGGCACCCGGTCCGCTTCGATCTGGCCATGGCCGCGGCAACGGGTCAGGGGTGTCAGGACTTCCTGGAGATCGGTGCCGGGGACACCCTCACCGGCCTCGGCCGGCACTGCGTACCGGAGAGCCGCTGGCTCGGAGGGCAGGGCTCGGCCCCCGGGGGTACCGACCAGATGCACGGGTTCCTCATGTCACTGGCCGCGCTGTACCGCAGGGGGGCGGACCTGGAGTGGAGCGCGGTCAACGGCGGCGGGAACAGGGTGCCCCTGCCGGGGCATCCCCTGCGCAGACGCCCCGTGGCGCCGCGGACCGGCTCGCCGGCTCAGGCTTCGTACCGCCCGGCGGAAACGTCGGCCACCCCTGTGAAGGAGCGCACCGTGCCGGACGAACTGCTCGCCGAGGTGAGGCGGCTGACCTCCGAGAAGCTGGGCCGTCCGGCTGCCGATGTCGCGCCCGACTCCTCGTTCTTCGAGCTGGGAGCGGACTCCCTCTCCCTGATGGGCATGACGGCGGAGCTCGAGCAGCGGTACGGCGTGCGCGTCCCGGTACGGGAGCTGTTCGCCTCGGCGGACACCCCGCGCGCGCTGGCCGAACGCCTGGCGGAGCTGGGGAAGGGGACGGCCGGCGGCTCGGTGGGGGTACCTGGGGAGCCGCGCCGGGAACCACGCAGGGAGGCGGACCCGGCACCCCTGGCGGCGCGGACACCGGCGCCCGAGGCCGTACCGGCGCCTGTTGCAGCGCCGGCAGCGGCACCGGCTGCCGAAGCCTCCGGGCTGCACGAACTGCTGGGGCAGCAGCTGAAACTGGCCGAGCATCTCGTCGACCAGGTCACCGGAGTGATATCCCGCCAACTGGACGTACTCGCGACCGCGCAGCCCGCCGCTCCCCCGATGCCGGCGCCGGCCCCGATGCCGACTCCTGTCCGGATCCCGGCCCCCGTGCCGACTCCGGTCCGGCCCCCGGCCTCCGTGCCGACCGCAGCCCGGACGCCACCTCCGACGCCGGTCGGGGCCCACACCCAGGCCCACAGCCCGCCCCTTCCGTCGTCACCCTCCCCCGAGCCGGTCGGCGAGCAGGGGCAGCCCGTACCCGCCCCCACCGCCGGGTGCGATTTCAGCCTGTACTTCTTCGGCGACTATCCCGAGGACGCCGACCGTGACAAGTACGCGCTGATCATGGCGGCTTCGAAGTACGCGGACGAGAACGGCTTCCACGCCCTGTGGCTCCCGGAGCGCCATTTCAACTCCTTCGGCGCGCTCTTCCCCAACCCCTCCGTGCTGGCCGCCGCGCTCGCGGCCCACACCAGCCGCATCCGGCTGCACGCGGGCTCGGTCGTCCTCCCGCTGCACCATCCGGTGCGGGTCGCCGAGGAGTGGTCTGTCGTCGACAACATCTCCGGCGGCCGGGCGGGTCTGTGCGTCGCCGGCGGCTGGCACGCCACCGACTTCTCGCTCGCCCCGCAGCACTTCGGCCGGCACCGCGAGCTGATGTACGAGCAGTTGGAGACCGTGCGGCAGCTCTGGTCGGGGCAGCCCGTGCCGACGACCGCCGGTGACGGCGAGCCCGTCGAGATCAGCCTCCACCCCCGCCCCCTGCAGCCGGAGATCCCCCTGTACGTAGCGGTGGTGAGCAACCCGGACAGCTACCGCCGGGCGGCTGTCGAGGGGCTGGGCGTGGTCACCAACCTGATGACGCAGACCGTGGAGCAACTGGCGGAGAACATCGCGTTGTACCGGCGTACCCGTGCCGAGCACGGGCTGGATCCGGCTGCGGGCCGGGTGGTGGTGCTCGTGCACACGTACCTCGGTGAGGACGGGGACCGCGCACGGGCGGAGGCGTACCGGCCGTTCGTGTCGTACCTGCGTTCGTCCTTGTCCCTCTTCGGCCAGGTCACCAACAGCCTGGGCTTCACGGCGGACCTCGACAACACTCCCGAGGAGGACGTCGAGTTCCTCCTGGAACGGGCGTACGAGCGCTACTGCGCCACCCGCGCCATGATCGGCGACGAGCACACGGCTGCCGAGACCGTACGCCGCCTGGTGGACGCCGGCACGGACGAGATCGCCTGTTTCGTGGACTTCGGTGTGGCGACGGAGCGGGTCCTCGATGCTCTGCCGCTGCTCGACCGGGTCCGCCGCCGCGAGCAGCCCAGCGCCCCGGAGCAGACGGTGCCCGGTCCGAAGCGGGTGCCGTTGTCGCCGGCGCAGCGCCGCATCTGGTTCCTGGAGCAGCTGCATCCGGGGACCAGCATGTACCACGAGCCCAAAGCGATCCGCCTGGACGGTCCGCTGAACGTACCCGCACTGCAGCGGGCCCTCCAGCAGGTCGCCGACCGGCATCCGGCGCTGCGGACCACGTTCCCCGACTCCGGTGGCGTGCCGTACCAGGAGATACGTGACCGGGTGCGGATCGAATGTCCGGTCGACGACCACACAGGTGCGTCGGAGGACGAGGCGCTGCGCGCCACGCTCGGGACGGAGGGGCGCCGGGTCCTCGGCCTGCGCGAGGGGCCGCTGGTGACGGCGAGGCTGCTGCGCCTGTCCGAGGAGCGGCATCTGCTCTTTCTGCTGGCCCACCACATCGTCTTCGACTCGGCCTCCACGGCGGTGCTCGTCCGCGACCTGGCCGCCTGCTACCGCGCCGTCGAACACGGAGCCCCCGAGCCGCCGCCCCTGCCGGAGGTGGCCCCGGCCCGGCCGGAGGACCACGCCGCGTCCCTCGGCTTCTGGCGGCGTGAGCTCGCCGGGGCCCCGGAGCTCGACCTGCCCACGGACCGGCCCCGGCCCCGGGTCAGGTCGGGGGCGGGCGCGAGCCTGACCCACGAGCTGGACGCCGAACTCACCGGCGCGCTGAAGGCGTTCGCGGCCGGCCACCGGGCGACTCCGTTCATGGCACTCACCGGTGCCGTCGCGGCGGTGCTCGGCAGGCTGAGCGGGCAGCACGACGTGGTCCTCGGCACCGCGGTCGCCGCCCGGCCCGCCGGCGCGGAGCACCACATCGGCGTGTTCCTCGACACCGTCCCCCTGCGTCTGGATCTCGCCGGCGACCCGGACTTCCCGACGCTGCTGCACCGGGTGCGCGCCAGCAGCACGGACGCGTACGAGCACACCGGCGTGCCCTTCGACGAACTGGTCGGGGAGCTCAACCCACGCCGGGACCCGGGACGCAACCCGCTCTTCCAGGTGATGGTGGAGTACGAGAACGAGGGCGAGGTGACGTTCGACCCGCCCCGGCTGGCGGCGGCGCTGCTCGACGTACCGAGCGAGCGCGCCCCCTTCGACCTGAGCGTCTACTTCACGCACCACCGTGACGGGGTGCGGTTCATGGTCGAGTACGACACCGCACTGTTCGACGAGGCCACGGTGCGTCGTTTCACGCACCACGTGGAGCAGGTGCTGCGCCGCGCTCTCGGCGCTCCCGGCGCGCCTCTGCGCGAGCTGACCGCGGTGACCGCGGCCGACCGGGCGTCCCTGGCGAGGCTGGGACGTCTTCAGGAGCAGTCACCCGCCGTCGAGGACACCCTGCACGGGCTGTTCGAGCAGCAGGTGCAAAGGACGCCCGAAGCCGTCGCCCTGGTGCACGGTGAGGAGAGCGTCCGGTACCGGGAACTGGACATCCGCGCGAACACGCTCGCCCACGACCTGCGCGCCCGCGGAGCCGTGCGCGGGGAGCGTGTGGCTCTGCTGCTGCCGCGCGGACCGGAGTTGGTCGCCGCCGTGCTGGGGGTGTTCAGGAGCGGCGCCGCGTATCTGCCGCTCGACCCGTCCATGCCCTCGCCACGGCTCGCCGCGCTCCTCGACGACGGCGCGCCCGTCCTGCTGCTGACCTCCGCCTCCGTCCTCGCGCGCCATCCCGGGCTCCGGCCAGGGCTGCCGGTGAGGCTCCTCGACGAGGTCGACGGCGCCTCCGAGGCAGGCCCGCCGTCCGACGGAGCGAGGCCCGGGGACCCCGCGTACTGCATCTACACCTCGGGCTCGACCGGCCGTCCCAAGGGCGTCGTCGTGCCGCACCGCGGTCCGGCCAACCTCGTACGGGGCCACCTGGACGCGCACGTCGGGCTTCGCACCCTCCAGTGGACGTCGCCCTCCTTCGACGTCAGCGTGCAGGAGATCTTCACGACGCTGTGCTCCGGGGCGACGCTGGTGCTGATCGACGACGAGGTGCGGCACGACCCCGTGGCGGTCGCGGAGGTGGTGCGCCGTCACGAGGTGCAGCGGATGTTCATGCCCTCCACGCCGCTCAGGTATCTGATGGAGACGCGGCCCGAACTGCCTTCGCTGCGTGAGCTGTTCTCCGCCGGTGAGGCGCTGCAGCTCACCGACGCCTTCCGCCGCTTCCTCGCCGCGCACACCCAGTGCGCGCTCTACAACCAGTACGGGCCGACGGAGACCTCCGTCATCGTCACCTCGCACCGGGTCGACCCCGGCGGCGAGGAGTGGCCGCCGATCGGCACGCCGGTGCCGGGAGCGCGGATCGTCCTGCTGGACGGTGCGGGGCACGAGGTGCTTCCCGGTGCCGTCGGCGAGATCCACGTGGGAGGCGCACCGGTCGCACACGGCTACCACGCCCGCCCGGCCGAGACGGCCGGCGCCTTCCTCCCCGACGGCGCGGGTTCCGTGTCGTACCGGACGGGAGACCTCGGACGCTGGCGCACGGACGGCTCGCTGCAGTACTGCGGCCGCACGGACGATCAGGTCAAGATCCGGGGCCATCGGGTGGAACCGGCCGAGGTGCAGGGGGCGGTGAGCGCCCAGCCCGGGGTCCGGGACGCGGCCGTCGTGGCCCGCCGCGACCAGCACGGCGACAGGGAGCTCGTCGCCTACGTGGTCCCCGCCGCGCCGGCGGCGGACCTGCGCGGGCTGCGCGACGCGCTGTCCGCGGAGCTCCCCGACCATCTGGTGCCGCGCCGCTGGGTCTGCCTGGACCGGCTCCCGGTGAACACCTCGGGGAAGCTGGACCGGGGCCGGCTGCCCGAACCCGAGCCGGACGAGACGGCCCGGGGCACGGACGCGCAGCCCTCGACCCGACTGGAGAAGTCGCTGCACGAACTGTGGTGCGACGAGCTCGGCGCGGTCAGGGTTCCGGTCACCGAGTCGTTCTTCGAGCTCGGCGGTCACTCACTCAGCGCGATCAGGCTCCTCAACCGCACGGCGGACCAGCTGGGCATCGAGCTGTCCATGGCCGAGTTCTTCCTCGAGCCCACGATCCGTGGCGTAGCGGGCCGCGGCGAGCCCGCTCACGCCGGACGGGTGGTGGACACCGCGCCGATGCCCTCCACGCTGCGCAGGCTGTGGCAGCGGCACCACGAGCACTCCGACCCCGGGGTCTACAACGTCGCGCACCGCATCGACCTGAGCGGCGAGCTCGACCCGCGGAACCTGGCGGGTGCCCTGGAGGATTTGGTGGGGCGCCATCACGCGCTGCGGAGCAGAGCCGTGCACCGCGACGGACGGTACCTGGTCGAGGTGCTGTCCCAGGTGCCCGTGGACCTGCCGGTGGACGACCTGACCGCGTACGCCGACGACGCCGACGCGGTCGAGCGGTGGTGCCGGGACGAGGCCACGCGCCCGCTGGCGATGGACACTGCGCCGCTCTTCCGCTTCCGGCTCGCCCGGCTCGGGCGGGATCGCTGGGTGCTGGTCACCGTGTTCCACCACGCCGTCTGCGACGGCTGGTCCATGGGCGTCATCTGGCAGGAACTGCAGGAGCTCCACGACGCCCGGCACCAGGGCGTCGACAGTCGACTTCCGCTGCCCGAAATACAGTTCACCGACTATGCCCGCACGGAGGACGAGCTGGGCGCGGAGCGCAGGGCGGAACTCGAACGGTTCTGGCGTACCGAACTCGACGGCGTACCCCTGCGGCTGCCGTTGCCGTACGACCGGCCGCGCCCGGCGAAGCTCTCCGGCAGGGGCGCGCTGCACACATGGGCCGTCGACGGGGACGTACCCAGGCGGCTCGCGGAGACGGCGACCCGCCTGGGTACGACGCCCTACACCGTCCTGGCCGCGGCGTTCGCGAGCTGGGCGTCCGGACTGTGCGGCGGGCTCGCGGACGTGGTGCTGGCCGCCTCCAGCGCGAACCGCACCCGCCGCGACCGGTCCGGCGTGGTCGGGCTCCTGGGGGACGCGGTCCTGCTGCGTGCCCGGCTGGGCGAGGCCGCCACGTTCGCCGATCTCGTGAAGCAGCTCGGCTCGACGCTCTTCACCGCGCTCGACCACCAGGAACTGCCCCTGACCGACGTGGTGGAGCTGGTCGCGCCGGAGACGGGCGCCTCGCTGTTCCCGACCGTGCTCTTCACCGTGGTCACCACACCGCCGTCCACCCTGGACATGCGGTCGCTCTCGGCCTCGGTACGCGACCTCCCGACATCGGGTGTGGCCCGCAACGAGCTGTACGTGGTCCTGGTGCCCGGCGCCGACACGATCGCCGTCACCTTCGAGTACTCGACGGATCTCTTCGACGAGTCCACCATCAGGTCCTGGGCCCTGGCCTTCGGCGAGCACCTCCACCACGTCACACAGGCCCCGCACCGCCCGCTGCCCGCCCCACGCGTCCCCTGACGCGCCGGGCCGTACGCGCCGGGCCGTGGATGCCTACCGGGGTGCTCCTCCGGTGGCGAAATGGTCCTCCAGGACAGCCATGACCTCGCGGGCGCGGCTGCTGAGGTAGAAGTGGCCCCCGGAGAAGACCATGAGTTCGAACGGGCCCGTGGTGTGCTTCTCCCACGCGCGGGCCTCGTCGTGCGTGGTCCAGGGGTCCTTGTCCCCGGTCAGGGCGGTGACCGGGCAGGTCACCGAGGCGCCGGGGTCGGCAAGGTAGGTCTCGACGGCCCGGTAGTCGCTGCGAATGGCGGGCAGCACCATGCGCAGCAGTTCCTCGTCGCCGAGGACCCGCGCGTCGGTGCCGCTCATCGCCCGCATCTCGGCCACGATGCCGTCGTCGTCGCGCTGGTGCACGGTCTCGTCACGGTAGCTGGACGGGGCACGGCGGCCCGAGGCGAATACGTGGTCCGGGCCCCGGCCGGCCTGTTCGAGGCGACGGGCCACCTCGAAGGCCACGCATGCTCCCATGCTGTGACCGAAGAGCGTGAGCGGGCTCCGGTCCGCGTACGGGAGCAGCGCCTCGGCCGCCCGGTCCGCCATGACGCCGATGTCCACGATGCCCGGCTCGTGGCGGCGGTCCTGCCTGCCGGGATACTGCACGGCACGTACGTCCACGTCGGGGGCCAGCGCCGCCGAGACGGGGAAGTAGAAGCTGGCCGAACCGCCCGCGTGCGGGAAGCAGATCAGTCGGCGGGATGCCTGGGGAGCCGGGTGGAAGGCCCGGATCCACGGGTCCTGCGTCGATGCGGGGGAGGTCATGGGTGTGTGATCCGTCCGTCGGAGGTGCGGAGGTGAGAAGGCCGGTGACGGGGCCCGAGGGGCCCCGTCCGCACAGCTGTGGGGGTCACGCGTGGTGACGCCGGTGACCTCCGATGCCCTCGTCGTCCACGCCGTGCCACTGCCCGGGGTCGCCCACCGCGGCGTCCGGAACCCTGATCACCTCGGCACCACTTCCCACGGTCGACTGCGGCAGAACGGCGTCCTGCGGGAGGCTCAGGTCCCCCAGGTCCAGCTCCAGCCGGTCGATGTCGTTCATCAGTCTGCGCACCGCCACCGAGTCACCGGCCGATACCTGCAGCGACTCGACGTACCGGCGGAGCCCGTGGACCAGCACGTCCACTCCGGCAACCTGTTCCGTGGTCATCGTCAGTTCCTCCGCATCTCGGGTTCTTTCCAGGTGATGCCGTGCTGTGTGCCGCTGGAGACGTGGGAGCCGTCCACGGCCAGGGTTGCCCCGCAGGGCGGTGGTGTGTGCCCGGCGCCGAGGACCAGCCAGCAGGTGCGGTCACGGGTGAAGGCCGACAGCAGCTCAGCCAGTTCCGGATCGTCGGTGAGCAGGTCCTCGCAGGCGGTCGCGTCCACCACGGCCACGGCAGGGTCGGCCGAGACCGCGCGCAGCAGGGCGAGCCGCCAGAGGTCGGGGCCGGACAGCGGCGGGCCGACGTCTTCGGAGGCGGCGGACACCGTTGCGCGCAGTCGGTCCAGCGCGTCCACCACGCCCGGCAGATCCGGCAGCGCGGATCCCTCGGGGGAGCTGAGGAAGCGGGCAGCCTCCTCCCTGGTGAGTCCGGGATCCGCCGGGGAGACCCGGTGGAGGCGCCGGGCGGTCTCGGAAGCGGCGATCAGGCCGACGTCCACCCCGCCGATTCGCACCTGCCCCGAGGTCGGACGTACGTCTCCCGCCAGGAGGTCGCCCAGTGTCAGGCGGTTGCCGTCGGGAGTGCCGGTGATCACCGTGGTGGTGCCTGCGGGGAGCCGGAACGAGACTCCGGCGAGCACCGTCGTCCGCCCGACGAGCAGCCCGACATCGTCGAACTCGATGTCGCCGTGCTCCGGCCAGCCGTCCTGGGGAGGTTCGGCGTCACCGGCGTCGAGCAGTCTGCCGATCGTGGTCAGCACCCCACGGGACTTCATGACGGTGCTGCTCAGCAGTGCCGCCTCCATGACCGGGCGGAAGGTCAGCACCGCCAGCACGACGAGGGCGACGGCCGTCCCGGGCGACAGATCGTCCGTGGTCGTCAGCACCACGCAGGCCGCGACTGCGGGGCAGAGGGCGATCTCGACGACGCGCCACAGCAGCACCTCCCCCACCGCGGGCGGGAGTGCCGACGGAGCACGGTTCCCCGCCTCGGGTGCGTGCTCCGCTGCGGTGTGCTGTGTGAAGACCCGTCGGAGCCACTCGGCGCTGTCGGTCTCCTCGGCCCGTGTGAGCAGCCGGACCACGCCGAAGGAGGCCGCCAGCATCAGGACCAGGCCGACCGCCAGCCCCGCCGCGAAGCGGATCTCGACGAACGCCGCGATCAGGATCACCGTCAGCGGGGTGGCGACGGCGGCCACCAGCGGGCGCAGGACGTGCGCGGGTAGGCCCATCAGCACGACCACCGCGGTGCCGTCCAGTGAGGCGATCCGGTCGGCGTGGGCCGTGCCGAGGGACCTGGCAGGCAGCACCGACGCCCGCTCCGCGACGGCCCGGTGCAAGGTGGTGACCAGGTCGGCGCCCAGCCGGTTGCCCATCGGTACGCTCCGGTGGTGCAGGACCGCTTGTACGGCGGCGATGGCCACCAGGGTGGCGATCCACCCCCAGGGCACCGGACCGCCACGGGCGAAGACTCCGTCGGTGATGGGCACCACGAGGGCGAAGGCGATGCCCTGGGTGATCGCGCCCAGGACCAGGAACAGCATCAGGGCCACCACCTGCTGCCGGCCGGAGCCGGACAGGGACAGGTAGCGGTTCAGTACGGGTCTCATCGGCTGGGCTCCCCGGATGGTGCGGAGGGCCGGGCAGGGAGCCCGGCGGTCGTCAGGGCGAGATCCCCCGCGGTGGTCCCGGGCGGCCCGGCGGACACGACGACCACGGCCGCCCGCTCGCGCAGGTCCTCCACCGCCGCCCGGAGCACGTCCGGGTCGCCGGGGAAGGCCCGTTCGTCGAGCAGGACGGTGTCGCGGTTCCCGGCGAGCACCCTCGCCAGCGCTATCCGCTGAAGTTCCGGACGCGACAGCGAGACCTCGGCCCCCACGACCGAGGCGTACCCACGGGGGAACGCCGAGATCACGTCGTGGACCCCGGCGATCCTGGCCGCGCGCTCCGCCTCGTCCACGCGGCCGTCCGGGCAGTCGGCGGTGATGTACGCGAGGACCGGTCCGATCACGACTGCGGGTTCCACCCCCACCGCCGCGAACCGCTCGGGGGGCACGGTGGCGGCGATCCGGTCGATCAGCCGGTCCGCGGCTCCGGCTTCGGGTTCGACGACCGTCAGCACCCCCCGGTCGGGCAGCTCCAACGGAGTCTCCTCGTCATCGGGCGCCGCCGGGGCACCGGTGGCGAAGGCGGTCAGCTGCGTCGTCGCCTTCTTGCCTTCGCCGGCTTCCTCCGCCGCGTAGGTGATGGCCAGCAGCGGTGCCGCCAGTCCGGCCCCCACCAGAAGGAACGGGACGAGGTCGGCCGGGGCGAGCCAGCCGGCCCGGACCATGGGCACGCCTCCGACGAGGACGAAGACGAGGACGGTCAGGGGCGAGAAGGCGATCTCGGCGAGTGCCCTTCCGCCCAGCAGGGTGCCGATGCGTGTGATGAAGAAGCCGCTGAACTCGTCGGTGACATCGGCCAGTCGGAGGGCCGATTCCCTTGTCTCGGCAGCTGTGCGGCCCCGCGAGCCGGCACGGTTGATCCTCGCGTCCAGGCCGATCCGCGGCCCCACGACGTTGATGGCGCCGATGCTCGATTCGTAGTCGTCCTTCATCTCGCGGAAGAAGCGGGCGGAGATGATCCCGAAGGTGACGAATCCCAGCAGGATGGGGGTCAGCGTGACCAGCGCCATCCGCCAGTCGACCCAGAACAGGTATCCGATCGACAGCACGGACAGCAGGACTGCCGACAGGAGTTCCGAGCCGGCTCGGCCGACCATCAGCCCGGCCGCGACGAGGTCGCGGCCCAAGGCGGTGCCATGCGCCTGCCAGTCCTTGTGCAGCGGTCCGGCGACGGGGTCCCCGCGCAGCCGGGAGGCAACCCCGGCGCGGTGGAACTCCTGGCTGCGGACGGCCGCCTCCCGGCTCAGTAACCGGCCCACTGTCTGCACGGTGAGCCCGGTCACCGCCGCGCCGGCGGCGGTGACCACCAGCCACAGGAGGCGGCTCTCGGTCGCGTCCCCGGTGAGCAGCGCCCGGCAGACCTCGACGACGGCGATCACCGAGCCGATGGTCGCCATGGCACCCGCCGCCTCCAGCAGGAGTGCCGCGCGGGTGCGCCACACGACGCCGTTCCCGGGTACGGTGACCGCCGCTCTTGGCTCGCTCATCGCTTGGAGACCAGGAAGTCACCGATGACCAGGTGGTCGATGTCGGTACCGAGGAAGCACTCGACCGCGTCCTTCGGCGAGCAGACGATCGGTTCGCCCGCGACGTTGAACGAGGTGTTCACCAGGCAGGGCACTCCCGTACGGGCGGTGAACTCGCGCAGCAGCCCGGCCAGCAGCGGGTTGCTGTCCTCGGTCACCGTCTGGATCCGCGAGGTGGCGTCCACATGCGTGGCTGCCGCGATCCTGTCCTGGAATTCGGGCCGCACCGGGAAGACGAAGGTCATGTAGGGCGAGCGCTCCTTCTTGCCCAGCTCGAACACCCGCGCCGCGTCCTCCTCCAGCACGATCGGGGCGAACGGGCGGAACTCCTCCCGGTGCTTGACCCGGGTGTTGATGATGTCCTTCATGTCCGCGTGGGCGGGGTTGGCCAGGATGCTCCGGTTACCCAGTGCCCGGGGGCCGTACTCGGTGCGGCCCTGGAACCAGGCGATGACGGTCCGGCCCTGCAGCAGCTCGGCGGTCGTCTTCACGATCTCGTCGGTCGGCATCTCCTGCCAGGTGACCGACGATTCGTACCGGTCCAGCGTCGTGCGGATCTCCTCGGTGCCGTAATCCGGACCGAGGTAGGGCGACCCGGCGGGGGCGAGCTTCTCGGATTCGGCCACGGCGGCGTGGGCCGCCGCGCCGATGGAGACACCCGGGTCGCTGGCGCCGAAGCTGACCTCGACCCGCTCGAAGGGCAGGTTCTCGAACAGCTTGGTGTTGTTGACGCAGTTCAGCGCCAGCCCGCCCTCGAAGATCAGGTCGCGGAGGTCGGTGGCGTCGGCGAGCGCGCGGAGTTGGTGCTCGGTCACCACCTCGACCATGTGCTGGGCGGCGCGGGCGACCTTGAAGCGGAAGTCGAAGTCGCCGCGGTTACCGTCGTTGCCGTCGAACATTTCGTCGAACAGACCGTGATAGGCCCTGGGGCCACGCGGATCGTGCGCCAGGACCAGCGAGTACCTGCCTGCCTCCTCGAGGGTGACGATCCGGTCCAGGAACGGGTTCTGCTCCACCGGTGCACCGAAGCCGGCCAGACCCATGACCTTGTACTCGTCGTTGTTGGGGGTGAATCCGAGGTAGCGGGTGACCTCGGCGAACAACTGGGCGATCGAGTTGGCGGAGTCGATGGTGTACTGGTCGAAGACCTCGACCTTCCCTCCACGCACCTGGCCCATGATCGCGCTGTCCTTCTCGGACTGGCCGTCGCTGATGAAGAAGGCAGCGTCCTCGAACCCGGCGAACAACCGGCCGCAGGCCAGATGCGCCCGGTGGTGCGGAACGGTGATCAGCTTCTCGTCCGGCAGGGCGTATCCGGTGCTGCGCGTGAAGTCCTCGATCAGCGCGGTGCGGCTGAACGCTCCGGTGTAGATCTCACCGAAGGAGCCCAGCGTCTGGAACTTGTACTCGGGGGGTATCGGAGCGTTGGCGATGGCCTTGATGGCCGTGTCGGCGAACTCCTCGGAGAAGTTCCAGCCGAAGGCGAAGCGGTCCACGTCCTCGTAGGTGATCCCGGCCTTTTCCAGGCACCAGTTCATGGCGTTGACGGGGAAGGCCGTCGTCTTCTTCTGCCGGTTCATCCGCTCCTCCTCCACGGCGGCCACCAGCTCGCCGTCGATGAACAGGGCGGCAGCCGCGTCGTGGCCGAGGAAGCTGTGCCGGTCGACGCTGTCAGCGGTGTAGCCGTAGTGCTTGCCGAAGAGCTCGGCGATGCGGGAGAAACCGTTGTATCCAAGAATGATCATTACTGTCCTTCACAGGCTGGCGTGCCGGATTGCGGGCGTGGTGCGAACGGAAGGGGTCAGATCCCCTGGTCGGTGAGCCATCGCTCGATGGCCTCGGTCGTCACGTCAATGTTGTCCTCCATGATCGTGAAGTGGTCGCCGGGCGTGGTGGCGAGCGTGTGCCGGAAGGGCCACGACGGCCGCCAGTCGCCCTCGGCGTTGCCGGCGCCGTCGGGTCCTTCGGCCTGGTGGGGAAGGGGGTCGGCCGCGCGCAGGAACAGGGTCGGGCTCTCGACCGGGGCGATCTCGCACTCGGCCATCAGCGTGTGGTAGCGCCCCATGGCTGTCAGCCGCACACCGCTCAACGCATCGGAACCGAGGAGGTGTTCGCGGTCGAACAGGCCGTCCATCATCGCGTTGGTGGTCTTCTCCGAGAAGCGGTCACCCGCCTGGAACGTGTCGATCAGTACGACCCCGGCCGGGGCGAGTCCCACCTGCTCGGCCCGCATCGCCATGGCATGGGCGATGAGTCCGCCCGCCGAGTGGCCGAGGAGGACGAAACGGTCCGTTCCGACGCACGCGCGCAACGCCGCTGTCCGCTGCTCGATGAAGCTCTCGAAGGAGTCGGGCACCAACTGCCCCTCCGTGTAGCCGGGGTTGGTCAGCACGACGACCTCGCGCCCGCTCTGCACCCGTTGCGACAGCTTGGCGTACTGCACCGGCCCGGCGGTGGCGGTGATGGCCGGCAGGCAGACCAGGGTTGCCCGGCTGCCGTCCCCCCGGGCCAACCGGACCGGGGGCTGGACGTGCTCGGCAGCGTTCGCGGTGGTGAACGACGGCCGGATGCGTGCCGCGGCCTGGACGAGGTCCATGCCCACGGATCCCGCCTGGCCCATGGCGTACGACTCCCGGTAGAGCGCCTCGATGCTGTCGAAGGGGGATCTCGGAGCCGTGGGCGCCTGGACGGCCTCCGCGGGTGCGTCCCCGACGAGATCCGCCAGCCGACCCGCGAGCCGGGCCGTTGTCGGATGGTCGAACATCGCCGACGCTCCTAGCTCCACCTTCAGCAGGTCCTCGAGCCGGTCGCGCAGGGTGAGGCCCGCCAGGGAATCGACCCCGAGGTGCAGGAATTCGATGTCCGGGGCGATGTCCCCGGCATCCTCGTGGCTCAGGACGGCGGCGACCTCGGTCCGGATGACGTCTTCGAGCAGCCGGCGGCGTTTGTCCGGGTCGCCGGCCTCCCGCACCCGGGCGAGGACGTCCTCGGCCGGCTCGGCCCTCGGCTGTTCACGCCGGGCGGGCTCCGCTGCCCGTCCGTCATCCGAGGCCTCGGGGGCATCCAGCCAGTAGCGCTTGTGCTGGAAGGCATACGTCGGCAAGTCGACCGCGCGCCCTGGCGAGGGCGCCAGCAGCGTCCAGTCCACTCCCACCCCGCCCGACCAGAGCACCGCGGCCGACCGCACGAGCGACGTTCGCTCGTCCCGGCCGCGCAGCAGCGATCCGACCACGACCACCTCGCGGCCCGCGGCGGCTGCCCTCTCCTCGACGGCGGCCGTGGTCACGGGGTGCGGGCTCACCTCGACGAAGGTGTCCACGCCTTCCTCGAACAGCAGGTCCAACACCCCGGCGAGCGGGGGCGGTCCGTCCGGGCCCGCCGGGTCCGCATCCGACGCGGCGGCCGCGTACACGGGGACGGAACCGTTCCGCGGAGGGGCCGGCGCCCCGACGGGCGACGTCACGAGTGCCGCCCCGTCGGCCAGTGACAAGGCACCGGCCACGCAGGCCGCGGCGGTCTCGCCCTCGGCCAGGCCGACCACGGCGCCGGGGGTCACCCCGACCGAGCGCCACAGCGCGGCCAGCGCGACCATGACGGCCCAGCTCACCGGCCGGGCCGTGCCCGGGTCCTCCAGCGCGGCGGGCCGGTCGCGGAGGACGTCGAGGAGATCCCAGCCGGTGTGCGGAGCAAGTGCTTCCGCGCACTGCGCCAGGGACTCGGCGAAGACCGGGGAGGACTCCAGCAGTCCCGTCGCCATGCCCGCCCACGCCGGCTGCCCGCCCGGGAAGACGAACGCGACCTTCGCACCGGACCGTGCCACCCCGTGCACCACTTCCGTCGTGCCATCGGAATCCGTACCCGAGAGGACGGCGAGCCCTTCGGCGAATCCGGCGCGGTCGGCGGCGAGCACCACCGCCCGGTGGCCGAACACCGTACGGGAACCCGCCAGTGCGCCCGCGACGTCGTTCACCGGCGCCCCTGCTCCCACCGGACCGAGGGTGAACTCCCGCAGTCGCTCCGCCTGGTCGCGCAGGGCTGTGGCGGACTTCGCCGACAGCACCCATGGCCGGGCGCCTCCGGCGATGACCGGCTCCGCTACCGGACCGGCGGGCCGGGTTTCCTCCGGGGCCTGTTCCAGGATGACGTGGGCGTTGGTGCCGCTGATACCGAAGGACGACACGGCCGAGCGGCGAGGCCTGTCCGTCTGCGGCCACGGCAGTGCCTCGGCCGCCAACTCGACGGCGCCCGCCGACCAGTCGACGTGCGGGCTCGGCTCGTCCACGTGCAGCGTGGCGGGCACCGTGCCGTGCCGCATCGCCATGACCATCTTGATGATGCCGGCCACGCCCGCGGCCGCCTGGGTGTGCCCGAGGTTCGACTTGACGGACCCCAGCAGGACCGGCCGGTCGCGGGGGCGGTCCTGCCCATAGGTCGCGATCAGGGCCTGGGCCTCGATCGGATCGCCCAACGTCGTGCCGGTGCCGTGTGCCTCCACCACGTCCACGTCGGACGGAGCCAGTCCGGCGCTGGCCAGCGCCTGCCGGATGACCCGTTGCTGGGAGGGGCCGTTCGGCGCGGTCATCCCGTTGGACGCACCGTCCTGGTTGACCGCCGAACCCCGCACCACGGCCAGGACGCGGTGACCGTTGCGGCGTGCGTCGGACAGCCGCTCCACCAGGAGCACACCGACGCCCTCGCTCCAGGCCGTGCCGTCCGCCGAGCCGGCGAACGCCTTGCACCGGCCGTCGGCCGCCAGTCCGCGCTGCATGGTGAACTCGGTGAACGCCGCGGGGGTCGAGACGACGGCGACTCCTCCCGCGAGCGCCAGGTCGCAGGATCCGCGCTGCAGCGCCGACACGGCCATGTCCAGCGCCACCAGCGACGAGGAGCACGCCGTGTCGACGGTCACCGCCGGCCCTTCGAAGCCGAACGTGTAGGCCACCCGGCCCGATGCCACGCTGCCCGCGTTCCCGTTGCTCAGATATCCCGCGACCTCGTCGGGGACCGACTGCAGCCGGGCGACGTAGTCGTGGTGCATCAGCCCCGAGAAGACACCTGTCCTGCTGCCCCGCAGGCTCGTCGTCTCGAGGCCGGCCCGCTCCAGCACCTCCCAGGAGAGCTCCAGCAGCAGCCGGTGCTGCGGGTCCATCGCCAGTGCCTCACGGGGCCCCACACCGAAGAAGCCCGCGTCGAAGTCGGCCGCACCGTAGAGGAAGCCGCTCTCCCGCACATAGGTCGTGCCCGGGGTCGTGCCGTCGGCGTCGTAGAGGGCCTCCAGGTCCCAGCCGCGGTCGGTGGGAAATCCGGCGATGCCCTCACGGTTGTCGACCACCAGGTCCCACAGGTCCTCAGGGGACCCCACGTCGCCGGGATACCGACAGCTCATACCGATGATCGCGATCGGCTCGTCGGCCGTCACGGCCGGCCGCTCCGCCCGCTCACCCGTCTCCTCCCGGCCGACCAGGACCGAGCCGAGGAACTCGGCCAGTGCCTCGGGGCTGGGGTAGTCGAAGACGAGGGTCGTGGGCAGCCGGACACCGGTGATCGCCGCCAGTTGGTTGCGCAGTTCCACGGCTGTCAGGGAGTCGAAGCCGAGCGTGGCGAAGGACTGCTCGGGCCCGATGCCGGCAGCAGTGGCGTGGCCCAGCACCGCGGCTACGTGTTCGCGCACCAACTCGACCAGTGTGTGTGAGCGTTCGGCGGCCGTCAGCCCTGTCAGCCGGTCGTGCCAGCCCTGCTCGGCCGGCGTACCGGAGCCGGCGGACGCCTTGCGCCGGGGAGCGGTGACCAGCCCGCGCAGCAGGGGCGGCGGGTCGTTCCGGCCCCGCAGGTCGAGGCGTACCGGGAGGACGACCGGTTCGGACAACCGGGTCGCGGCGTCGAACAACGCCAGCCCCTCCTCCTCCGAGAACGCCCGCAGACCGCTGCGGGTGATCCGGCCGAGGTCGGTGTCGCTCAGGGTGCCGGTCATCGCGCTGCGTTCGGCCCAGAGTCCCCAGGCCAGCGAGTGGGCGGGCAGGCCCTCGGCGTGACGGTGCCGGGCCAGTGCGTCGAGGAAGCTGTTGGCGGCGGCGTAGTTGGCCTGCCCCGGGGAGCCGAAGATCCCGGCGGCGGAGGAGAACAACACGAACAGGTCGAGGTCCATGTCCCGGGTCAGTTCGTGAAGGTGCCACGCGGCGGCGGCCTTCGGCCGGAAGACAGTCGCCACACGCTCCGGCGTCTGCGCCGTGATCACCCCGTCGTCCAGGACCCCGGCCGCGTGCACCACGCCACGAAGCCCCGGGATCCCCGCCAGCAGTTCCGCGACCGCGTCCCTGTCGCCGACGTCGCAGGCCGCCAGCCGCACCGTGGCACCGAGTTCCCGCAGCCGCTCGGCCTGCTCGGCGGCGTCGGGGGCGTCGGGGCCACGACGGCCGGCCAGCACCAGGTCTCTGACTCCGTGCGCGGTGACCAGGTGCCGGGCGACGGCGGCGCCCATGACGCCGGTGCCTCCGGTGACGAGCACCGTGCCGTTGCCCGGCCGGGGAGCGGGCGCATCCCCGGCGGGTACGGCGCCACGGACCAGCCGGGGTACGAACACCGTGCCGCCGCGGACCGCGATCTCCGCCTCCCCCGCCTCGATCGCCGCTCGCAGCGGGGCCACCGGCACCTCGTCGGTATCGGTGTCGAGCAGCACGAACCGGTCCGGGTGCTCCGAGCACGCGGAGCGCACCAGTCCGTGCACCGACGCCTGCGCCGGGTCGATGCCGTCACCGGCGGTCACCCGGGTCCCGCCCCGGGTCGTCACGACCAGCCGCGCACCCGCGAGACCGTCGTGCGTCAGCCACTCCCGTACGCGTTCCAGCACGGTGGTCACCGCTGCCAGGGCCTGGTCCGGCACGTGTCCGCCGGAGCCGGACCGGCTCGCGCCGTCCAGCAGCACGAGATCCGGCTCCTCGGCCGCGAGGCCGGCGGCGCTCACGCCGTCGGCCCAGGGCAGCGGTGGCTTCCCGCCGGGCGTGGCTGCCTGCTCCCACCGCTCCCACCGCGGGATGAACAGTGACTCCGCCACCACCGGCCGCGCGGCCCCGACCCGGGTCGTCGACGCCGGGCGCAGCACCAGTTCGTCGATCCCCATGACGGGGGCACCGGACTCGTCGGCGGCCCGGACGCGGACCGCCGCCGTGCCGGCGGCCGACAGCCAGACCCTGACCGACCTCGCACCGCTCGCCCACAGCCGTACTCCGGACCACGTGAACGGCAGTCGCGCCGCGTCGCCCGCTTCGTCGGGCAGCACGCCGAGCCCGACCGTGTGCAGCGCCGCGTCCAGCAGGGCCGGGTGGATACCGAATGCGTCGGCCGTCGCGCCGTCGGGCAGGGCCACCTCGGCGAAGACGTCGTCACCGCGCCGCCAGACAGCACGCAGCCCCTGGAACGTCGGGCCGTAGGCGTAGGACTGACGGGCAAGCGCCGGGTAGAAGTCCTCGATGTCGATGCCGGTGGCACCGCGCGGCGGCCAGACCGTCCCGGTCACCGCACCGAAGTCGGTGACGTTCGGTCCGTTGGGCAGTGCCTCGATCACCGCGCGTGCGTGGCGGGTCCACTCCACCGATCCGGGCCCTGTGGCGTCGGCGGCGGGTTCGGGGCGCGAGTGGATGGTCAACGATCGGCAACCGGTGGAGTCTGCCTGCTCGACGATCACCTGGATCTGGGTGGCGCCCGATGCCTCGAGTACCAGCGGGGTCTCCAGCGTCAGGTCGGCCAACTGCCCGAGTCCCACGTCCTGTCCGGCGCGCAGGGCCAGCTCCACGAAGGCGGTACCCGGTAACAGCACCGCGCCCAGCACGGCGTGGTCGGCCAGCCAGGGGTGCGTCGCGAGGGAGAGCCGCCCGGTGAGGACGACGGTGTCGCCCTGCGCCACGCTGACCGCCGCGCCCAGCAGTGGGTGTTCGATGCCGGTGAGGCCGGCCGCCGAAGCGTCACCGGCGAGGCCGCGCGGCGACATCCGGGGCCAGAAGCGCTGCCGTTCGAAGGCGTAGGTGGGCAGGTCGGGCCGGCCTGCCGGGGCGGGCAGCGCAGAGGCCCAGTCCACGTCGATCCCCCGGGTCCACAGTGTCCCCACGGCGCGCAGCAGACTCGCGACCTGGGGCCGTTCCCGGTGGGCGACCGAGGCCACGACCGGCTCCCCCTCGCGCAGACTGTCCTCGATCTGCCTGGTCAGCACCGTGTGCGGACCGAGTTCGAGGAAGGCGTCGACGCGCCCCTCCAGGCAACGGACGGCGTCCTGGAACCGGACCGCCTCGCGCGCGTGGCGTACCCAGTACCGCGGGGAGGTCAGCTCCTCGGTGGACACCGCGGCGCCGGTGACCGTGGACACCATGGGGATCGTCGGCGGCGCCCAGGCCAGCCCCTCGAGGACGGTGTGGAACTCGGCGAGCATCGGCTCCATGAGCGGTGAGTGGAACGCGTGGCTGACCCGTAGTTCGCGGGTACGGCGCCCGGCCCGTTCGGCGGCCTCGGCGATGCTCCCCACGGCATCGGCCGCACCCGAGACGACGACGGCCGTCGGCCCGTTCACCGCCGCGATCGACACCTGGCGCCCGGGGGTGCTCCGCAGCCACTCCTCGACCTCGGTCTCCCCGGCTTCGACCGCCAGCATGGTTCCGCCGTCGGGGAGTTGCTGCATGAGCCTGCCGCGGGCGACCGTCAGCGTCACGGCGTCGGCCAGCGACAGCACCCCGGCCACGTGGGCCGCGGCGATCTCTCCGATCGAGTGGCCCATCACGACGTCCGGGCGCACCCCCCAGGCTTCCAGCGTGCGGAACAGCGCGACCTCGATCGCGAACATGGCGACCTGGGTGTACTCGGTCCGGTCGATCAGGTTCGCGTGGGCGGAGTGCTCCGGGGCGAGGACGACCTCCGCCAGCGGGACCTCGAGCCCGCTGTCGGCCTCCGCGCACACCGCGTCGAACGCCGCTGCGAAGACCGGGAGTTCGTCGTGCCACTGTCGGCCCATGCCCGCCCACTGGGCTCCCTGCCCGGCGAACACGAAGGCCACCTTGGCTCCGGGGCGCACCGCGGCCGACACCATGTGCCGCCCGGTGGCTGCCCGGTCCTGGCCGGCCAGGGTGCCCAGCAGCTGCTCGAACCCGGCGAAGTCCTCGCCGAGGACCACCGCGCGGTGGTCGAACGCCGCCCGGGAGGCCAGTTCCACGGCGACCGCGCCGGCGTCCTGGGCCGTGGCAGCGTTCTCGCCGGCCGCACCCGCGTAGTCGCGCAGCCGTGCTGCCTGGCCGCGCAGCGCGTCGGCCGTCTTGGCGGAGAGCACCCAGGGAAGGACACCGCCGGTCACCGCCTCTTCGGCGGGTGCCGCTTCCTCCGGGGCCTGTTCCAGGATGACGTGGGCGTTGGTGCCGCTGATCCCGAAGGACGAAACCGCCGCGCGGCGCGGCCTGTCCGTCTCCGGCCAGGGCAGCGCCTCGGTCGCCAGCTCGACGGCGCCCGACGACCAGTCGATGTGCGGACTGGGCTCGTCCACGTGCAGCGTCGGCGGCACCACCTGATGCCGAAGCGCCAGGACCATCTTGATGATCCCTGCGACGCCCGCCGCCGCCTGGGTGTGCCCGATGTTGGACTTCACCGACCCCAGCAGCACCGGACGCCCTGCCGGCCGCCCTTGCCCGTACGTCGCGAGAAGCGCCTGCGCCTCGATCGGATCGCCCAGCGACGTCCCCGTACCGTGCGCCTCCACCACGTCCACGTCACTCGACGCGACCCCCGCGTTGGCCAGCGCGTCCCTGATCACGCGTTGCTGGGAGGGGCCGTTCGGCGCGGTGAGCCCGTTGGACGCTCCGTCCTGGTTCACGGCGGAGCCCCTCACCACGGCGAGGACGCGGTGACCGTTGCGGCGCGCGTCCGACAGCCGCTCCACCAGCAGCACACCGACGCCCTCGCCCCAGGCCGTGCCGTCGGCAGAGGCGGCGAACGCCTTGCACCGGCCGTCGGCCGCCAGCCCGCGCTGTTTGCCGAACTCCGCGAACACGCCTGGGGTCGACATCACGGTCACCCCGCTCACCACCGCGAGCGGGCAGTCACCGGCCCTCAGCGCCTGAGCGGCGAGGTGCAGCGCGACCAGAGACGACGAGCACGCGGTGTCGACCGTGACCGCGGGCCCTTCGAAGCCGTAGGTGAAGGCGACACGGCCCGAGACCACGCTCGACGCGGTGCCGGTCAGCACGTATCCGTGCGACTCGTGCCGGGAGTGGTTGAGCAGGGCCCCGTAGTCGGCCCCGTTCACACCGACGAACACACCGGTGCGGCTGCCCTGAAGGGTCGTCGGGTCGATACCGGCGCGTTCGAACGCCTCCCAGGAGGCTTCCAGCAGCACGCGTTGCTGCGGGTCCATCTCCATGGCCTCGCGGGGCGAGATACCGAAGAAGCCCGCGTCGAAATCGGCGGCCGAGTCGATGAAACCGCCCTGCCTGCGGGGCTCCGTCCCGTCCGGATCCGGCTCGGTGTCCAGCAGCCATCCGCGGTCGTCCGGATACCGGCCCATGGCATCACCACCGTCCCGCACGAAGTCCCAGAACGCTTCGGGGGTGCCCGCATGGCCGGGGAACCGGCAGCTCATCCCCACGATGGCCATCGGCTCGCGATGTGCGTCCTCCAGGTCCCGGACACGCTGCCTGGTCCGTTTCAGGTCTGCCGTCACCCGCTTCAGGTATTCGACGACCTGCACCTTGTCAGCCATGCTCAGAACCTTTCTTGGAGTGGCACACGCGTGGTCGCGGCGGCCATCAGCTGAGCCCGAGTTCGTCGTCGATGTAGCGAAGGACTTCGTCGTCCGTCGCCGAGTCGAGGTCGTCGTCACCGTCGGACCCACTGCCGACGACCGCCTTCGACCGGTCCCGCCAGCGCACCAGCAGGGTCTCCAGCCGGGCCGTGACCCTGCTGGCCTCGGCGCCGTCCCACTCCTCGGCGAGCATCGCCTCGAGCCGGTCGAGCGTCTCCGTGCTCCGCTCGGCCGGGTCCGTCGCCGGCAGGAGCAGTCCGAGGAGGTGTCCGCTCAGCAGGACGGGGGTGGGGTAGTCGAAGACGAGCGAGGTGGGCAGCCTGCTGCCGACGACGGCGGCGAGCCGGTTGCGCAGTTCGACGGCTGTGAGTGAGTCGAATCCGAGCGTGGCGAAGGACTGTGTCGGGGCGATCCCCGCCGGCGTGGCGTACCGCAGGACGGCAGCGACGTTTTCGCGGACCACGTCGAGCAGGACGTCCGCACGCTCGGCCCCGGGAAGCGCCAGCAGCCTGTCGCGCAGGGATCCCGCGTCGACCGTGGCTGTTCGGCGTGGGGGATTGCGTACCAGCCCCCGCAACAACGCGGGCACAGCCCCACCCTCCCGCAGACTCACGAGATCCAACCCCACAGGAACACTATGAGCCTCACCGGA